>JAIEOO010000444.1 GCA_019750475.1 Acetobacteraceae bacterium | reverse complement strand
CGAGCGTCGCGGCGATGCGCGCCGGCAGCAGGCCGAGGCCGCGCTGCGTGGCGAGCCGCACCGCCCAGCCCAGCATCGCGAGCGCGGGGAGGAAGGCGCCGACGCCGAAGCCCTGCCACAGCACGTCCGACACCCGCGCGCCGAAGGGCCCGGCCAGGTTGGTGGGGGGGCGGTCGGTCGCGGTGGACCAGGACGGATCGGCCGGGTCGTGGCTGGCGACGGCGAGCAGCAGCGCCAGCCCGGCCAGCGCGAAGACCAGCGCGCCGAGCTCGCTCAGCCGGCGGCGGATCGCCTCCCGCACGGCGGGCGAGGCGAAGCGGCGCAGGCCGGGGGCGGGCGAATCCACGACGTCACGGGGCATGCGGCGGCGCATCCTCATCCGGGGAGGCTAAGAACGTCGGGGGGGGCGGGCATCCTACCGCGGAGCAGGCGCCCTGGGGAAGCGCGGCGATGGGGACCCGCCACCAAGCTGTGACCGAGCAAGAGCTTGCGCCGGGGGGCGCTCCGGTGTTCCGCTGCGCTTCTCCATCTGGAATGGTCACATGGCCAGCTTCGTCGTCCCGGTCGGCGCCACGCAGACCACGCGAATCAGCCTGTCGGGGACGGACGACCTGACCGTGCAGGCCACGGGCGTCGTCAACGTCTCGGCCAACGCGCAGTCGGTGCGGTTCAACGCGCCCACCACGAGCGGCCTCATCACCAACAACGGCACGATCCAGAACAGCGCCGTCGGCGGCCGCGCCATCCGCGTCGAGGTGACGGTCGGCGCGAACTTCACCGCGACCATCAACAACAACGCCACCGGCAGCATCACATCGGACGACGACGCCATCCAGATCCAGGCGGGGTCGGTGACCGCCGGCTCGCTGACCCTGGCCAATGCCGGCAGCATCACCTCGCAGTCGTCCCAGGCCCTCGATCTCGCGGGCGGCACCGGCGCCTTCACCGCCGAGATCACCAACAGCGGCACCATCGGCGCGTCGGCCAACGACGCCATCCGCTTCGGCGCCGTCGGCAACGTGACGAATTCCGGCACGATCAACGGCGGCACGGCCGCGGCCTACAGCGTGAACACCGACGGCGTGCAGTACGAAGACAACGCCTCGGGCAGCGTCACCAACCTGCTGGGCGGGGACATCTCGGGCGACCGCCACGGGATCAACGCGGGCCTCGGCACTTCCATCACCGTGGACAACCGGGCCGGGGCCACCATCACGGGCCGCAACGGCTCGGGCGTCGGGGCCGACGGCTCCGCCACGGTGACGAATCGCGGCACCATCACCGGCGCCTTCAGCAACAGCGCGGGCTCGGACATCAACGGCGCGACGCCGGGCCAGCCCAATGGCGGCGGCCCCGACGGCATCAACGACGGCGACGGCGACGGGGTGGATGCCGACGGCCTGCTGACCCTCGACAATTACGGCCTGATCCAGGGCATCGGCGCCGGCGGCACCGGCAGCGATGGCCTGCCCAACACCTCGGACGGCGTGGCGGCGGGCGGCGGCACCATCCGCAACCATGCCGGCGCGACCATCAGCGGCGCCGGGCGCGGCATCATGGTGGACAACGGCTCCACCGGCCCTGCCCCCTTCGCGACGAGCATCACCAACCAGGGGACCATCACCGGCGTGGCGGGCATCGCCATCCACATCATCGGCGCGCAGGACGACACGGTGGACAACGCCGGCAGCATCTCGGGCGGCGGCGGCACCGCCATGCTGCTCGGCGACGGCAACGACGCGCTGGTGCTCCGCAACGGCTCGACCATCACCGGCACCAGCGACGGGCAGGGCGGGACCGACCGGCTCGACTACGGCAACTGGACCGGGGTCGGTGTCGTCGTGTCGCTCGCCGCCGGCACAGCCACCGGGACCGGGGGCATCGCGGGTTTCGAGGCGGTCAACGGCTCGGCCCAGGGGGATTCGCTGACCGGCGGCACCGGCGGCGACACGCTCTCCGGCGGCGCCGGCAATGACCTGCTGACCGGCGGCTTGGGGGACGACGCGCTGTCCGGTGGGCGCGGGCATGACACGGCCGTGCTGAGCGTGGCGCGGTCCGCCGTCACCATCACGAAGAACGCCGGCGCGGGCTGGACCGTCGCGGGCGCCGATGGCAGCGACAGCCTGACCGGCATCGAGCGGCTGCAGTTCACCGATCAGACCATCAACCTGGGCTTCGCCCGGCCCGACGACGTCGCCGGCCGCGGCCTTCCGGACATGCTCTTCCTCCAGGCCGCCACGGGTTTCGTCTGGCGCTGGGCCCTCGACGGTTCGGGCCAGGCGGGCTCGGGCTTCGGTGCCGTGCCCACGGGGTGGACGCTCGCCGGCCGCGGCGACCTCGACGGCAACGGCACCGCCGACCTGATCTGGCGCGCCGCCGCCGACGGGAGCCTCTACGGCTGGCTCCACGCCGCCGGCGGAACGCAGTCGGGCGCCGGCTTCCTCGCCACGCCCGCCGCCAACGAGACGCTGGCCGGCATGGGCGACACCGATGGCGACGGCCGCGCCGATCTCGTCGTCTTCAACGCGACGGCCGGCACCTACACGGTCCGCCGCATGGACGGGACGACCGCGCTCGGCTCCGGCGGCGGCACCGCGCCCACCGGCATGGCGCTCGCGGCCGTCGCCGATTTCGACGGCGACCTGCGCGCCGACTTCCTCTGGCGCGACGCCGGCACGGGCGCGATGACCGTGTGGCTGATGAACGGCGCGCAGGCCACGGCCACGCGCGCCTATGCCGTCTCCGGCGCCGGCACGACCTTCCACGGCGTGGGCGACCTCAACGGCGACGGCCGGGCCGACGTGCTGGTGGGCTTTGGGGCCAACCATCTCTGGGGCTACCTGACGGGAACGGACGGCGCGGCGGCCAGCCAGGGCGCGGCGGGGACGCTCGGCACCGGCTGGCGCGTCGCGCGCATCGCCGACGCCACCGGCGACGACAAGGCCGACATCATCGCCGTGAACGACGCGACGGGCCTCGGCTGGCAACAGGCGATGGACGGGCTCGCGCCCGGAACCGGCACCAGCCTCGGCGCCTATGCCAATGGCTGGGCGATCCTCTGACCCGCCAGGATCCGGAAGGAAGTGTCAGGAAGCGTGGCCGTCGCCCGCGGGCGTGGAGACGCCATCTCGCCGAAACCGGCTGACGAGGCCGGACAGCGCCCCGGCGACACAACCTGACAGGGCTGACCGTCCGGCCCGGCTTCCGTTTGCCGGCGCGCGGGACTTGGCCATGAGAATCGGGGCGAAACGGACGTCCCATGGCCTTCGCCCTCGCCTCCCTCGCCCCGCTCCTCCTCCCGGCATCCGGCGGCCTCGCCGGCGGCGCCGACGTGAACGGGGATGGCCGCCCCGACCTGCTGCTCGGGCTGAGCGGCGGGGCGCGGCTGTGGCTGGGCGCGGGCGGCGCCGTGCTGTCCGGTGACGGTGTCGGCGACGCCCTCGCCCTCGGCGACGTGAACGGCGATGGCTGGGCCGACCTCCTCCTCGGTGCGCCGCTGGCCGACAACGCCGAGCTGGAGCTGCCAGGCACCGGGCTCGTGCATCTGCTGCCCGGCGGCCCGCCGGGCTGGGCCGACGCCGCGCTCGCCGACATCGGCATCCGCATCACCGGCGCCGGCGAGGGCGACCGCCTCGGCCAGGCCGTGGCGGTCCTCGGCGACGTGAACGGCGACGGCTTCGGCGACATGCTGCTCGGCGCGCCGGGCGCCAGCATCGCCGGCCGGCATCACAACGGCGCGGCGTGGCTTCTGCTCGGCGGGCCGGGCGCGCGCGCCGACCTCAACCTCGCGCTGCCGACCGGTCCCGATGCGCTGCGCCTCTACGGCGCGGACGGGGACGCCCTAGGCAGCGCCGTCGCGGCGGTGGGCGACGTGAACGGCGACGGGCTCGCCGACATGCTGCTCGGCGCGCCGGGTGGAACCGGCGCGGCGATCCTCGTCCTCGGTGACCGCGGCGAATGGGGCGACCTCGACCTCGCGGAAGGCATGCCGGGCCTGGTCCGCATCACGGGCGGGCCGGGGCTCGGCGCGGCGGTCGCCGGCGCGGGCGACGTCAATGGCGACGGCCTCGCCGACCTGCTGCTGGGCGGCGCGGGCGCGGCCTGGCTGCTCTTCGGCAAGGCGGAGGGCTGGGCCGATCTCGACCTGCAGGCCCTCGCCGCCGCGGACGGGATCCGCCTCACCGGCGTCGCGGGCCTGACGGAGGTCGCCGGTCTGGGCGACGTGAACGGCGACGGCCTCGCCGATCTCGGCGTGGGCGATCCCGCGGCCGGGCAGGTGGCGGTGCTGCTCGGTCACCGGGGCGCCTGGGGCGACGTGGACCTGACGGGTCCCGCCCCGAACCTGCTGCGGATCACCGGCCCCGGCCTCGGCGCGGAGCTCGGCGCGGCCGGCGACCAGGACGGCGACGGCCGGGCCGACCTGCTGCTCGGGGGGGCGGAGGGCACCTGGCTCGTCACGGGCGGCGCCCTGCCCCGCCCGGTCGTGACCGGCTCCGAGGATCTGGGCGGCCGCGGCAAGGGCGACCTGCTCTGGTTCAACGGCAGCTTCCTCTATCGCTGGGCGATGGACGGTCCGGGCCGCGCCGGCGAGGGCGCGCTCGGCGGCCCGGGCGAGGGCTGGAGCCTCGCCGCGAAGGGCGACCTCGACGGTGACGGGCGGAGCGACCTGATGTGGCAGCACCAGGATGGCCGCCTCCATGCCTGGACGATGAACGGCGCCGGGGTGAAGGCGGATGTCGGCCTGGGCCTGCTCGCCGCCGGCCAAGGCGTCGTCGGCCTCGGCGACACCGACGGCGACGGCCGGGCGGAGGCCGTGCTGCGCGCGGCCGACGGGATCGTGACGCTCCGCCGCCCCGATGGCGCGCAGGCGACGCTCGGCTGGGCCTCGCCGGACTGGGACGTGGCGTCGGTCGCCGATCTCGACGGCGACGGGCGGGCCGACCTGCTGCTGCGCCATCGCGGCACCGGCGAAGCCCATGCCTGGATGCTGGACGGCCGCGGGGTGCGCGACGAGGGCTCGCTCGGCAACCCGGGCCTCGCATGGAACATCGCGGCCGTGGTGGACCTCTCGGGCGACGGCCGGGCCGACATCGTCTGGCAGAATGCGGCGGGCGGGCTGTGGGGCTGGATCACGGGCGCCGATGGGCGCTCCGTCGCGACCCAGGGCTGGATCGGCGGGGCCGGCGGGGGCTGGCGCTTCTCCAGGGCGGCCGACTACTCCGGCGACGGCAAGGCGGACCTCGTCTTCACCGATGCCGATCACGGCTACGCCTGGATGTGGCGGATGGACGGGCTCTCCATCGTCGAATCCGCCGCGGCGGGCGTGGCCGGGCCGGGCTGGTTCCTGCTGTAGCAGCGCCGCCCCGCTGTTGTCCGGACAGCTGAAGACGCGCCATGCTCCCCGGCATGGACGTCACCCCGGGCCCGATCGAGGAGCTTCACCTGCCGGGCCCGCCCGGCCTCGCCGTGTCGCGCGCGGCCGGGGGCGACGGCACGCCCGCCCTGCTGCTGCACGGCATCGGCGGCAACCGCCGCAACTGGCACGATCAGCTGGGGGCGTTCGCGCGGTCGCGCAGCGCCTGGGCACCCGATCTGCGCGGCTATGGCGACAGCGAATCCCATCCCGGCCCGACCCCTCTCGCCTTCGAGGACCTCGTCGCCGATGCGGCGCGCGTGCTGGCGGCGATGGGCGCGCCCGCGCATGTGCTCGGCCTCTCCATGGGCGGGCTCGTCGCCCAGGCCCTCGCGGCGCGGCACCCCGCCCGCGTGCGGTCCCTCACGCTGGTCGCGTGCCGGCCCGGCGACGCACCGGTGCTGCCCGGCGAGCGCGGCGAGGCCTTCCTGCGCGACCGCCTCGGCCCGATCGAGCGCGGCGGGCCGGAGGCGCTGGCGGCCTCGCTTATCCCCGCGCTGACCGGCCCGAATGCCAGCGACGCCGCGCGTGCGGCGCTGCGCGACAGCATCCTGCGGCTGCGCGTGCCGGACTACGTCGCCGTGCTGCGCGCGCGCTCCGCCATGGCGCCCGTCGCCGACCCGCGGCGCCTGGCACTGCCCGTGCTGGTGCTCGGCGGCGGGGCCGACCGCCTCGCGCCGCCGGCGCAGATGCAGGCGCTGGCCGCCGCCATTCCGGGCGCGCGCCTCGCCATCCTCGACGGGGCCGGGTACCTGCTGAACCTGGAGGCGCCCGACGCCTTCCGCGACGCCGTCACGCGCTTCTGGGAGGAGGTCGGCTGATGCTGCAGGAACGGATCGAGCATCGCTGGATCGCCGCCTTCCGCCGCACGCTCGAACTCTGCGGCGTCGGCCCGGGCGACGAGGTCGCGGTGCTGGCCGAGACGCAGTCCCGCCCCATCCTGCCCGACCTCGCGGAGCTCGCGCTGCACGCCATCGGCGCGCGGCCCTTCCGCGTGACCATGCCCTCGCCCGCCGTCTCCACCACCATCCCGCTGCGCTCGACGGGAACCTCGCTCGCCATGGGCGGGCACCAGGCGGCCATCGCCGGCCTCGCTGCGGCGAAGCTCGTCGTGGACTGCACGGCGGAGGGGCTGCTGCACGCGCCGGAGCGCGCCGCCATCATGGCCAGGGGCGCACGCATCATGATGATCAGCAACGAGCACCCGGAGGTGCTGGAGCGCCTGCAGCCCGACCCCGCCATCGGCGAGGCGGTGCGCGCGGCCGTCGCGCGGGCCAGGGCGGCGAAGGTGATGCGCGTGACATCGCCCGCCGGAACGGAGCTGACGGTGCGGCTGCCCGGCGCGCCGGTGCGCGCGGCGATGGGCTTCACCTCGGCGGACGCGCCGGTCGCCTACTGGCCGGCGGGCCTCGTCGCGATCTTCCCCGTCGCCGGCTCGGTGGAGGGGCAGGTCGTCCTCGCGCCGGGCGACGCCAACCTGACCTTCAAGGAATACTGCCGCGAGCGCACCACGCTCACGATCGAGCGCGACCGCGTCACCGCCATCGCGGGTGACGGGATGGAGGCCGCCATGCTGCGCCGGCAGCTCGAGGATTGGGAGGAGCCCGAGGCCTGGTGCGTCTCCCATGTCGGGTGGGGGCTGAACCCCAAGGCGCGCTGGGACGGGTTGATGGCCTATGACAAGGCGCAGGTGAACGGGACGGAGCTGCGCGCCTTCGCCGGCAACTTCCTGTTCTCCACCGGCTCGAACGAGCATGCCGGCCGCTTCTGCCGCGGCCATTTCGACTTCCCCATGCGCGGCTGCACCGTGGAGCTGGACGGCGTCGCGGTGGTGAAGGACGGGCGGCCGGCATGACGCGGCCCGATGACCGGAGGGCGGAGCCAGGAGGTCTGGCCATGCCGCCCGCGCCGCTGGAACCGCACCTCGCACGCGAAAGCCGGGGCCGGCGCATCCGCCTCGCCCGCATCGAGCCGGAGTGACCGCACATGCCCCTTCGCCTGATGGTCGCGATGTTCAAGCACGAGACCAACACCTTCTCCCCCGTGCCGACGCGCTGGGAGGATTTTTCGCCCTGCGAGGGCGACGCGGCCTACAGGCTGTACCGCCATTCGGGCTACGCCATGTCGGGGCTGCTGGACGAGGCCGAAGCCATGGGCGCGGACGTCTTCATCCCGCTCGCGGCCCGCGCGCTGCCCAGCGCCCCCGTCGCGCGCGACGCCTTCGAGCGCCTGTCCGGCATCTTCTGCGCCGCCGCCCGCGAATGCGACGCCATGCTGCTCGACCTGCACGGCGCCATGGTCGCGGAGCATCACGAGGACGGCGAGGGCGAGCTGCTGGCCCGCATCCGCCACGTCCGGCCCGGCCTGCCCATCGGCGCCGCGCTCGACAGCCACGCCAACATCACCGACCGCTTCGTCGCGAACTGCTCGGTCATGCCGGGCTATCGCAGCTATCCGCATCTCGACATGCCGGAGACGGGGCGCCGCGCCGGCCGCCTGCTGCGGGAGGTGCTGGAAGGCCGCCTCGATCCCGTCACGGTGCGCCACGCCGTGCCGATGCTGCCCGACATGGTGCGCGGCCTGACCGACCGCGAACCCATGTCGCGCCTGATCGCGGCGGCCGCGGCCGAGGAAGCGGCGGGCCTGCCCTGCTGCACCGTCTTCACCGGCTTCCCGCTCGCCGACACCCGCGACACGGGCATGACCGTGCTCGCCACCGCCCACGGGGACCGCGCCGTGGCGGAGGCGGCGGCGCGGCGCGTGGGCGAGCTCGCCTGGTCGCTGCGGGAGGAGTTCACCCAGACCCTCGAACCCATCGAGGAGACCATGGCCCGCGCGCGCGCCATGCCGCCCGGCATGATCGTGCTCGCCGACCAGTCGGACAATTGCCACTCCGGCGGGCCGATGGACGACGTGACGGTGATCCAGGCCGCGCTCGACGCCGGGCTCGACGGCATCCTCGCCGGTCCGGTCCGCGACCCGGCCGCCGTCGCCGCCTGCTGCGAGGCCGGCATCGGCGCGACCGTCAGCCTGCAGGTCGGCGCCTGGACGCCCTCGCCCTGGCCGCGCAGGAAGCTGGCGGTGCGCGGCACCATCACGCGCCTCGGCATCGGGCGCTTCACCGTGGAGGGGCCCGTCTTCACCGGCATGCCGGTGGATCTCGGCCGCTGCGCCGTGATCGAGACGCCGCGGCTGACGCTGGTGCTGAGCGAGGGCCGCGTCGAGGGCCTCGACCCGCTGCAATACCGGCATTTCGGGCTGGAGCCGACGCGCTTCCGCCACGTCATCCTCAAGAGCAAGACGAACCACCGCCCGGCCTTCCTGCCGCTCGCCGCCGGGGAGCTCGCCTGCCACGCGCCGGGTGTGGCCAGCCTCGACCTCCGGGCCTTCCCCTGGAAGCGCCTGCGCCGCCCCATCTTCCCCTTCGACCGGAGCAACGACGCATGAAGCCTGCACGCCTTCTGGCCGCCCTGCTCGCCACCGCCCTCGCCTGGCCGGCCGCCGCGCAGAACCTCACCATGCGCTGGGGGAACAACGGCGAGATCTCGACGATGGATCCGCACGGCGCCTTCAGCACGGCCAATGCCGCCGTCCTCGGCAACATCTACGAAGGCCTGGTGCGCCACGGGCGCGACCTGCGCTTCGAGCCCGCCCTCGCCACGAGCTGGGAGACGCTGGCGCCGGATCACTGGCGCTTCACCATCCGCCAGGGCGTGCGCTTCCACGATGGCGCGCCGATGACGCCGGCCGATGTCGTGGCGTCGCTCCGCCGCGCGAGCCTGCCCCACTCGCCCTACGCGGCGGTCACGCACATGATCGCCGGCATCGAGCAATCGGGCGACTGGACGGTGGATATCCGCCTCCGCGGCCCGTACCCCGTGCTGATCAACGACCTCGCCGGCATCTCCATCCTCTCCGAGGCGTGGATGCGCGCGAACAACGCGATGGAGCCGGCCGACCCCGCGCGCGGCCGCACCGCCCACACCAGCCTGAACACCAACGGCACCGGCCCCTTCCGCCTCGTCTCCCGCCAGCCGGACGCCGAGACGGTGATGGAGCGCTTCGACGCCTGGTGGGACAACGCGACGCACCCGCTGCGCCGCGTGGTGTTCCAGCCGGTCGCGAACGACGCCACGCGCGTCGCGGGGCTGCTCGGCGGGCAGCTCGACGTCATCACGCCCACGCCCTTGCAGGACCTCGACCGGCTGAAGGCGGCACCGGCGCTGCGCGTGGTGGAGGCGCAGGACCTGCGCGTGATGTTCCTCGGCTTCAACGTCTCCCCCGAGCATCCGGTGGAGGGGCAGCCGCGCAACCCGCTGGCGGATGCGCGGGTGCGGGAGGCGATGACGCGCGCCCTCGACGTGCCGGCCATCACCCAGACCGTGATGCGCGGCCTGACGCAGCCGATCCACACCCTGATCGCGCCGGAGGTGCTGGGCTATGACGCCGCGCTCGCCACGCCGCGCGTCGCGGCGGATCCGGCGGCGGCGCGGCGCCTGCTGGCCGAGGCCGGCTATCCCGACGGCTTCGCCATCGGCTTCGACTGCCCGAACGACCGCTTCGTGAACGGGGAGCGCGTCTGCCGCGCCGCGGCCAGCATGTGGGCGCGCATCGGCGTGCGGGTGAACCTGAACGTCATGCGCTACCCGCCCTACATGGCGCGCTTCATCAACAACCAGAGCGACGTCTTCATCATGGGCTGGGCGAACACGCCGCAGCTCGACGGCTTCTCGATCCTCAACAACGTGCTGCACACGCGGACGCAGCAGCGGGGCAGCTGGAACGCCGGGCGCACCAGCCTGCCGGAGTTCGACGCGCTGGTCGCCCGCGCCGCGGTCGAGATGGACCTGAACCGCCGGACGGCGCTGATGACGGAGGCCTTCGGCATCGAGCGGCGGGCGTTCTGGACGATCCCCCTCTACCGGGAGCCGATGGTGGTCGCGATGCGCCGCCCCTTCGAGATGCCGGCCTCCCCCGACGGGCGGATGCGCTTCTGGATGGCGCGGGCGGACTGACGCGGCCGCGCGGGCACGCCGCGCGCCCGCGCCCGCCGCTTCAGGCGATGGCCCAGGCCGCGCCGGGCGCGCCGATGGCGCCCGTCGCGTTGACCGCGATGCCGTCCGCCGCCCACAGCCAGGCCTCCCCCGTCGTGCCGTTCTGGAACAGGAGGTCGGCCTTGTCGTCGCCCGTGTAGTCGGCGACCTCGCGCACCTGCCAGGCCGCTCCGGCCGAGCCCATGAAGCCCGCACCCAGGATGGCCGCGCCGTTCATCGTCCAGCCGTGGATCTCGCCGGCGGCGTTGCGCCAGACGACGTCGGCGCGGCCGTCGCCGTTCAGGTCCCCGGCGCCGGCGAGGGTCCAGTCGAGGCCCGGGTTGCCCACGCCGCCGGCCGCCTCGATCGCCGTGCCCTTCATCTGCCAGTAGAACACGTCGCCCGTCGCGGTGTTCCGCCACAGCAGGTCGGCCGACAGGTCCCCGTTGAAGTCGGCGATGGCCGCGATGTCCCAGCCCGCGCCGGCCGAGCCGCCGCCCTGCGCGACGATCTGCGTGCCGTCCATCATCCAGGTGAACCAGTCGCCCTGCGCGGTCTGGAACACGATGTCGGCGCGGCCATCGCCGTTCAGGTCGCCCATGCCCTTCACCGTCCAGCCCGCGGCGTTGCCGAGCGCGAAGGCGGCCGGGATGCTGGCTCCGTCCATCCTCCAGATGAAGATGTCGCCATTGGCCCCCTGCCACACGAGGTCGGACTTGCCGTCGCCATCCGTGTCCCCCTTCCCGCCGAGGGTCCAGTCGAGCCCGGCGGTGCCGAGGGCGCCCACGGCCGCGACGCCGGAGCCCTGAAGCTGCCACTGGAAGACGTCGCTCGACCCCGTGTTGCGCAGCAGCACGTCGCCGAAGCCGCGGCCGGACATGTCCTCCGTCCGGTGCGCCGTGAAGCCCATCGTCACGTCGGTGAACTCCGCCCGCTCGACCCCGAGCAGCCGGTTGCCGGCCGCATCGCCGGCGCGGGTGATGGTGACGCCGGTCGCATCGCGGCTGAACGTCACGTTGGCGCGCGCCGTCCCGGCGACGAAGGTGTCCGTTCCCGTCCCGCCCTCGAAGGTGTTCAGCGTGCCTGCCTGACCATCCAGCAGGCGGTCATCGCCGCCGAGGCCCTGCACGACGCCGCTGCCGCCGGTCAGCGTGTCGCCGAAGCCGGAGCCGATGAGGTGCTCGAGATTGCTCAGCGTGTCGGTGCCCGCGCCGCCCGTGTTCTGGGCCGTGGCCAGGGCGAGGCTGACCGTGACGCCGGCGGCCACGTTGGCATAGGTCACGGTGTCGGCGTCGGCACCGCCATCCAGCACGTCGTTGCCGGCGCCGCCGTCGAGGGCGTCGTTGCCGGCGCCACCCTCGATCACGTCGTTGCCGGCGCCGCCGGCGATGCTGTTGTCGCCCGTGCTGCCGGTGAGCGTATCCCCGAAGCCCGAGCCGGTGAGGTTCTCGATGGCCGAGAGCGTGTCCGTGCCCGCGCCGCCGGTGTTCTGCGCCGTGCCGACCGCCAGGCTGACCGTGACGGTCGCCGCGGCGTTCGCGTAGGTTGCCCTGTCGTTGCCTGCGCCGCCATCGAGCGCGTCGTTGCCCCCGCCGCCTTCGAGCACGTCATCGGCGCCGCCACCGGACAGCGTGTTGGCCCCGCCGTCCCCGGTCAGCGTGTCGGCGAAGCCCGAGCCCGTCAGGTTCTCGAAGTTGCTCAGCGTGTCGGTGCCGGCGCCGGTGTTCTGCGCGGTCGCGACCGCGAGGCTGACGGTGACGCCCGCCGCGGCATTGGCGTAGCTCGCCGTGTCGGTCTCCGTGCCGCCGTCGAGGATGTCGTTGCCGTCGCCGCCCTCGATGACGTCGTTGCCCGCGCCCCCGTTGATGGTGTTCGCGCCGGAACTGCCCGTCAGCGTGTCGGCGAAGCCCGAGCCGGTGAGGTTCTCGATGCTCGAGAGGGTGTCGGTATCGGCGCCGCCCGTGTTCTGCCCCGTCGCGACCGCGAGGCTGACCGTGACGGCGGCGGTGGCGTTGGCGTAGGTCGCCATGTCGTTGCCGGCGCCGCCGTCGAGCAGGTCGTTCCCGCCGAGCCCCTCCAGCAGGTCGTCCCCGCCGCCACCGACCAGGCTGTTGTCCTGGATGCTGCCGGTGAGCTGGTCGCCCTGCGCCGTCCCGGTCAGGTTCTCGAAATTGGAGAGCGTGTCCGTGCCCGCGCCACCCGTGTTCTGCGCCGTGGCGACGGCCAGGCTCACGATCACCCCGCTGGCGTTGCTGGCGTAGGTGACGGTGTCGCCCGTTCCCGTCCCGCCGGAGAGAACGTCGTTGCCCCCGCCGCCCTCGATCACGTCGTTGCCGCCGGCACCGTCGATGGTGTCGTTGCCGGTCCCGCCGACGAGCGAGTTGTCGTTGCCGTCGCCGGTCAGCGTATCGTTGAAGCCGCTGCCCAGCAGGTGCTTGATGCGCAGGATCGTGTCGGCGCCCGCGCCGCCGGTGACCGTCGTCGTGGCCAGGTTGGCGACGACCGCCGAAGCGGCGCCGCCATAGTCCGCCCAATCCTGCCCCGCCTCGCCATCCAGCGTGTCGTTGCCGAGGCCGCCGCTCAGCGTGTCGTCGCCGTTGCCGCCGAGCAGGAGGTTGGCGTTGCCGTCGCCCGTCAGCGTGTCGTTGCCGGAGCCGCCGATCAGGTTCTCGATACTGGCGAGCGTGTCGGTGCCGGCGCTGACGGTGTCCTGCGCGCCTGCCGTGGCGAGCGAGACGACGACGCGCCCCGTGGAGGCGGCATAGCTGGCGGTGTCCGTGCCCGTGTCGCCGTCGAGCCGGTCGTTGCCGAGGCCGCCGATCAGGACGTCGTTGCCGGCATTGCCGTCGAGCGTGTTGTCGGCGCTGCTGCCCGCGACCGTGTCCGTCGTGTCGGCGCCGGTCAGCGTGTCGTTGCCCGCTCCGCCCAGGATGTTGTCGAAGCCGCCGAAGGTATCCGTGCCGGCGCCGCCGGTGTTCTGCGCGGCCGTGACCGCGAGGCTGACCACGATCGCGCCGCCCTGGGCGGAGTAGTCGAGCGTGTCTCGGCCGAGGCCGCCGGTCATCGCGTCGTTGCCGTCGCCGCCGGCCACGGTGTCGTCCCCGCCGCCGGCGGAAATCGTGTCGTCGCCCGTGCCGCCGCCGATGACGTCGACGCCGGAATCGCCGTTCAGCGTGTCGTTGCCGCCGCCGCCCGAGAACACCGCCCCGTTGGACCAGCCGGTCAGCACGTCGTTCCCGGCGCCGCCCGACAGCGTGATCATCGTGGCCGAGGCCGACAGGCCGGACACCGACCAGGAGGCGATGGTCGCCGTGCCGCCGCCGGCCGGCGCGTTGATGAGGATCGTGGGCTGGTAGGAGCCGGTGATGGTGACCGCACCCGGCAGGGCCGCCACCTGCGCCGTGGTCAGGGTGACGGTGGTGCCGAGCTCGAACAGCAGCCGGTCGATGCCGGTCAGCGAGACGCCCGTGAAGTCGAAGCTGACGGGCCCGAGGCCGATGTCGCGGAAGCGCAGCGTGTCGGTGCCGTTGCCGCCGGCATAGGTCTCGCCGCTGGCGAGTTCGCCGCCACCGATCCAGATGTCGTCGTCGCCCTCGCCGCCCTGGACGATGTCGGTGCCGGTGCCGCCGTTGAGCACGTCGTTGCCGCCGGCGCCGTCGATCGTGTCGTTCCCCGACAGGCCCTCCAGGCGGTTGTCGCCGGAATCGCCCGTGATCGTGTCGTTGCCCTGGTTCGTGTAGGTCGTCTGGCCGAGGGTGCGCTGGCCGAACTCGGTGCCGGTGATCGACTCGATCGAGTTGTAGACGTCCTGCCCGACGAGGCCGCTGCTCTGCCCGCCATTGCCGAGCGTGAGCCACAAGCCGTTGACGTTCGACGTGATCCAGTTGGTGAAGTCGGCGTAGGAGACGGTGTCGAAGCCGTCGCCCCCGTTGAAGGTGTCGTTGCCGGGCCCGCCCGACATGACGTCGTTGCCGTCATAACCGTTCAGCACGTCATTGGCGGCGCCGCCGGTGAAGGTGTCGTTGCCGGACAGGACGCTGGACGCGGTCAGGCGGTTCGCGGTCGGGAACGACAGGCTGGGATTGGCCTGCAGGACGCCGACGTTGTTGTACATGCCGCCCTGGAGGACGAAGACCTCGAGCCACTCGAAGCTGCCCTGGAAGCCCGACTGCGACGCGCTGACGGTGGACGCCGTGCCGGAGGTGTTCGGGCCGCGCGCGTTCCAGATGTAGGTCGCGGTCGAGAGGCTCGCGCCCAGCACGCCACCGCTGAAATTCGTCGATCCCGCGTAGGAGAAGCTGCCGGAGGGGTTGACCGTTCCCGGGAACAGCCAGTCGCTGTTCGTGCTGCCCGACGGGGCGACCATGCTGATGACGATGGGCATCGCGAATCCTTCCCTCGCGGCGCCGTCTTCGAAGCCGACCTCCGGACGCCGCCATCCTCCCCCTGCCGCATCAGCAGGGCCTCGTTCCCCAGGCGGTCAGGCTATCCGGGTTGGCATCCATCGCACCAGTGCCGACTCGCACATCCGGCGCATCGCGCCGGCCGCGGGTCCGGGCGCGCAGGCCGCCCAACTCCCGGGGACGGCCGCCCCGTCACCGGCGGCCGGCGGCATTCGTTGCTGAGCAGCAGGCTCGCGCCCGGAGCGATTCCGGCCACGCCCGTCCGGCGCCGGCGTCACTCCGCCAGGCAGGCCCGGTTCCGGCCTTCCTGCTTCGCCCGGTAGAGCGCCCGGTCGGCCTGATCCACCAGGTCGTCGGCCGGGATTCCCGGCCCGCCCACGGCGACGCCTATGCTGAGGGTGATCGGCAGCGAGAGGTTGTCGTCGAGGCGCAGCGGGTCGATCTCGATGGCCTCGCGCAGGCGCTCGGCCACCATCATGACGTTGGCCGCGCTGGCATTGGCCAGCACGGCGAGGAACTCCTCGCCGCCGTAGCGCGCGACCACGTCGGCGGCGCGCAGGTGGTGGCGCAGCCGCGCCGCCACCTCCTTCAGCGCGGCATCGCCGACCGAGTGGCCGTGGGTGTCGTTGATCGACTTGAACCGGTCGATGTCGAGCAGCATCACCGCGACCTCGTCGGTGCGCAGCAGCGCCTCGAGGTGGCGGCGCACGTAGCGGCGGTTGCGCAGCCCGGTCAGCGCGTCGGTCACCGCCATCTCGAGCGAGCGGTCGAGCTCGTTGCGGAGGCGATCCTGGTAGCGCTTGCGCCGGATCTGGTTCCGCGCCCGCGCGCGCAGCTCGTTGGGATCGAGCGGCCGCAGCGCGTGGTCGTTCGCGCCGAGGTCGAAGCCGCGCAACACCAGCGCCTTCTGCGTGGCGTCGGCGATCAGCAGCACCGGCACGTCGCGGGTCGCGGCGTTGGCCCGCAAGCGCGACGCGAGCCTCAAGACCTCGCCGCCCTCGCTGGCGAGCGCGAGGACACCCAGGTCGAAGCCGCCCCCGGCCAGCGCGTCGCCGGCGGCCTGGGCCTGCGTCACCTGCTGCACCTCGATCGCGTCCTGCTCGAGGATCTCGGCGATGGCCGCCACCTCCTCCTCGGTCTCGGCGAAGACGAGGGCCCGGGCGCCGGCCATGCCGGTCTCGGGCTCGGCGGGCGTTTCCAGGCCGAGCTCGCGCGCGGTGCTCGCGCGCTGGCGCCAGGCATCCTGCACCTGCTTCACCCGCAGCAGGGCGCGCAGGCGCGCCGCGAGGGTCGCGTCGTCCACCGGCTTCGACAGGAAGTCGTCGGCGCCCGCCTCGAGCGCGCGGACACGCTCGACGCTGTCGGTCAGCGCCGTGACCATGACGATCGGGATGTGCTGGGTGCGGCCGTCCGCCTTGAGGCGGCGGCAGACCTCGAACCCGTCCATCCCCGGCATCATGACATCGAGAAGAACGACGTCGGGCAGTTGCGTTAAAGCTGCGTGCAGGGCTTCCGGACCGCTGGAGGCCGGAATCACCTCATAGTAGTCGGCCAGGAGCTTCGCTTCGAGCAGCCTGAGATTGGCCGCGATGTCGTCCACGATGAGGATGCGGGCAGTCACGCGACAAGGTTCCGACGGCGAGGCAGCGCAGGCGTTCTGATGCCTGTCCTTAACCCAGCGGCCATGCGTTGGTCGCCGATGGAGTGGAGCATGGCATGTCCGACATGACGATGGGCGCGGCCCCGGCGGCACCGAAGGTGGCCAATCGAGGCCTGTTCTTCCGGCGCTGGCTGCGGAACCCGCTGCAGATGGGGTCGATCGTGCCCTCCTCGCCGGCGCTCTGCCGGCGGATCGCGGCGGCGGTCGAGCGCGGCGCGGACGAGTACGTGCTGGAACTGGGCGCCGGAACCGGCGTCGTCTCCCAGGCGCTGCTGGCGGCCGGCATCCCGCCGGAGCGCCTGATCGTCGTCGAGATCGTGCCGGAGATGGCCGAGCACCTTCGCGAGCGCCTGCCCGGCGTCAACGTCGTCTGCGGCGACGCCTTCGATCTCAAGGGCGCGCTCCCGGCGCATCTGCACGGGCGCATCGGGACGGCGATCTGCGGGATCCCGCTGGTCCTGCTGCCACTCGAACGACAGGAAGCGTTCCGCGACGCGGTCGAGGCCGTGGCGCCCGGCAAGGGCTTCCTCCTCTACACCTACTGCGCGACCTCGCCCCTGCCCTACCGGAAGCTGGGACTCGAAGCGAAGCGGCTGGCCTTCACGCCGGCCAACTTCCCTCCGGCGAGTGTCTGGCGCTACCGGCCACCTGCCGCGCGCTGAACCCTTCACCGCCCGTCCCCTCACCGCATCTCCGCCCGATCCTTACCATGACGGTTGCAGTGTCGGGAGGGGTGCAGCAGTGAGTTGTGCGTCCGCCGCCTCCCGCTGCGACGCGAGGCGGCGGCCATCCGGTCAGCCGCTGCTCAGCGTGACCTCGCTGCCGTCGGGCTTCGCGAGGCGCGCGAGCAGCCGCGGATGCGAGCCGCGCCTCGGACGCAGGACGTCGTCCAGCCCGCGCTCGGAAAGGGCCTGCCGCAGCGCTTCCGCTTCCGGGTGCTCGGCCTCCAGCGCGACGAGACGCACATGGCTGTCGCGTAGCCGCTTGCTGCCGCGCTCCCCCTTCCACTCGATCAGGGCCGGGATGAGGTTGTCCATGTCCTGCCGCGGCGCGGGGATCGCCATGCGCCAATGGAGGTCGCCGCGCACCATCTCCCGCAGCTCCCCGCCACGGGGGCCGAGGCGCGCCATGAGGGCATCCATCGCCGAGACGCGCGCCACCCAGCCGAGCAGGCGGGGCTCCGCGTCGAGCATCGTCCGCGTCGCCGGGTCATCGAGGTCGAAGAGGCGCGGGTGCGGCGGGTCGGGCTGGGAGGGATCGGCCGCGATCACCTCAAGATAGCAGGACGGGCCGAGGCTGAGCAGCAGGTTGTGCGTGCCCGCCCCTTCGTGGCGGCCTCCCTGCTGCGGCTTCACGCCGAGCACCGACTCGACGAAGGCCGCGCCCTCCTCGAGCGTGCGGGCGCCGATGACGATGTGGTCGAGCTCGGCCATGCCGTTTCCTTCCTTGCTTCTCGTGTTCTGGGCCAGCCTCGGGCGTCCGGCCTTGATGTGGATCAGCGAACCGCGAACTGCGTCCTGCCGAACATGTTCTCGCGCTCCGTGTCGCTGATCGGGCCGCGGCGCTGTCGCTCGGACAGGACCTCAACGCCGCGCCGCACGGCCGGGCGCGCCGCGATGGCGTCGTGCCAGCGCTTCACCGCCGGATAGTCCGAGAGGTCGATGCCGCGGCGATCGGGGTTCCGCACCCAGGGGAAGGTGGCGATGTCGGCGATGCTGTAGTCGGGGCCGGCCAGGTAGGCGCTCTCGGCGAGGCGCTTCTCCATGACGCGGTGCAGCCGCGCGACCTCGTTGGCGTAGCGCTCGATCGCGTAGGGGATCTTCTCGGGCGCGTAGGCGGCGAAGTGGTTGTACTGGCCGAACATCGGCCCGACCCCGCCCATCTGGAACATCAGCCATTGCAGGCAGCGGTGGCGCGCCGCTCCGGCGGCGGGCAGCAGGGCGGAGCCGGTCTTCTCCGCCAGGTAGATGAGGATCGCGCCGCTCTCGAACAGGGCGAAGGGCTGCCCGTCCGGGCCGTCCGGGTCCTCGATGGCGGGGATACGGTGGTTCGGCGTGAGCGCCAGGAATTCGGGTCGGAACTGCTCGCCCTGGCCGATGTTCACCGGGACCACCTCGTAGGGCAGGCCCAGCTCCTCCAGCATGATGTGGACCTTGTGGCCGTTCGGCGTCGGCCAGGTGTGGACACGGATGGGCTGGGGCATGCGGCGCGCTCCTCGCTCGTTCAGGGGGAACGATGCTTGGGCGCGCGGGCCGGAGCAAGCGCTCCGGCCCGGAGGGGATCAGGCGAAGGCGCGTTCGACCCGCGGGCCGGGCTCCGGCACGGCCGCGACCTCGCGGATGATCTTGCGGCGGACGGCCTGCTCGAAGGCCTCGAACCCTTCGGCGACCATGAGGAAGGAGCCGGGGCCGCCGATCACGCGCTCGCGGAAGTAGTCGTCGAGCGGCTGCTGCCCGGCGAGGCCGAGCGGCGGGGGCGAGCGGTCGAGCACGGCGAGGCCGTTCAGCACGATCCCCTGGTCGAGCGCGTCCTGCCGCGCGGCCTCGACGTCGCGGCCCGAGTTGTTGATGCCGTCGCCCGAGATGTCCACGACCTTGCGCGTGCCCTCGTAGCCGCGGCCGAAGAGGCGCGCCGCGTAGTCCATGGCGCCGGAGATGGAGGTGTAGAGGTGCGTCCGCCGCGGCGCCGCGTCCACGGCGCGGGCGAAGCGCTCGGCCGAGGCCTGATCCTCGATCTTCATCCAGGGCACGAGGTGTTCCTGGATGTTCCAGTCGGACCAGGTGAAGAGGGTGACGGCGACGGAGCCCACCGGACCGCGGGACATCGCGTCCACGAGGCGCGGATCGCGGAAGGCGTTGGCGTAGCCCCGCATCTGCATCTCCTGCTCCTCCTGGTCGACGGAGCGGGACACGTCCACGGCGAGGACGAGTTCGACATCGACCGGCTCCAGCGCCCGGGCGATGCCGGCGCGAAGGATGGCGGGGGCCGCGAGGGTGGCGGCGAGAAGCAGGCGACGGCGCATGGCAGCCCTTCCATTGGGCCCGAGGGGGCCCGGGTTGGTTCCGGCCGTGCGGCGATCCTCCGTTCGTTTGGAAAGCGATATAAGCTGGTCAGGTCAGCCTACAAGACCATTATGCTGCACCGCAATAACTTTCCGATTCCGAAACGATACCGGAGGAGGCACCGCGCCGGTGGAAACCCGACGCTGTTTCTGGGATGGAGACACGCAGAAAACCGAACCAACGGCGCAAAGTTGCCTTGACGGCGAAGCTAAAATGTGCATCGCGGCAGAGGCCGGGCGAGGCAACCTTCGGCCTCCTCACCTGCCCGTCACTCTAGATCACCGCTGGTTGCCGGTTTCTTGACGCTTTCGCGACGCGAATGCGGCCGGATCGGACCCTTCTCCCCCGCGCGGGCGGGCTCATCCGCCGCCGCGCCGTGGCCGCGGCAGGCGTCAGTTCAGGGTGATGTCCACCCGGCGGGCGGAGGCATCGCCGGCCATTCCGCTCGCCGCCGTGCTGATGCGCAGCGCGTTCCGCGGGATTCCCTGGCGCGTCAGCTCGGCCACGACGGCCTGTGCCCGGCGCTGGGCGAGCGACCGGTTGGCCGCCGCGTTGCCCGTCGCGTCGGCCTGCCCGACCACGTCGAGGCTGGTGCTGCCGAAGCTGCGGGCCGCCGCCACCGCCTCGGCGATCGTGCCGCGGGCCGAAGCGTCGAGCGAAGCCGAGTTCAGCGCGAAGAGCACCGCGTAGCTCCGCCCCTGCGGCGCGAATTGCTGCTGGCGGAAGACCGGCGGCGTGAAGCCGAGCGGCTGCATCGCCGCCGGGCTGACGGGACGCGGCGCGTCGATCTGGTAGCGCAGCCCGATCAGCAGGCTGTGCGCGCCGTAGCCGGGGCTGGCCTTGCTGGTGTCCAGCGTGAAGGGGCGCTGGTTCTGGTTCTGGTTCTGCGTCGGCACGATCTGCGTGACCGCGCGGAGCGCCGGCGTGGTCGTGCCGAAGTAGCGATACTCCGCCGTGAGCGCGAGGCCCGGGGCCACGCCGTCCAGCGGGAAGGCGGCGCCGATGATGCCCTGGTAGGCGAAGGCGCTGCTGGTGCCGCTGACCGTCGTCACGAACTGGTTCTGCAGGGTGCGGAACTGCAGGTTCTGCAGGTCCAGATAGGCGTAGCCGATGCCGACGCCGACATAGGGCTGGAACCAGCGCCAGCCCGAGCCCAGCGGCGAGAGGTCGAAGTCGTAGAGGGCGTTGACCATGGCGCCGTAGGCCTGGAACCGCCCGCCCTCGGCCGTGCTGCCATTGGTGAAGGAGCCGTTGCCCCACAGCCGCGCCTGGTTGACCGAGTTGCTGCGGTAGAAGCCTTCGATCTCCGCCCGGAAGCCGCCGCCGAGGCCGTAGCCGAGGGTGGCGTTGACGATGACGCCCGGGCTGAACCGCGCCTCGAGCCCGCGGCCCTGGCCGATGAACTGGCCCGAGGGGTTCCGGCGGTTGATCGTCTCGGTCAGGAACTGCACGCCGGCGCCGGCGCCGACATAGACGCCCGACACCTGCGCGGCGGCAGGAGCGGCCGCGGCAAGGGTGACGCCCGCACCGACCAGCGTCGTCCAGACAGCTTTCCGCATCGCTACCCCCGATCCCCGCAGCCCCGGTCGCGTTGCTTTAGCATTCGCGCCCAGCTTGGGAAGCGGCGTTCAGAAACCCGCGCCGGGCTGTGCCAGATAAGCCACTTCCGCCGGCGTCGAGGCGCGGCCGAGGGCCGCGTTCCGGTGCGGGAAACGGCCGAATCGGCGGATCACCCGCCAGTGGCGCCACGCGTAGTCGATCGTGCCCTGCGGCGCGGCATGGACCGGCTCGTCCCGCAGCCCCTCAAACAGCGTCACCGACAGCTCCTGGTCGGCCAGCGACTCCGAATGCTCGAAGGGCAGATAGAGGAAGATCCGCTGGGTCGGGCGCAGCGCCAGGTCCATCCGGTCGGCCAGCACCACCTGCCGCGCCACATCGCGTGCCTTCGAGTCGCCCGCGAACGCCTCGGGGGTACCGCGGAACAGATTCCGGGAAAACTGGTCCAGCAGGATCAGCAGGGCCAGCGCGCCGTCCGGCGTCGCGGCCCAGCCGTCGAAGGCGCCGTCCCGCGCCGGCGCGGCCAGCGCCCCGAAGCGCGCGCGGATCTCGGCGTCGAAGGCGTCGTCCCGCACGAACCAGGCCTTGCGGAAGGCGTCCGGATCGCCCTGGAACCAGAAGGCGAGGATGTCGTCGGCGCTCATCGCCCGGCGCTCCCCCGAAGCGCGCGGTCGAGCAGCACGGCCGAATGCACCGCCTCCCGCCCCGAGAGGTCGGCGATCTGGTGCCGGCAGGAGGTGCCGTCGGCGACGATCACATGGTCCGCCGCGGCGGCCCGCACCGCCGGCAGCAGCGAGAGCTCGGCCATCGCCACCGAATGCTTCAGGTTCTCCGCCTGGTAGCCGAAGGCGCCCGCCATCCCGCAGCAGGAGGAGGCGATGGGCTTCACCTCCATCCCCGGCACGCGCTTCAGCGCGTTCACTCCCGCCGGGAAGGCGCCGAAGCTCTTCTGGTGGCAATGGCCGTGCACATGCGCGACGGGCGCCACCGGCTTGAGCTCCGGCATGGAGCTGTCGCGCTCCAGCAGCTCCGTCAGCAGCCGGGCGCGCTTCGCCAGCCGCTCCGCGCCCTCGCCCGGCAGCAGGGCCGGCAGCTCGTCGCGCAGCGTCATGAGGCAGGAGGGTTCGAGCCCGACCACCGGCGCGTCGGAGCCTTCGAGCGCGTCGAGCAGCCGCTTCGCCTCGCGCCGCGCCTCGGGCACCATGCCGGCAGCGAGGTAGGTGCGCCCGCAGCAGAGCGGCCGCGCCGACTTCGGATGCTCCGCCGCGCGCACGCGATAGCCCGCGGCCGCCAGCACCCGCACGGCGGCGCGGAGATTCTCCGGCTCGAAATGGCGGTTGAAGGTGTCGGCGAGCAGGAACACGTCGCCCCGCTTCCCCTCGCCTCCCCTCGCCTCGACATCCTGGAAGATGTCCGCGCGGAACTTGGGCAGGCTGCGCTTCGCCGCCAGGCCGAAGCGCCGCTCGGTCCAGCGGGCGAGCGCCGGGATGCGGTCGCGCAGGTTGAACAGGAAGGGCGCGAGCGAGGCCCAGCGGGCGATGCGCGGCAGCTCCGCCACCAGCCGGTCGAGCGGCTTGACGCCCCGCGTCTTCCGACGCGCCGCCAGCACCTCGATCTTCATCTTCGCCATGTCCACGCCGGTCGGGCATTCGCGCTTGCAGCCCTTGCAGGACACGCACAGCGACATGGCGTGCGCGACCTCGTCCGAGGCGAGGCCGCCGGGGATCTGCCCGGTCAGCGCCAGCCGTAGCGTGTTGGCGCGGCCACGCGTCAGGTGCTCCTCGTCGCGCGTGACGCGGTAGGAGGGGCACATGACGTTGGCGTCGAACTTCCGGCAGGTGCCGTTGTTGTTGCACATCTCGACGGCGCCGAGGAAACCGCCCTGCGGGCCGGGCCAGGCGGACCAGTCGAGCTGCGGCTGGATCGCGTCGTCGGCGCGGTAGCCCGTCGCGTAGCGGAACAGCTCCCGGTCATCCATCTTCGGCGCGCGCACCACGCGGCCGGGGTTCAGCAGGCCCCCTTTCAGCATATCCGTGGGGGGATCGAAGGAATCCTTCACCGCCTCGAAGGCGCGGACGATGCGGCTGCCGAACATGGGCTCGTGGAACTCCGAGCGGACGATGCCGTCCCCGTGCTCCCCGCTGTGGCTGCCCTTGTATTCGCGGACGAGGGCGAAGCACTCCTCCGCGATCTCGCGCATGCGGCGGACGTCACCGCCATCCTTCATGTTCAGCACCGGCCGCACATGCAGGCAGCCGACGCTCGCATGCGCGTACCAGGTGCCCTTCACGCCGTGCCTGTCGAACACGGCGGTCAGCCGCTCGGTGTAGTCGGGCAGGTCTTCCAGGGAGACGGCCGCGTCCTCGATGAAGGAGACGGGCTTCGCGTCGCCCTTCATGGACATCATGATGTTGAGCCCGGCCTCCCGCACCTCGGCGACCTGGGCCTGGAAGCCCGCATCCACCGCGCGCACCACCTGCCCCGGCAGGCCGAGATCGCCCATCATCTCCTCGAGGCGATCCAGCGCCAGCAGCAGCGGGCCGTCCTCGAAGCCGTGGAACTCCACGATCAGCAGGCTGTCCGGCTCGCCGATGATCATCTTCTCGATGGTGGGGCGATAGATCGGGATGGACCGGCCGAGATCGATCATCGTCCGGTCCACCAGCTCCACCGCCTCGGGGTCGAGCGTGACGAGGTGCTTCGACGCCTCCATGGCGCGGCGGAAGGTCGGGAACTGGCAGATGCCCACCACCTTGCGCGGCTTGATCGGCCAGAGCTTGAGGTCGAGCGCGGCGGAGAAGGCCAGCGTCCCCTCCGAGCCGACCAGCAGCCGCGCCAGGTTGCCCCTGCCCTCGCGCCGCGCCTCGGGCGTCAGCGCGTCGAGGTTGTACCCGCCCACGCGCCGCAACTGCTTCGGGAACTTCTCCGCGATCTCCGCCGCCTCGCGCTCGCCCAGCGCGTGCAGCCGCGCGACGAGGTCGGTGTTCGGGCCCGCCTCGCCGAACCAGTGGCGCGAGCCATCGGCCAGGATGCCGTCGATGGCGCGCACATTGTCCGCCATCAGCCCGTAGCGGATGGATTTCGAGCCGCAGGAATTGTTCCCCGCCATGCCGCCGATGGTGCAGCGCGCCCAGGTCGAGGGATCCACGGGGAAGAACGTTCCTGACGGCTTCAGCGCCTCGTTGAGCGCGCCGAGCGTGATGCCGGGCTCCACGCGGGCCGTGTCGCCCTCCACGCTCACCACCCGCCGCAGATGCTTCGTGCAGTCGATCACCAGCGCCCGGTTCACGGTCTGCCCGCACTGGGACGTCCCGCCGCCGCGGGGCAGGACGGGCACGCCCTCCTCCCGGCAGATGGCGATGGCCGCTTCCACGTCCGCGGCCGTCTTCGGCACCAGCACGCCCACGGGCTCGACCTGGTAGATGCTGGCATCCGTCGCGTAGCGGCCGCGGTCGGACGCGGACCACAGCACCTCCCCCTCGGTCTCGCGCTCGAGCCTCGCGGCCAGGCGCGAGTCACCGATGCGGTTGCGGGGAAGCGTGATGGCGTTCATGCGCCGCTTCTACCCGCGCCGCGCCCGCGTGTCAGATGGGTTCCCCTCATGCGCGCCAGAAGCGCGGCTCATCGCAGCGGGGCGATCCCCGCCCGCAACGCCTCCCGCCGCTCCGCGACCAGGGCGCGGGCGGCGTCGTCGGGCACGCCGATTTCCACCAGCACGCCCTCGCCGAGCTGCAGGCTGGCCTCGGCGGCCTCGGGGACGACATGCGTGGCCCCGGCCTCCAGCAGCGCCCGCGCATGCGCCTCGTCCCGCGCGCGGGCGTGGATCGGCAGCCGCGGCCAGCTGCGCCGCGCGGCCTCGGCCACGCTGCGGGCGCGTTCGGGGTCGTCCATGGTGAGCACCAGCGCGGCCGCCCGCGCGGCGCCCAGCCGGGCCAGCATCTCCGCCTGGGACGCGTCGCCGTAGAACACCGCCGCCCCGTCGCGCCGCAGCCGCGCGACCCGGCCGATGCGGGATTCGACGGCGATGTGCGGGACGCGCTGGGTGTCCAGCATCTCGCCCACGGCGCGGCCGACCCGGCCATAACCCGCGATGATCACGTGGCCCGACAGCTCGCCCGCCTCCTCGGGACCGTGCTCCGCCGCCGGCGCCGGCCCCTCCAGCCGCCGCGCCGCCCGCCGCCCGAGCGCGGCGAGGCCCGGCGTCGCCGCCATGGTCAGGCCGACGACGAGGCCCACGAAGCCCGCCGTCTCCAGCGGGATCAGCCCGACGCCGGTGCCCAGGGCCAGCACGATGAAGGCGAATTCGCCCCCCTGGCCCAGCAGCAGCGCGGCCTCGGCCGCGACCGGCCGCTCCTCCCGCGCGAGGCGGGCGAGCGCGTAGAGGATCGCCGCCTTGAGCAGCACGAGGCCCACGGCCGAGCCCAGGATCCGCAGCGGGTCCGCCAGCACCTTCCCGACATCGAGGCCGAGCCCCACCGAGACGAAGAATGCCCCCATCAGCAGGCCCTTGAAGGGCTCGAGGTCCACCTCGATCTGCGGCCGATACTCCGTCTCGGCGAGCAGCACGCCGGCGAGGAAGGCGCCGAGGGCGAGCGACATCCCGGCCGCCTCGGTCGCCAGCGCGGTGCCGATGACGGCGAGCAGGATCGCCGCCAGGAAGGCCTCGCGCGATCGCGTCTCCGCCACCGCGCGCAGCACCGGGCGCAGCACGAGCCGCCCGAGCACGAGGATCGCCGCGACGGCCAGCAGCGCCTTCCCCACCGCCCGCAGCACGTCGAGCGCCAGCTCGACCGGTCCCGCATCGGCCGAGGCGCCGAGGATGCCGACGAGGAACAGCACGGGCACCACCGCGAGGTCCTGCGCGAGCAGAACCGCGAAGGAGCTGCGCCCGACCGGCGCCCCGAGCTGCCCGCGCTCCGTCAGCAGCTGCATCACGATCGCGGTGGAGGAGAGGGCGAGCGCGAGCCCCAGCACCAGCGCCACGGCCGGCGCGTGGCCGAAGGCCCAGACGGCGAGGCCAATGGCGCCCCCCGTGACGACGACCTGCGCCCCGCCCAGCCCGAACACCAGCGCCCGCATGCGCCAGAGCCGCGCCAAGGACAGCTCCAGCCCGATCATGAAGAGCAGGAAGGCGACGCCGAGCTCGGCCGCGACGTGCAGCCCCTCCGACTTCTCGATCACGAGGAGGGACAGCCAGCTCCCCTCGCCCGCGACGCGCCCCAGCGCGTAGGGGCCGAGCAGGGCGCCCACGAGAAGGAAGCCCAGCACCACGCCGATCCGCAGCCGGTGCGCGAGCCAGCCCACGAGCCCCGCCGCCGCGAGCAGCACCACGGCCTCGCGCAACTCGTCCGCCATCACCCCCGCATCCCCGGCATTGCCGCATAGCACCATGGGCGCCGGCGAAGGGCCAGCGCCGATGGCGCGGGCTCATCGGCGGCAGAAGGCGAACTCATTTGGCGGGCGGCACGGCCTCGGGCAGAAGCGCGGGAACACGAGGAGCCGAACCATGGCCTATTACCAGTCGAAGCCCGCCGCGGGCCGCCACTTCCTGCAGATCCCGGGGCCCACCAACGTGCCCGACCGCGTGCTGCGCGCCATGGACAACCCGACCATGGACCATCGCGGCCCGGATTTCGGCAATCTCGGCAAGGCCCTGCTCGAGAAGGTGCGCCACGTCTTCAAGACCGAGGGCGCGGTGGTGATCTACCCGGCCTCCGGCACCGGCGCCTGGGAAGCGGCGCTCGTCAACACCCTCTCCCCGGGCGACCGCGTCCTGATGTGCGAGACGGGCTGGTTCGCCTCCCTCTGGCGGGAGATGGCGGAGCGCCTGAACCTCCGCCCCGAATTCCTCAAGGGCGACTGGCGCCGCGGCGCCGAGCCCGCCGAGATCGAAGCCCATCTGCGCGCCGACAAGGGCCACGAGATCAAGGCCGTCTGCGTCGTGCACAACGAGACCTCGACCGGCGCGACGTCGCGCATCGACGAGGTCCGCAAGGCGATCGACGCCGCCGGCCACCCGGCGCTGCTGCTGGTGGACACCATCTCCTCCCTCGGCTCGATCGACTACCGCCACGACGAATGGGGCGTGGACGTCACCGTCGCGGGCTCGCAGAAGGGGCTGATGCTGCCGCCGGGCCTGTCCTTCAACGCCGTCTCGGCCAAGGCCCTCAAGGCCAGCGAGAACGCGAAGCTGGCGCGCAGCTTCTGGGACTGGAAGCCGATGCTGGCCGCCAACGCCACGGGCTACTTCCCCTACACGCCGGCCACCAACATGCTCTACGCGCTCGACGCCGCGGTGGACATGCTGCTGGAGGAAGGGCTCGACAACGTGTTCGCCCGGCACGACCGCCACGCCGAAGCCACCCGCCGCGCGGTCCGCGCCTGGGGCCTCGAGATCCAGTGCCAGGAGCCGCGCCACTACAGCAGCAGCCTGACCGCCGTGCGCCTGCCCGAAGGCCACAGCGCCAACGCCCTGCGCGCGGCCATCCTCGAGAAGTTCAACATGTCGCTCGGCAACGGCCTCGGCCAGCTGAACGACCGCGTCTTCCGCATCGGCCACCTCGGCGACTTCAACGACCTGGCGCTGATGGGCACGCTCTCCGGCGTCGAAATGGGCCTGGCCGTCGCCGGCGTGCCGCACAAGCCGGGCGGCGCGCGGGCGGCGATGGAGTACCTGATCGGGAACGCGTGATCCGGGCGTCGCTGGGGGAGGCGCTGCCTCCCCCAGCCCCCCTCCGCCGGGGAGCCACGGGCTCCCCGGACCCCTGCGAATCCTTTGGGGATTGGGGAGGGGGCCTCACGGGAGCGACCTTGATCGCGGGTGCGCCATGCCCCCTCCCCAATCCCCAACAACGAAACCGTGGGTCCAGGGGACCGTGTCCCCTGGCGGGGGAGGTTTGGAGGGGGCAGCGCCCCCTCCAACCACGCACCCCGGTTCGCGTGTGTCCTGATCTGGATTACCGTCCCGCCTGACGTCCCGGGGGAGGAACCATGCCCAGATTCGCCGCCAACCTGTCCTTCCTGTTTCAGGACGTTCCATTCCTCGATCGCTTCGCGGCCGCGCGGCAGGCGGGCTTCGAGGGGGTGGAGTTCCTGTTCCCCTACGAGTTTCCGGCGGCCGAGATCGCGAAGCGGCTGAAGGACAACGGGCTGACGATGTGCCTGTTCAACGTGCCGCCGGGCGACTGGAATGCCGGCGAGCGCGGAATGGCCTGCCTGCCCGACCGGCGTGCCGAGTTCCGCGAGAACCTCAAGCGCGCGCTGGAGTATTGCGCGGCGCTGTCCTGCCCGCGGCTGCACGTCATGGCCGGACTGATGCCCGAGGGCGCGAAGCGCGACGTGCTGTTCGCGACGATGGCGGCGAACCTGGATCTGGCGGCGGAGGAAGGGGCGAAGCAGGGCGTGAAGCCGCTGGTCGAGCCCATCAACCGCAAGGACATTCCGGGCTATTTCCTGGCGTCCTACGCGGAGGCCATCGCCCTGATCGAGGCGCTGGGGCCCGATCGGGTCGGGCTGCAGCACGACCTGTATCACGCGCAGATCCTGGAAGGGGACGTGACGCGGCTGACCGAGGCCGTGCTGCCCTATGCCAGCCACATGCAGATCGCCGACACGCCCGGCCGCAACGAGCCGGGCACGGGCGAGGTCAACTGGGACTTCGTCCTCAAGCGCATCGACGAGATGGGCTATCGCGGCTGGATCGGCTGCGAATACCGCCCCAGGGCCACCACGGAAGCGGGCCTCGGCTGGCTCGCCCCTTATCGCAGCTGACAGGGACCAACGCGCAATGAAGATCGCCTTCATCGGCCTCGGCATCATGGGCCAGCCCATGGCCATGAACTTGAAGAACGCCGGGCACGAGATCCTGGCGCCCGAGCGCAAGTCGCTCAAGGACGAGGCGCGCGCCAACTTCACCATCCTGCCCGACGCGGCGGCCTGCGCCGCGGCGGCCGAGGTGGTGATCCTGATGGTGCCAGACACCCCCGACGTCGAGGCCGTGCTGTTCGGCGCGGGCGGCATCGAGCCGGCGCTGAAGCCCGGCACCCTCGTCATCGACATGTCCTCGATCAGCCCGACGGCGACCAAGAGCTTCGCGCAGCGGATCAACGCCCGCGGCTGCGACTACCTCGACGCGCCGGTTTCGGGCGGCGAGGTGGGGGCGAAGAACGCCGCGCTGACCATCATGGTGGGCGGGCCGCAGGCGGCCTTCGACAAGGCGCTGCCGCTGTTCCAGGCGATGGGGAAGAACATCACCCTCGTCGGCGACAACGGCGCGGGGCAGGTCACGAAGGTGGCGAACCAGATCATCGTGGCGCTGAACATCGAGGCCGCGGCCGAGGCGCTGGTGTTCGCCTCCAAGGCGGGCGCCGATCCCGCCAAGGTGCGCCAGGCGCTGATGGGCGGCTTCGCCAACAGCCGCATCTTGGAAGTGCATGCGGAGCGGATGATCAACCGCACTTTCAACCCGGGCTTCCGGATCAAGCTGCACCAGAAGGACCTCAACCTCGCGCTGCAATCCGCGAAGGAGCTGGGGGTGGCGCTGCCCAACACCGCCTCGGCGCAGCAGCTCTTCTCCGCCTGCGCGGCGATGGGCGGCGACGGGTGGGACCATTCCGGCCTCGTCCAGGCGCTCGAGGCGATGGCGAACCACAAGATCGGGTAGCCCCCCACGGCGCCGCGCCAGGCGGTCGGGACGTGGCGATCGGGCCGCGCAGCCCCCACCAGCCGCGCGGCGTGGACCACGCCCCCGCGACCGGGACCGCGACGGAGGTCCCGGCGTGCCCGCCCGGCCCCATGGCCATCCGGGCGCGCGGCTCGGCTCGGACGCGGCGGCCCGAGCTACCGCGGCTGCGGCCCCGGCGGGCCGCTCGGCGTGCCGGGCGGCGGGATGACGGGTGTCGTGCCCGGCCGTTCCACCGGCACGTCGGCCTGGGGCATGGGCGGCACCTCGCGCGGGCGGATCACCCCGTCCTGCGGGATGGTCTGGCCCGGGCGCGGGTCGCGCCCCTCGATGCGTTCGGGCGGCGTCGGTCCGGGCGGCGCGCTCGGCCCCGGCAGGTCCCGCGGCACGGGGTCCGACGGGACCGGGTCGGGCAGGTCCCGCGCCACCTGCGCGCAGGCGGGCGCCGAGAGCAGCGCCGCCACCATCAGGATTCCGATCCGCCGCATCGAGCCCTCCGCAACAGGGAACGGTCCCGATGCCGCCCCGGTTGCCGGGCTCAGCCCTGGCGGAAGTCGGCGGCCCGCATCCGCCCGAGCTCCGACAGCAGCATCGGCCAGAGCCGCAGCCCCTCGTCGAGCGAGGAGAGGCGGAAGAACTCGTTGGGCGCGTGGGCGTCCTCGTCGGAGCTGGCGAGGCCGAACATGAGGCTGCCGATGCCCAGGCGCTCCTGGAAGAGCGTCGTGATGGGCACGGTGCCGCCGAGGCGCGTCACCGCCGGCTCGCCGCCCTTCTCGCGCCGCAGCACGGCGGCGGCGGCGGCGCGCAGCGGGTGGTCGGCCCGCAGCGTGAAGGCGCGGGTGCCGCCGGGGCGGTGGTGGAAGGTCAGCGCGACGCCGGCCGGGGCGTGGCGCAGCAGGTGCTGGCGCACCGCCTCCTGCGCCGCGGCCGGGTCCTGCCCGGGGATGAGGCGCATGGTCAGCTTCGCGTGCGCCTCGGCGGGCGTGACGGTCTTGCCGCCCTCGCCCGTGTAGCCGCCCCACATTCCGTTGACCTCGACCGTGGGGCGCAGCGTCGTGCGCTCGGTCACGCTGTAGGCCGGGTCGCCGAAGGGCGCGGCCTCGAACTCGGCGTACCAGGCCGCCTCGTCGAGGGCGAAGGACGCGGCCTCGGCGCGCTCCGCGTTGGACAGGGGCGGGGCATCTCCCTCGAAGCCCTCGACCGCGACGCGGCCCTGCTCGTCATGCAGCGTGGCGATGAGGCGCGCCATCTCGTGCAGCGCGTTGCGCAGCGCGCCGCCCACCTTGCCCGAATGCGCGTCCTTGCTCGCGGTGCGCAGCGTGAACTGGAGCGAGGCGATGCCGCGGCAGCCGATGTTGAGCCGCGGAACGGCGCCGGCCGCCCCGCCGCCATCGGCCGAGATCATGGCGTCCGCCACCAGCAGCTCCCGGTGGGTGTCGATCAGCGCGCCGAGCGAGGGGCTGCCGATCTCCTCCTCGCCCTCCAGGAACAGCTTCACGTTGACGGGGCAGCCGCCCTCGGTCGCGAGGAAGCCGGCGATGGTCTCGACCGCGATGGTGGTCGAGCCCTTCACATCGGACGCGCCGCGCGCGTAGATCCGCCCGTCGCGGATCGCGGGCTCGAAGGGCGGGGCGTGCCACAGCTCCAGCGGATCGGCGGGCTGCACGTCGTAATGGCCGTAGATCAGGATGGTGGGCTTGTCCGGCCCCGCGCCGGTCCAGGCGCCGTAGACCGCGGGCTGGCCGCCCGGCACGGGCGTCGCGGGTTCGAGCAGCCGCACATCCTCGAGGCCGATGGCGCGCAGCCGGTCCAGCAGGAATTCGCGCGCGCCGCGCATGCCCTCGGCGAAGGCCGCGTCCGTGCTGACGGACGGGAAGCGGATCAGGCGCAGCAGGCGCTCCAGGATCGCCTCCCGCTCGCCTGCCAGATAGGCCGCCACGCGCTCGCTCATGCCCCTCTCCCTTCGCGTCGGGCGCAGGGTGGTCGAGGCGGGCGCGCGGCGCAATCCGTCCGCCGCCGGAACGTCACTCCGTCAGCCGGATGCCCGCGCGCCGGATGACGGGGCCCCAGCGCGCGCGCTCCTCCGCCACCAGCGCCGCGAACTGCTCGGGCGTGTTCGCCGCCGGCTCCACCCCGCCCTCTTCCATGCGGGCGCGGATGTCGGGGCGCTGCGCCGCCTCCTGCATGGCGGCGGCCAGGCGGCGGATCGCCGCCTCCGGCGTGCCGCGCGGCGCGAAGAGGCCGAACCAGAGATAGGCCGTCAGGTTCGGCCAGCCCTGCTCGGCGAAGGTCGGCAGGTCCGGCGCCGCGCCCAGGCGGCGCTCGCTGGACACGGCGAGGATGCGCAGCGTCCCGGCGCGGTGGTGGTTCAACGCCGGGATCAGCCCGTCCACGCTCATCGGGATGTTGCCCGCGAGCAGATCCTGCAGCGCCGGGGCGGAACCGCGATAGGGCACGTCCTGCAGGTCGAGGCCCATCTCGGCCTCGATCATCTCGCCGAAGACATGCGTCATGCCGCCGCGGCCCACCGTGGCGTAGCTGTAGCGCCCCGGGGCGCCGCGCACGCGGTCCCGCCATTCGGCCAGGTTCTGCGCCGGGAAGGAGGGATGCACCGGCAGCACCATGGGCAGCCGCGTCCCGATGCTGACCGGGATGAAATCCTCCGGCCGGTAGGACAGGCGCTCGTAGAGGTGGGGGTTGGTGACGAAGACCGCCTGCCCGGCCCAGAACAGCGCGTGCCCGTCGCGCGGCGCCTCCAGCACGGCGTTGGCGGCGATGGCACCGGCGCCGCCGCCGCGGTTCTCGATCACCACCTGCTGGCCCAGCGTCTCCGCCAGGCGGGCGCCGATCATGCGGGCACCGTTGTCGGCGGCGCCGCCGGGGGTGAAGGGCACGACGATCCGGATCGGGCGCGAGGGCGTCCATTCCTGCGCGGCCGCCACCGCCGGCGCGGCGAGGGGCAGGGCGAGAAGGACGCGGCGCCTCACGACGGCTCCAGCCCCACTTCCCGCGCGAGGCGCGTGAGGTCGGTGATCTCGGTCTGCAGGAAGTCGCGCCACTGCTCGGGCGACATCGGGCGCGGCGCGTAGCCGAAGCGCGCCAGGCGCTCCCGCGTCTCGGCCTGGCCGAGCACGGCGTTGATCGCCCGGTTCCAGCGCGCCACCACCTCGGGCGGCGTGCCGGTGGGGGTGGCGATGCCGAACCACACGATCAGCTCGTAGCCCGGCAGCACGGACGCGATGGGCGGGATCTCGGGCGCCAGCGGGAACACCTCGGCCGAGGTGACGCCGAGCGCGCGCACCCGCCCCTCCCGCACCTGCGCCAGGCCGGCGGCGAAATCCGTCAGCGTGCTGTCGATGCGGCCGGCGATCACTTCCGTCAGCGCCTCCGGCCCGCCGCGGCTCGGCACCGCCAGCATGCGGACACCCGCCATGCGGTTCAGCCGCTCGCTGCCGATCAGCGCGCTGGCATTGCCGTGGCTGAAGGTCAGCTCCCCGGGGCGGCGGCGCGCGAGTTCGACGAACTCCCGGAGGGTCCGCGCCGGCGAATTCGCCGGCACCACCAGCAGGTAGGGCGCGACGGCCAGGAAGCCGACATGCGCGAAATCCCGCATCGGGTCGTAGGCGAGGTTGCGCACCAGATAGGTGTTGAGCGCCCCGTTCGTCACCGAGAGGATGACGCCGGTGTAGCCGTCGGGCGCCGCGTTGCGCACGGCCATGGTGCCGACGACGCCGTTGCCGCCCGGGCGGTTGTCCACGACGACCGGCTGGCCCAGTTCGCGCGAGAGGCCGTCCACGAGGTTGCGGACCAGGCTGTCCGTGACGCTGCCGGCGGGAAAGGCGACGACGAGGCGGACCGGCCGGTCCGGCCAGGCGCCCGGCGCCGCCGCTCCCTGAGCGAGGGCGGCGGGCGCGGCGAGGCCCAGGGGCGCGGCCAGCGCGGCGCGGCGAGTGAAGCCGGTCATTCGGTCCGTTCCTCCAGGAAGCGATGGATCTCGGTGTTGTCGGCGCGCGCCCCGCGCGCGGCCACGGCCTCGTCCCAGAGCGCCCGGCAGAGCGCCAGCGCATCGGCCTGCACGCCGGTCTCCCGCGCGATGGACGCGACCGTCGCGAGATCCTTCCGCATCAGGCCGAGCTGGAAGCCGCCGGCGTAGCGGCGGGACGTGATCTCCTGCGCGAGCTTCGTCTCGGTCGCGACGTTGCGGCCGCTGCTCGCGTTCAGCACCTGCGCGAACACGGCCTGGTCGAGGCCCAGGCGCTCGGCCATCATCGCGGCCTCGCTCACGGCCAGCAGGCCGGCCGCGTAGACGTAGTTGTTGAGCGCCTTCATCGCGTGCGCGCTGCCGGCCGCGCCGGTGCGGATGATCGTCTCGCCCATGGCGCGCAGCACGGGCTCGGCGCGCTGGAAGGCCTCCTCCTCGCCGCCCACCATGATGGAGAGGGTGCCGGCGCGCGCCTTGGGCACGCTGCCGGAGACGGGGGCGTCCAGCAGGCTGGCGCCGCGGTCCGACAGGAGCTGCGCCCAGTGCCGCGTCTCCGCCGGGTCGGAGCTGCCCATGTCGATCACCACGGCGTTGGCGCGCAGGGCGGGCAGGATGACCGTCAGGACGCTGCCCACGGCGGCGCTGTCCGGCAGCATGAGGATCACGGTCTCGCAGGCCTCGGCGACCGCGCCCGCATGGGTCGCGCTGCGCGCCCCTTCGACGCGCACGCCCGCCGCGTCATGCGTGAGCACGCCGAACCCCTTGGCGACGAGGCTGCCGGCCATCGGCGCGCCCATCATGCCGAGCCCGATGAATCCCAGCATCGACCACCCGCTTCCTTCCCGAGCGCGACTGTCGGGCAGGTCCGGTGCCGCGTCCAGTGGACGGCGCGGGCCGGTGCGCTACCGCACAGGCAGGCGCAGCTGGAAGCCCGGCGCCGGCAGGCGGGAGGCGCGTTGCTGCGCCTGGGCGTCGGGGTTCGGGTCGCGCTCGGTGAAGCTCGACCCCCGGGTGGGCGCGACGCCGACCGGGACGCCGAAGGAGACGCTGGGCTGGGGCGGCGCGGCCTGGGCGGCGTCGGCCGGGTAGCGGCGATCCGGCACCGGCGCGGCGGAGGCGCCGGCCGGCG
>JAIEOO010000186.1 GCA_019750475.1 Acetobacteraceae bacterium | reverse complement strand
CCCAGCCCGGCCGAGAGCAGCACCACCGCCGGCAGCCGGGTGGCGACCAGCCGCGCCGCCGCCGCCGGCACCACCAGCAGCGCCACGACGAGCACGAGCCCCACCGCCGGCAGCCCCGCGACGCAGACCGCGAGCACGAGCCCCAGCAGCAGCGCGTCCAGGGCGCCGACGCTCCAGCCCTGCACCCGGGCCGCCTCGACGTCGAAGCAGAGCAGCCGCAGCGGGTGGAAGAAGGCCGCGAGCAGCACCAGGCACGCCAGCGCCAACCCCGCGGCGAGCAGCGCATCCGCCGCCGTCATCGTCGCCGCCTGGCCGAGGATGAAGCGCGACAGCCCGGCCTGGGCGGCGGAGGGCAGGGCCTGCGCCACCGAAAGCCCGACCGTGCCGAGGGCGTAGAAGCTCGCCAGCACCACGGCGATGGCGGCGTCCTGCCGGATGCGCCCCGTCGCCGTCAGGCCGCGCACCGCCCAGAGACCCAGCGCGCCGGCCAGCGCCGCCCCCAGCAGCAGGGGCGCCAGCGCGCGAGGATCCCCGCCCGCCAGCGCCAGCACGAGGGAAGCCGCGACCACGCCCGGCAGCGCGGCGTGGCCGATGGCGTCCGCCAGCAAGGCCCGCCCCCGCAGCAGCGCGAAGACGCCGACGGCGCCCGACGCCAGCCCCAGCGCCGCGCAGCCCAGCACCACGACCGCGGTGTTGTAGGTCATGCGGGCACGAAGGCCCGCGCGCCGAAGGCCTCGGCGATGGTCTCGGCGGTGAAGGCCTGGGCGACGGGCCCCGCCGCCACCACCCGCCCGGCGAGCAGCAGCACGTGGGAGAAATGGTCGGCGACGGCCGAGAGGTCGTGGTGGACCATCGCCACGCTCTTCCCGGCCGCGGCCAGGCGATGCAGCGTCGCGAGGATGGTGCGCTCGGTCACCGCGTCCACCGCGGCCAGCGGCTCGTCCATCAGGAACAGCTCGGCCTCCTGCGCCAGCGCCCGCGCGAGGAAGACGCGCTGCTGCTGCCCGCCCGAGAGGCGGCCGATGGGGCGGGCGGCGAAATCGGCCATCCCCACCTCCGCCAGCGCGGCCATCGCCGCCTCGCGCTCGGCGCGCGGCACGCGGCCCCACCAGCGCATCCGGCGGTAGCGCGCCATGCACACCACATCGAGCGCCGAGGCCGGGAAGTCCCAATCCACCGCGGCGCGCTGCGGCAGATAGGCGACGCGCGACCGCGCGGCGTCGAGGGATTGCCCCAGGAAGCGCACCGCGCCGGCTTCGGCCGGCACCAGGCCCAGCGCCGCCTTGAGCAGCGTGGATTTCCCCGCCCCGTTCGGCCCGAGGATGGCGGTCAGCCCCGGCTCCATCGCCCAGGTCACCGCCGTGAGCGCCGGGCGCTCCCCGTAGCGGACCGTCAGGTTCTCGACGGCGAAGGGGCTCACAGCCGGCCGTGCAGCCCGCGTTCGGGCGCCTCCCCGCCCAAGGCGCGGGCGATGATGGTGACGTTGTGGTCCAGCATGCCCTCATAGGTGCCGCGATAGCTCCCCGGCCGGCCCATGCTGTCGGAGAAGAGTTGCCCGCCCAGCGCCACGCGCTGCCCGCGCGCGCCCGCGCCCTCGATGAGGGCGCGCACCGCGCGGTCGGGCACCGAGGTCTCGGCGAAGACGGCCGGGACCTGCCGGTCCACCAGGAGCCGCACCAGCGCCTCGATGCGCGAGAGGTTGGCCTCGGCCTCGGTCGAGAGGCCCTGGATGCTCTCGACCTGGAAGGCATAGCGCGCGCCGAAATAGGCGAAGGCGTCATGTGCCGTGACCAGCACGCGGCGCTCGCGCGGGATGGGCGCGAAGGCGCGCTCCGCATAGGCGTCGAGGGCGGCCAGGCGGCCGCGCAGCGCCGCCAGCGGGGCGGTGGTGTCATGGCCCGGCACGAGCTGCGCGATGGCCTCGGCGACGGCGCCCGCGGCCTCGGCCCAGAGCACCGGGTCCATCCAGGCATGCGGATCGGCCGCGTCCGGGTAGTCGGGATGGGCGCGCAGCCGGGCGCGGGGCAGGGCCTCCGCGACGGCGACCACGGGCTTGCCCGTGGCCCGCGCGCGCTCCAGCACGTCGCCCATGCGGCCTTCCAGCCGGTGGCCGTTCAGGAACACGGCGTCGGCGCGCAGGATCCGGGCGATATCGGCGCGCGTGGGGCGGAACAGGTGGGGGTCCACGCCCTCGCCGATCAGCGTCTCGGCCTGGATCGCCTCCCCGCCGATGGCGCGCGCCAAGTCGCCCACCATGCCGACGGTGGAGAGGACGAGCGGCCGGCGCGCCACGGCGCCGCTTTGGGCAAGCGCCGGCGCCGGCAGCAGCGCGGCGGCGAGGAGCGCGCGGCGAGCGATGGCTGAACAGGTATTCAGCTTTTCAGTCCTTCAAGCAAAATCAAGGGCTTGGGCTGAAAGTTGCGATGCTGGCTCAGAACGTCAACAGGGGTGGCTGCCCATCGCCAACGGATGACCTTTCGAGGCTTGAAGGGTCTCGCGGGAACCTGTCTTCTCCAGAACGATGGCACGCGGAACGGAGATCGAAGCTTTTGGGGAGAAGCTCCACTTAGCGCTCGCTCGGGCCAATCTGTCGCGCGCGCAGGCGGCACAAGCCACCGGCGTGGACAAGTCGATCATCGCGCGCTGGCTCTCGGGCAGCGTCCGCCCGGCCGACCATTCGCTCTCCGTCCTGTCGGAGCGTCTCTCCGGCCGGATCGCCGGCTTTTCCCGCGCCGACTGGGACCTGCCTCTCGCTGCCTTCCGCGAACGCCTCGGGCTTGCGGCAGCAGTCCCGGCGCGGCCCGCGGATGCGGTGCTCGAAGGGTCGCCCTTGCCCCTCGCGCTCGAGGAGAGCGCCGGCTTGCTGGAGCAGAGCATCGCCGTGAACGGCGGTCGCTACGTGATGCTGTATCACGGCGTGAGCCGGCTCGCGCGGCTCTACGCCTATGCCGCGCGCATCGTCCTGCCGCCGGGCGGCGCGGCCATGATCCTCGAATTCACCAACGGCGTCGCCGTGCACGGCCGCGGGCTCGCCTTCGCGCTGCATGGTCGCATCTACGCCTACATGGCGGCGGTCAGGCGCCGGGACAGCCTGGGCTTCCTGTTGCTCAACACGAAGGTCGAGCACCGGCTGGCCATCCTGGACGGGCTGATCTGCATGCGCGATGGCGGGCTCGACGCCGCGGCCGCAGCGGCGCGCTGCATGCTCATCCGCATCGGCGATGAGGTGGATGATCCGGCCTTCGCCGCGACGGTCGAGCGGGTGAACCGGTGCACCGACGCCGGTTGGGAAACCATGCTGCCGGCCGAGACCGTCGCGGCCTTCGCCGCGCCGCTGCCGTCCCAGCGGCTGCGCGTGACCGCCGACGAGAGCTGGGCCCGCACCGAACCCGAACTTGCCCACGCCGAGAGCGCGCCCCAGGCGGCGCTGGTCGCGCGGATGCGGGAGCTGCTTCGCGGCTGAGGGGACGCAATGGCCGAGGGGCCGCATGGCCCGAGGGTTGATCGGCCCGTCCAATATGCTGGCCGCACCGCTTGTGCATCACGGTGCATGACAATGCGTCACGAGGTGTCGTGACATGCGCGCCGGTGCATCTGCCTGAAGATCGGCGCGGCGGGCATGGTCCGTTCAGCCGTCGGGATCTCCCCAGCGGCGAGATCCCGAGGAGACTTCCCATGATCCGCATCGCCGCTGCCATGACCCTCGTCGCCGCGACCTTCGCCGTGCCGGCCCAGGCCGCGTGGACGCTCAATGGCCTCGCGCTCAACGGCGTGTCCCTGAATGGGGTCAGGGCGAACGGCCTGGCGCTGAACGGCTTCAGGGTGAATGGCTTGGCCATCAACGGCGTCCACTCCGGCGCCACTCAGGTGACGGTCGAGGGCATCACGCTTCCCGCCCGCTGAGCCCTCGCAACCGGGCGGGGCCCCGTGCCCCGCCCGTCGGAGACGCCCCCATGCTGCTCACCCTCGCCCTTCTCGCCCTCGCGGCGCTCGCCGCCCCTCCACGCGATGCGCTGGAACGCCGCCGCGACGAGCTGGCCGCGCAACTGCCCCCGCCGCGGCTGCTGAGGTGACGCGGCGCGCTTGAAGCCGGAACGGAGGCGCGGCCATGATGCCACCCCATGGCAGCACCCGAGTCGAGCCGTTTCGCGGAGCGCCTGCGCCTTGCCCTCGGGCGCGCCAACCTGTCGCGTGCGCTGGTGGCGCAGCGCCTCGGCCTCGACAAGTCGGTCGTCACGCGCTGGGCCTCGGGCGCGATGCGCCCGTCGGACCACAACCTGACGGCGCTATCGGCGCTCATCGGCGAGCGTGTGCCGGGCTTCTCCCGCGCCGCCTTCGAGGGGCCGGAGGACGCATTCGCCGCGCTGGTCGGCCTGCCCGCCGCGATGCCGGACCGACCGGACGCCCATCGCCCGGGGTCGCTCGGCATGTTCCTGGCGGAGGCGCGGGAATGGACCGAACCGCATCTCGACGACCTCGAGGACCGGTTCGCCGGCTTGTGGGTGAACTTCTATGCCAACCTGCATCTCGGCAACGGCATCGGCGCCGCCATCGGCGAGATCTGGCGCGGGCCGGATGGGCTGGAGGCGCGGTTCCGCAACGGCGCCTCGGGCCCCGGGCGGCTGGGCCGCAGCGGGCCGATCTTCGCCACCGGCACGCATTTCTTCATGGCCAACTCCGCCCCGCGTCGGAACCGCACCTTCGGCGCCGTGCTCTGCGTGGGGACGGAGCGCCGCACGGCGCTGATGGACGGCATCATCATGCATCCCATGGGCTCCCGGGCGGATCAGCCCTTTGCGGGCCGGATGCTGCTGCTGCGCCTCGGCCCGCCGGAGCCGGATTGGGCCAAGGGCGATCGGCGCTTCTGGGCCGCCGGCACCTATGTCGAGCAACTGAACGAGGAAGGCTGGCACGAGCGCCTGCCTGCCGCGCTGGCCGCGGCCTTCCAATCGCCCAGCTCCCCCATGGGCACGCTGATCCACCCCGACACCACGCCATTCCTGATGGCGGAATACGAAATCGGCGTGCGCAACCTGCCGCCGGAGCGCGCGGCGCTGCGCGACGCGGTGTTGGCCGTGCGCGCGGCCTTCGCCCCGGCGCTGGATGGGCTGGTGGGTGCGTGACGGACGCGCATCGCCCCGCACCACCCGGTGCGTGGCGATGCGCATCCCGGCGCGGGGCGAAGCATCTCCCGGTGCGGAGCGGGGAAGCGGCATGGTCCCTCCGCGCCGGACGGAATGGCTCCGCCGGCGAGGAAGCCAAGGAGAAACCGACATGACCCGCATCGCCTTCGCCGCTGCCCTCCTCGCCCTCGCCGCAGTGCCGGCCGAGGCGGGGATCATGACGAACGGCTTGCATCTCAACGGTGTGAAGATCAACGGCGCCGCCGAGAATGGAATCAAGAAGAATGGCACGCAGTCCAGCGCCGCGCAGGTGACGGTCGAAGGCGTCACGCTGCCCCCCCGCTGATCCGCCACCACCGGGCGGGGCACGTCGCCCCGTCCGCCGGAGACGCCGCCATGCTGCTCGCCCTGTTCCTGCTCGGCCTGCTCGCCCTCGCGGCCTTTCCGCGCGACGCGCTGGAATGCCGCCGCGATGAGATGGCCGCGCAGCTTCGCCCGGCTCGGCTGTTCTGAGCATGCCGCGCGGCCCCGCCCTGCCGGTGGCCGCGCATCTCGCCACCAGGCTCGCCTGGCGGATGCTGCGGCACGATCCGGCGCGGCTCGGCGCGGCGCTCGCCGGCGTCGCGGTCGCGGCGCTGCTCGTCCTCATGCAGCTCGGCTTCCAGGCGAGCCTGCTGGACACCGCGGTGCGCCTCCTCGCCTCCTTCCGCGGCGACCTGTTCCTGATCCATCCGACGACCACCGCCACCTTCCGGCCGGAGCCCTTCCCCCGCGCGCGCGGCTGGCAGGCGCTGGCCGAGCCCGAGGTGCTGCGCGCCACGCCCATCGCCATCGGCATGCTCACCTGGCGCGACCCGACCCACACGGGCGAGGGGTGGGAGCGGCGCCGGATGATCCAGGTCATCGGCCTCGACCTCGACCAGGGGGCCGCGGATTGGCCGGGCCTCGGCCCGATCGTCCACCTCCTCCGGGCGCCGGACACGCTGGCCTTCGACGCCGCCTCCACCGAGGTATACGGCGATGTCACTACCCGCCTCGCGGCCGAGGGCCCGTTCGAGGCGCAACTCGGCCCGCGGGCCATGCGCGTCGTCGGCACGATCCGGCTGGGCGCGAGCTTCGGGGCCGACGGCAACGTGGTGATGAGCTTTGAGAATTTCCGGCGCGTCGTGCCGCGTGCACCCGCCCTCGCGGATCTCGTCTCGCTTGAGCTCCAACCGGGCGCCGATGCGAGGGCGGTCCAGGCGCGGCTGCGCGCGCTGCTGCCACGCGACGTGGAGGTGCTGACGGCGGCCGAACTCGTCCTGCGCGAACGCCGCTTCTGGGAGGCGGAGAGCCCCATCGGCGTCATCTTCGGCTTCGGCGCCGCGACCGGCCTCGTGGTCGGTCTAGTCGTCGTCTACCAGATCCTGTTCTCGGCGGTGGCGGCGCACATCCCCGAATTCGCGACGCTGCGGGCCATCGGGTACGGGATGCCGCGGCTGCTGCTGGTGGTGATGGGAGCGGCGCTGCTGCTGGCGGCCCTCGGCTACGTCCCGGGCTTCGCGGGGGCCGTCTGGATGTATGGCCTCGTCGGCGACGCGATGGGAATTCCGATGATCCACACGGCCGAGCGCGCGATGATGGTCTTCGCGCTGGTCTTCGGCATGTGTGGGGCCTCCGGCGCGATGGCGGCGGCCAAGCTGCGCCAGGCGGACCCGGCCGCCCTGCTGTGACGGAGAGACGACGATGCGCTGGCTCGCCCTCGCCCTGCTGATGTCCGCCGCCCCGGCCTGGGCGCAATCACCGCTGCGCCACTTCGGCGCCGATGGCGGGGATTTCCGCGCCGAGCTCCAGGATGGCACCGTGCTCCGCGGGCGGGACCTTGTCGGCGCCACCCTCTCCCTGACGGTCGACGGCCAGCCCCTAACGTTGCGCATTGAGGATGCTGAGCCCGACGCCGGCAGCCGCGCGCCCGATGTCTGGCTCTTCACGCTCAGTGTGCTGGCGCCGGACGGCACGCGCCAGGATCTCTGCACGCCCGACCCCGAAGGGCGGCGGCTTGCCATCCCCTATTCGGACGGAAGCGGAGGCCTGTCGCTCACCTGCTCCTCCGGCGGCGTCGGCAAGTGCATGCGCATGGGCTACCGGCCGTGGGCGGTGGCGCCGGACGGGCGGACACGCCTCGCGCCCTACCATGCCGCTTGTGTGAACCTGCTCCGCGGCGCCTATGGCGGCGACCACGCCTGGACGCGGGACGGCACGGCGGTAGACATTTACGACCGCATCGGCGTGCAGGCCCCCGACAACGACCCGGCCCAGGCCTTCGAGGCCGGGTGGGACGCGGCCGGCGCCGTCTGCCTGGCCCATCCCCGCGTCCCGGAGAACGGGGGCCTGCTCGCCATCGCCGCCACCGCCCCCCGCCTCGCCGGCCGCACCGGGTCAGGCGTGTGCACGGAGGATGCGGCCGCCGCCTGGGGAGCGCTGCTGTTTAACCGCTCCCGCCCGCCGGGCTGAGTGGAGCCTCCCTGCTTGTGCGAAGCGGCGCCGCGCGTGAGGATGCACCGATGCCCAACGGCCTGCGGATCAACGACGACGAGGTGGTGGAGCTGGCGGAGATGTTCCGCCTGATGAGCGACCCCACGCGGCTCAAGATCATCCTGGCCTGCCTGGACGCGCCGGTGGCCGTGGGCGCCATGGCGGAGGCGCTGAGCATCTCGGCCTCGCTCGTGTCGCACCATCTGCGGCTGCTGCGCGCCGCCCGGCTGCTCCAGGCGGACCGGCGGGGGCGGCAGGTCTTCTACGTGGTGGGGGACCCGCACATCCGCTCGATGCTGAACGACATGGCCGACCACGTCGCGGAAGAGGCGCCGGAAGCGGAGGCCTGAGGCCTCAGATGCCCTTGGGCGCCCTTGTGGCGCCCGGGCCTCGGCACTATGGTCCGCCCGCGCCGGGCATGCCCCTCCTCGAGAAGGGGACGGTCCGCGCGCGGGCGATCATCGCGCGGCCTCCGGAACGGCAGCCTCCAAAGGCACCACCAAGGGCCGCGGCGATCTTGGGTTTGAGGACGGGATGCGACTTCTCAAGGGCCGCCTGGCGGCGTTCATCGGAGGCGCCGCGGCATCGCTCGCCGGCGCCGGCGCGGCTGTCGCGCAGCAGGCGGGCCACACCACGATCGGTGCGCCCGTGCCCTGGGGCATGGGCCTCCAGGCCTCGGGCGGCCCGATCAAGGACGCCATCAGCGACTTCAACGCGCTGGTCTTCTGGATCATCGTGGCGATCACGATCTTCGTCGGCCTGCTGCTGGCCTGGTGCGTGTACCGCTACAGCGAGAAGCGGAACCCGACGCCCAGCCAGACGAGCCACAACACCCCGCTGGAGATCGCCTGGACGGTCATTCCGGTGCTGATCCTGGTGGTGATCGCGATTCCGTCCTTCCGCCTGATCTACTATCAGGACCGCGCGCGCGACGCCGACCTGACGATCAGCGTGACGGGCCACCAGTGGTACTGGAACTACCGCTTCCCCGATCACGGCAACTTCGCCTTCGACAGCCGCCCGATCTTCGACGAGGACCTGCGTCCGGGCCAGCTCCGCAACCTCGAGGTGGACGAGCCGCTGGTGATTCCGGCCGGCCGGACCGTGCGCATCCTCACCAACGGCGTGGACGTCATCCACTCCTTCTTCGTTCCGTCCCTCGGCGTGCAGAAGTACACGATCCCCGGCCGCGCGCTGGAGACGTGGCTGCGGGCCGACCGGCCCGGCGTCTATTACGGGCAGTGCAACCAGATCTGCGGCGTGAACCACTGGTTCATGCCGATCGTGGTCCGTGCCGTTCCCCCCGAGGAGTTCGAGCAGTGGGTCGGCCAGGCGCGCACGCGCTTCGCCTCCTCCATTCCTTCCGCGTCCGCAACTGAGAACCCGGTGGCCCTTGCGGCTCCGGCGGGCGCCACCACCCTCAACCTCGCCAGCGCGCAGCGGTAAGGCGCGCGCGGCACGGACAAGGCGAAGGCAAACATGGCGACCGCGGCAGGCGCGCACGGCGCGCACGACCATCACGATCACAAGCCGGGCTTCGTGGCACGCTGGCTGTTCAGCACGAACCACAAGGACATCGGCACCCTCTACATCATCTTCTCGCTGTTCGCGGCGATCATCGGGATCGGCCTGTCCTTCCTGATGCGGCTCGAGCTGCAGCAGCCGGGCATGCAGATCTTCGCCGACGGGCAGATGTGGAACGCCTACGTGTCGGCCCACGGGCTGATCATGGTGTTCTTCGTCATCATGCCGGCGCTGATCGGCGGCTTCGGCAACTGGTTCGTGCCGATCATGGTCGGCGCGCCGGACATGGCCTTCCCGCGCCTGAACAACATCTCCTTCTGGCTGCTCGTCCCGGCCTTCCTGCTGCTCGGCGGTTCGCTCTTCGTGGGCGGCGGCGCCGGCGCCGGCTGGACGATCTACCCGCCGCTCTCCGACGCCGAGTACCAGTCGGGCCCGGCGATGGACATGGCGCTGTTCGCGCTGCACCTGGCGGGCGCCAGCTCGATCCTGGGCGCGGCCAACTTCATCACGACCATCTTCAACATGCGCGCCCCGGGCATGACGCTGCACAAGATGCCGCTCTTCGTCTGGGCCATGCTGGTGACGGCGTTCCTGCTGCTGCTGGCGGTCCCCGTCCTCGGCGGCGCGATCACCATGCTGATCACGGACCGCAACTTCGGCACGGCCTTCTTCGACCCGGCCGGCGGCGGCGACCCGGTGCTGTTCCAGCACCTGTTCTGGTTCTTCGGCCACCCCGAAGTGTACATCATGATCCTGCCGGCCTTCGGCATCGTCAGCCACGTGATCTCGACCTTCTCGAAGAAGCCGGTGTTCGGCTACCTCGGCATGGCCTACGCCATGGTGGCGATCGGCGTGGTCGGCTTCGTGGTGTGGGCGCACCACATGTACACCTCGGGCATGGACGTCGACACGCGCGCCTACTTCATGGCCGCGACCATGGTCATCGCCGTGCCCACGGGCGTGAAGATCTTCTCCTGGATCGCCACCATGTGGGGCGGCTCCATGCGGTTCGACACGCCGATGCTCTTCGCCATCGGCTTCATCTTCCTGTTCACCGTGGGCGGCGTGACGGGCGTCGTGCTGGCCAATGCCGGCATCACCCAGATCCTGCACAACACCTACTACGTGGTGGCCCACTTCCACTACGTGCTGTCGCTCGGCGCCGTGTTCGGCATCTACTGCGGCATCTACTACTGGATCGGGAAGATGAGCGGCCGGCAGTACCCGGAGAAGCTCGGCAAGATCCACTTCTGGATGACGTTCGTCGGCGTGAACCTGACGTTCTTCCCCATGCACTTCCTGGGCAACCAGGGCATGCCGCGCCGCTACCCGGACTATCCGGACGCGATGTGGGGCTGGAACCTGATCGCCTCGCTCGGCTCCTACATCGCGATCGCGAGCTTCCTGTTCTTCTTCTACGTGATGTGGGTGACGCTCCGCCGCGGCGAGCAGGCGGCGGCCAACCCCTGGGGCGAGGGCGCGACCACGCTCGAGTGGCAGGTCTCCTCCCCGCCGCCCTTCCACACCTTCGACGAGCTTCCCCGCATCCGCTGACGGGAAGTTGACTGGGGTCCGCGATGAGCGACACAGCCGTGAACATCCAGGGGGGGGCGAAAGCCCCCCTCGACGTATCCGTCTCCCTCGGGGCACCGGCTCTCGGTTCCGAGGTCCGGGACTGGGTGACGCTGCTCAAGCCGCGCGTGCTCACGCTCGTGGTCTATTCGGGCATCGCCGGCCTGCTGGTGGCGCCCGGGTCCCTGCACCCCGTCCTCGCCATCACTGCGATCCTGTGCATCACGCTCGCGGCCGGTGCGGCGGGCGCCATCAACATGTGGTACGACCGCGACATCGACGCGGTCATGCGCCGCACCGCGAAGCGGCCCATCCCGGCCGGCCGCATCAGCGCCGAGGGCGCGCTGGCCTATGGCATCGTCCTCAGCGTCGGCTCCGTCGCGCTGATGGGCCTCGCGACCAACTGGCTCGCCGCCGGCGTCCTGGCCTTCTCGATCTTCTTCTACGTCGTCATCTACACCATGTGGCTGAAGCGCCGGACGCCGCAGAACATCGTCATCGGCGGCGCCGCCGGCGCCTTCCCGCCGCTCATCGGCTGGGTCGCCGTCACCGGCTCGATCGAGGCGCTGCCCCTCGTCCTCTTCGCCATCATCTTCATGTGGACGCCGCCCCATTTCTGGGCGCTCAGCCTCTGGGCGCATGAGGACTACAAGCGCGCCGGCGTGCCGATGCTCCCCGTCGTGGCCGGCGCGCGCGAGACGCGGCGCCAGGTCGTCATCTACACGGTGCTGCTGGTGCCGCTGACGCTCGCGCCCTGGCTGATGGGCTTCTCGGGCTGGGCCTACGGCCTCGTCGCCCTCGCCCTCGGCGCCAACTTCCTGCGCCACGCCCTCGCGGTCTGGCGCGACGCGCAGGACGAGGCCGGCGTCTCCCTGACCAAGGACGCGCCCGCCAAGGCCTGCTTCAAATACTCGATCTCCTACCTCTTCCTCCTGCTCGGGGCGCTGGTCGTGGACCGGCTGCTGCTCGCATGACACCGGACGAACAGGCCACCTTCGAGAAGCGCCGCCGCGCGCGGAACTGGGCGATCCTCGGCGCGCTCGCCGGCCTCGCCGTGCTGTTCTACTTCATCTCCATCGCACGCCTGCTGCGAGGCTGACGGCCATGCTCCCGCGCCCCGACCCCGAGCTCCTGCGGAAGCGCAACCGCCGCGTCGCCATCGCGTCCTTCGGCTTCGTCGGCTTCATGGTGGGCGTCAGCTTCGCCGCCGTTCCCCTCTACGACCTGTTCTGCCGCGTCACCGGCTTCAACGGCCAGCCCATGATCGGCCAGGCCGCCCCCGCCACACCCGGCACGCATCAGGTCACGGTGCGCTTCCAGGCCGTCACGCACCCGAACCTGCCCTGGCAGTTCCAGGCGCAGCAGCCACAGATGCAGCTCCGCGTCGGCGAAGAAGCCGTCGCCTTCTACACCGCCCGCAACACGAGCGACCGGCCGGTCCTGGGCGTCTCGACCTACAACGTCACGCCCGACATCGTCGGCCGCTACTTCCACAAGACCGCCTGCTTCTGCTTCGAGGAACAGACCCTCGAACCCGGGCAGAGCGTGGACATGCCACTCGCCTTCTGGGTGGACCCCCGCATCGCCGAAGACCCGCAGACCCGCGGCATCCGGGCCATCACCGTCAGCTACACCTTCTTCCGCAGCCTGAACGACGCCGAGCGCAGCGGCGCCCTGGCCAACGCCGGGCCGCATGTCGGCCGCGCCGTGCGGTGAGGATATGGCTGGCCCCGCGGGGGCTCCGCCCCCGTGCCCCCGCTGGGGGACCACGGGTCCCCCAGACCCGCGTCAGTCTCGGCAGGGGTCCGGGGCGACACTGTCTCCCCGGCGGGGGTTCAGGGGGCGGAGCCCCCTCGGCGCAACCGCATCTCGCAGCCCGCCGCAGGCGCGGCTCGACGTCATCGCGGCGGGGTTGATCCCGCCTGGTTTTCCAGGGAAATGTGCGGCGATAAGCCGGCATTAGGATTGAGGACAAATGGCCAGCAACCCGGAAGGCGCCACGCCCTACAAGCACCCGTACCACCTCGTGGATCCTTCGCCTTGGCCGCTGTTCTCGGCTTTCGCGGGCGGGTTGCTCGTCACGGGCATCATCCTCAAGGCGCATTACGGCATGCTCTGGCCGCTGCTGGCCGGTTTCGGCGCCGTGCTGCTCTGCATGTTCATGTGGTGGCGCGACGTCCTGAAGGAGAGCCGGACGCCGGGGCTGCACACGCCGGTCGTGCGGCTCGGCCTGCGCTACGGCATGATCCTGTTCATCGCCTCCGAGGTGATGTTCTTCGTCGCCTTCTTCTGGGCCTATTTCCACTTCGCCCTGTACCCCGAGCACGTGTCGGGTGCCGCGCGCGCCATCTGGCCGCCGCAGGGCATCAAGACCTTCGATCCGTTCCACCTGCCCTTCCTCAACACGATGATCCTGCTGCTCTCGGGCTGCACGGTCACCTGGGCGCACCATGCGCTGATCGAGGGCAACCGGCGTGACCTGATCCGTGGCCTCGCGCTGACGGTGCTGCTGGGCATGCTCTTCACCGGGCTGCAGGTGTGGGAGTACATGGTGGCTCCGTTCCCGTTCAACGGCGGCGGCGTCTATCCCTCGACCTTCTTCCTGGCCACCGGCTTCCACGGCTTCCACGTGATCGTCGGCACGATCTTCCTCGCCGTGATGCTGTTCCGCGCGATGGCCGGCCACTTCACGGCGGAGCGTCATTTCGGCTTCGAGGCGGCGGCCTGGTACTGGCACTTCGTGGACGTGGTGTGGCTGTTCCTCTTCGTCTCCATCTACTGGTGGGGCGCGGGCGAGATCGCGCCTCACTGACGGCCCTCGCGCGCCGCAGGCATGGCGTGCTGGCCGTCAGCTTGGCCGCTGCGCGCCGGCCGCCTCGCGGCCGGATCCTTCGGCGGCCGCGCTGATTTGGTCTGGTGATCGGGCCGGCCCTTCGGGGCCGGCCTTTTCTTTTGCGCGCAGGGCTGGTTGATCGCGCGCACACATGCCCTCCACGCCGCGCTCCCGCTGGCAGGTCCTGATCCTGCCCACCTTCCTGGCCATGCCCGTGCTCGGGCTGCTGCTCGGCCTCGGCACCTGGCAGGTGCAGCGGCTGCACTGGAAGACGGGGCTGCTGGCGGAGCTCGCGGCGGCGCAGGCCGCGCCCGCCGTTGCCGCGACATCGGACGCGCAGCCCTATGCCCATGTCACCGCCACCGGCCGTTTCCGGCCGGGTTCCGAGGCGCTGCTGGGGCTGGAGGTGCGCGGGCCCGTCCTCGGCGCGTCGCTGATCGCCGTGCTGGAGCGCGAGGGCGCGCCGCCGCTGCTGGTGGAGCGCGGCTGGGTTCCGGTTCAGCCGGCGCCCCCCCCGGGCCTCGTCCAGCGGCCCGAGGGCGCCGTCACGGTCACCGGCTATGCCCGCCCGAGCGAGCGGCGCGGGCTGTTCGCGGCGACGGACGACCCCGCCAACCGCCGCTTCTTCACCTTCGACGCCCGCGCCATCGCCGCCAGCCTCGGCGTGCCCGACGCGCCGCCCTACGCGCTGACGGTGATCGAGCCCGGCCAGGCCCGCGGCCCGTCGGGCTTCGGCGCCACCCCGGCGCCGAGCCGCGGGCCGTTGCCGGACCCCGCCCATGCCTTCCCGGCGCCGCGCAACCCGCATCTCGGCTACGCGCTCACCTGGTACGGGCTGGCTGTGGCGTGGCTCGCGATCTTCGCGCTCTGGGCACGACGACGGTTGCGCGCCGCCTGACAGAAGGGCCGACTTCCGGTAGCAGCGGCGTCATGAACGCCGCCTATGCCCGTCTCAAGGATCACAATGCGCGCCTCGCGGCGCTCGGCGAGGCCGCCGCCGTCCTGCACTGGGACGCGAGCGCGATGATGCCCCGGGGCGGCGGCGCCGCGCGCGGGGAGCAACTAGCCGCACTCGCCGGCACCATCCACGACCTCGCCACGGCGCCCTGGATCGCGGACGCCCTGGCGGAGGCCGAGGCCGGCGGTGACTGGGACGCCGCGAACCTCGCCCTCATGCGCCGCGCCCATCTGCGGGCCACCGCCCTGCCGACGGAGCTGGTCGAGGCGAGCGCGCGCGCCAACTCCGCCTGCGAGAAGGTCTGGCGCGACGCCAAGGCGACGTCGGACTTCGCCCGGGTGCGCCCCTACCTCGAGGAGGTGCTGCGCCTTCAGCGCGAGACGGCCGCGGCCCTCGCCGCGGCCACGGGCCTCTCGCCCTACGACGCGCTGATGGAGGGCTACCAGCGCGGCGTGACGGCCGCCGAGGTGGAGCCGGTCTTCGCCGCCTACGAGGCCTTTCTCCGGGAGGCCCTGCCGCGCGCCGAGGAGATCCAGGCGAAGCGCGGCCCGGCCCTCCCCCTCGCCGGGCCGTTCCCAGCCGCGAAGCAGCGGGAGCTGTGCCGCGACCTCTCGCTCCGCATCGGGCTGGAGGCCGATCACTCGCGGCTCGACGAGAGCCTGCATCCGTTCTGCGGCGGCACCCCGACCGATGTCCGCATCACCACCTTCTACAGCGAGGACGACCTCGCCAAGGCGCTGATGGGCGTCCTGCACGAGACCGGCCACGCCCTCTACGAGCGCGGCCTGCCCGCCGCCTGGTCCCGCCAGCCGGTGGGAGAGGCCGCGGGCATGGCGGCCCATGAGTCGCAGAGCCTGATCGTCGAGATGCAGGCGAGCCGGTCCGATGCCTTCCTCTCCTTCCTTGGGCCGAAGCTGCGCGCGCTGTTCGGCGGCAGCGAGGCCGCCTACGCGACCGCCAACCTCGCGAAGCTCTGGCGCCACGTGGAGCGCGGCTTCATCCGCGTGGACGCGGACGAGCTGACCTACCCGGCCCATGTCATCCTGCGCTTCCGGCTGGAGCGCGCGCTGATCGGCGGCGACCTCGCCATCGGCGACCTGCCGGGCGCGTGGGCCGAGGGGCTGAAGGCGCTGCTCGGCATCGTGCCGCCCGACGACGCGCGCGGCTGCCTGCAGGACATCCACTGGCACGACGGCGCCTTCGGCTACTTCCCGTCCTACACGCTCGGCGCCATGGCGGCCGCGCAGCTCATGAAGGCCGCGCGCGCGGCCGAGCCCGGGCTGGATGCGGCGCTGGCGCGGGGCGACATGGCGCCGCTGCTCGGCTGGCTGCGGGCGAACGTCCACGCCCATGGCTCGCGCCTCGGCTTCCAGGATCTGCTGCGGGCCGCCACGGGCAAGCCGCTCGACCCGCGCGACTTCCAGGATCATCTGACGGCGCGCTACCTCGATGCCGCATGAGACGGCGCTCATCGGCACCATCGCGCTGGGGCTGACCTTCGCGCTGTTCCTCGGCCTGGCGGCACGCGCCGCGCGGCTGCCGACCATCGTCGGCTACCTCGCGGCGGGCGTCGCCATCGGCCCCTACACCCCGGGTTTCGTGGGCGACCTCGCGGCCGCCGGCCAGCTCGCCGAGCTCGGCGTCATCCTGCTGATGTTCGGCGTCGGCCTGCATTTCTCGCCGCGCGAGCTGGCCGACGCGCGCGGCGTCGCCGTGCCGGGGGCGCTCATCCAGATGGGCACCGCGACGATCCTGGGCTGGGGCCTCGGGCGGCTCATGGGCTGGGACGATATCCCGGCGCTCGTCTTCGGCTTCTCGCTCTCCGTTGCCTCGACCGTCGTCCTGCTGCGCGCCCTGCAGGAGCGCGGCGAGCTGGAGACGAAGCACGGCCATGTCGCGGTCGGCTGGCTGGTGGTGGAGGACCTGGCCATGGTCCTCGCGCTCGTGCTGATCCCCATCGTCGCCGCCCTGACGCAGGACCGCGCGCCGACCGGCCTGCTGGCCGGCGGCGCGGACGGGATCTGGCTCACCATCCTCGTCACCGTGGGCAAGGTGGCGGTGTTCATCGCCATCATGCTGGTGCTGGGCGCGCGCTTCCTGCCCGTGGCGCTCTCCTGGGTCGGGCGGCTCCGCTCGCGGGAGCTGTTCTCCCTCGCCGCGCTCGTGACGGCGCTCGGCATCGCCTACATCGCCTACATCCTGTTCGGCGTGTCCTTCGCGTTGGGCGCCTTCCTGGCGGGGTTGGTGCTCGGCCAGTCCACCCTGTCGCAGAAGGCGGCGGAGCAGACGCTGCCGCTGCGCGACGCCTTCGCCGTGCTGTTCTTCGTCGCCGTCGGGATGCTGTTCGACCCGACGATCCTGTGGCGGGAGCCGCTGGCGGTGCTGGCGACCGTCCTCGTCGTGCTGTTCGGGAAGACCATCGCGGCCTACGCCATCGCGCGTCTCCGCGGCCTCGACCACGGGGCCTCGCTCTCGATCGGCGCGGCGCTCGCCCAGGTGGGGGAGTTCTCCTTCATCCTCGCGGGGCTCGCCGTGGCGGAAGGCCTGCTGAGCGGGGAGGGGCGGGACCTGATCCTGGCGGCCTCGATCCTGACGATCGCGCTCAACCCGCTGATGTTCCGCCTCGCCGACCGGCTGGGCCCGCGGAGCTGAGCGGCCGCGGGCGGCCGATCCCGCGCGTCAGAGGCGCTGCAGCCGCTCCAGGCTGCCGTAGCGCCCGATCAGGGTCGCCAGCTCCTCCTCCGCGTGGAAGGCGCAGCGCCCCGCGGTGAAGCCGCGCGCCACCTCGACGCAGAAGCGCCCCGCCTGGTCGAGGGCGAAGGGCTGGTTGGCGCCGGTCGCGCTGCCGGCCACCGTGGCCGCGGCGGTCAGCGCCACGCCCACCACCGGCGCCGGTGTCCGCGTCGCCGGCTGCATGATCGAGTTGATGTGCCGCACGCCGGAGCCGTAGGGCGTGATGTCCTGCGTGGTGATCGGCAGCACCACCGGCGCCTCCCCCGTCACGGCCTGCTGGAGGTCGAGCAGGTCGTCCGCCACGCGCAGCACCCAGCCCTGGATGGCCGTGGGCGTGATGGCGAAGCCGGTGTGGTTGAGGATGCGGTTCGCCTTCGAGGCATCCACCGACAGCACCGCCTGCATGGCGGGGTCCAGCATGGCGTCGAGCACCTGCACCCGGTCGGCCGGGTTGCTCATCATCGGCGCGGGCAGCTGCGGACGCACCAGGGCGCGCGGGCAGATGTGGGTGGCGACGATGACGCGCCCCGGCAGCCCGTCGCCGCATTCCCATTGCCGGCCGAGCGCCGCCGCGACGGCGAGCGCCACCACCGCGCCGTCGGCGTCGGAGACGAGGCCCGGCCGTTCGGGACGCATGCCCGTGCCCCCCAGCACGCCGAGGATGCCGAGGCAGCGCGTGCCCTCCCCGAACTCGGCCACCACCACGTCGGTGAAGCCCTTCTCGCCGGCGATGCGCGTGGCGCGCGTTCGCGTCGCGTGCCGCGCGGCGAGCCAGCGCAGCGCCGCCTCCCCGTCATGGCGCGGGTCTTCGAGGAAGCGTGTGGCGTCGATGATCTCGGCGAGCATGCGCCTGTTGTCGCGCGGCGCGCGGCGCTTGCCCAGGCGGGCCGTTGGAGCACGATCCGCGACGGCGGCATCGCCGGAGCGGTGAATCGTCCGCTCGGAAGCGGCGGAAGCGTGGTCCCGCTGGACCGTCCGGTCGCGCGGACAACCGGAGCGCCCTCCCTCCAGGGCCCGCTGCGGTGCCGCGAATGGCTCCGCCACGAGGGCAGCGCCACCTCTCCCAGCACCTGACCCAGCCACCTTCGGAGCGTGGGCGCGACCTGCCCGGAGCCTCAACCGGGGCCCCCGGGCAAACGCGCGCGGACCGGAGCGAAGCGCGGTGGGGCGGGGGTTTGGCGGGGGAAGCTAGTCGGCCTGGACGTTGTTCTCGCGCACGATCTGCGCCCAGCGGGGGCGCTCCGCCGCCAGGAAGTCGGCGAAGCGCTGGGCCGGGCCGCCGACGGCCTCGGCGCCGCTGTCGCGCAGCCAGTCGCCGACCTCGGGCCGGGCCAGCGCGGCGTTCAACGCCTCGTTGAGCCGGGCGGCGATGGGGGCGGGGAGGTTGGCCGGGGCGAACATCCCCTGCCAGGAGGCGAGCGGCGGGCCGCCCGCCTCCGGCAGGGAAGGCACCTCCGGGAGCAGGCGGGACCGCTGGGCGGTGGAAACGAGGGCCGCCTTCATCCGCCCATCGCGCAGGAAGGGCAGGGCGGTGGCGATGTTGTCCACCATGAGCCGGATGTTGCCCGAGAGGATGTCGGCATGGGCGGGCGCCGAGCCGCGATAGGGCACATGGACCAGCCTCGCGCCCAGCGCCTGTCCGAAGGCGAGGCCCGTCAGATGGTTGGAGGTGCCGTTGCCCGGGCTGCCGAAGGGTTCGTCGCGCTGGGCGCGCAGCCAGTCGCGGAAGGCGCCGATCGGGGCGGCGGGCACGCTCGCCGCGGTCAGGAGGACATTCGCCTGATCGGCCAGGTGGATCAGCGGCGTGAAGTCGCGCGCGGCGTCGAAGGGCATGCGTCCGGGCTGCAGCGCGGGGTTGATCGCCATGGGGCCGGCCGCGCCCATGCCGATGGTCTGTCCGTCGGGCGCGGCCTTCGCCACCGCGTCCATGCCGATGTTGCCGCCCGCGCCCGGCCGGTTGTCCACCACCACGGTCTGGCCGAGCTGCTCGCCGAGCGGCCCGGCCAGGCGCCGGGCCAGCAGGTCCGCGCTGCCGCCGGCGGCGAAGGTCACGACGAAGCGGACCGGGCCCCGCGGGGACCACCGCTCCTGTGCACGCGCTCCTGGAAACGCGGCCAGGAGCGCGGGCGTGGCGAGGATGATGCGGCGGGTGGGGGTCATGGCGCGAACCCTATGGCGGCGAGCGCGCGCGGGCCAGCGTCGGCCATGCCGGATTCGCGGTTGATCCCCCAACCCTCCCGTGCTTTACCCCCGCCACCCTGCCGGGGGCGTGGCACGCCCGCGGCTATGCCCGTTTGCGCGCCCGCCATCCCGGCTTGCGCCCTGGGCTGAGCATCCACAGGGAGAGATCATGCCGCTCTACGAATGCGTGTTCATCGCGCGCAACGACGTCACCCAGGCCCAGGTTGAGGCGATCGCGGACCAGATGGCCGCGGTGGCCGCCGAACAGGGCGGCGAGGTGAAGAAGCGCGAATACTGGGGCCTGCGCGGCCTCGCCTACCGCATCAAGAAGAACCGCAAGGGGCACTACATGCTCCTCGGCCTCGACGCGCCGCCGCCGGCCATGCAGGAGATCGAGCGCCAGCTCGGCCTGAACGAGGACGTGCTGCGCGAGATGACGATCCGCGTCGAGGCGATCGACGACGCCCCCTCGGCCATCCTCGCCAAGCGTTCCGACGACCGCGAGCGCGGCTTCCGCGGGCCGAAGCCCGCCGGGCGCTTCAGCTCGGGCCGCGGCCGCGGCGACGACCGCGAGGAGTTCCGCGCGCGCAGCCGCGACGAGGTGGATGTCGGCATGGGCGAGGAGATCTGAGCCATGAGCGAGACGCAAGAAGTCAACATCGCCAACCGCCGCACCGCCGTCGGCGCCCGGCGCCCGTTCTATCGCCGCAAGAAGACCTGCCCCTTCAGCGGCCCGAACGCGCCCAAGATCGACTACAAGGACGTGCGCCTGCTGTCCCGCTTCCTGAGCGAGCGCGGCAAGATCGTGCCGGCGCGCATCACGGCGGTCTCGGGCAAGAAGCAGCGCGAGCTGGCGCAGGCCATCAAGCGCGCCCGCTTCCTGGCGCTGCTGCCCTACGTGATCAACGACTGAGCCTGCGCGCGGAACATCGAGCGTGAGCCAGACGGCGAACAATCCGGCACCGGTGACCCTCGCCGCCCTCACGGGCGGCGTGGTCTCGGCGCTGCTCGCCCTCTGGGCGATGCGCGGGTTGCCGCTCGGCGGGCTGTTGCTCTGGGCCGTGCCGCTGCCGCTCATCGCCGCGGGCCTGGCCTTCGGCCCGCGCGCGGCCTCGGTCGCGGCGGCCGTGGGCGCGGCGTCCGTCGTCGTCATGTCCTCGGCCTTCGGGGTCGCGGTCTATGCGGTGATGTTCGCCCTGCCGGCGGCGCTGCTGGTCTCGGCGGCGCAGCGCGGCGCGGCGCTCGACCTCGGGTTGCCGCTCGGCCTGCTCGGCCTGTGGCCGGTCGTCGTGCTCCTCATCCTGGCGCTGTCGGTGGACGACATCGAGGGCGCGATGCGGGCCGCGGTGGAGAGCGGGGTGCGCCGCATGGGCGTGGCCCTGCCGCCCGGCATGGTCGAGCAGGTGGCGCGGCTGAAGGCCGCGGCGGCGGGCCTGTGGCTCGCCCTCGTGATGATCGCGAACGGCGTCGCCGCCTGGAAGCTCGTCGCGCGGCTCGGCCTCGCGCCGCAGCCGGCACCGGACTGGACCGACACGCAGCTGCCCGGCTGGTACGCGGCCCTGGTCGCCGTGGCGCTGGTGGCGTGGCTGCTGGTCGGCGGGGGCGTCGCGCTCTCGGTGCTGCTCCTGCTGCTGCTGCCGGTCTTCCTCCTCGGCATCGCCGGGGTGCACCGGCGGCTGCGGGGACGTCCCGGCCGGACGGCGATGCTCGCCGGCTTCTACGTCCTCATGCTCCTGTTCCTGCAGCTCATGGCCCCGCTCCTGGTCGGGCTGGGCCTGTTCGACACCTGGCGGCGCCGCACGCCGCCCACCCCGTAACCGCTGGGCGGCGCCTCGCGCCGCCGCCAGCCAACCGATGAAAGACCCGCTCCATGATTGACCTGATCCTTATGCAGCGCGTCGAGAAGCTTGGGCAGATGGGCGAGCGCGTCTCGGTCAAGCCTGGCTACGCGCGCAACTTCCTGCTCCCGCAGGGCAAGGCCATCCGGGCCACCAAGGCGAATCTCGAGCGCTTCGAGAAGGAGCGCGCCCAGCTCGAGGCGCAGAACCTCAAGCGCCGCGAGGAAGCCGAGCGCATCGCCGAGCGGATGGAAGGCCTGTCGGTCATCCTGATCCGCACCGCCGGCGAGAGCGGCAGCCTCTACGGCTCCGTCTCGGCGCGCGACATCGCCGAGGCCTGCAAGGAGGCCGGCCTGACCGTCGGCCGCCAGCAGGTGCAGCTCGACGCGCCCATCAAGACGACGGGCCTCACCACCGTCCGCGTGGAGCTGCACCCCGAGGTGATGCTCCCCGTCGTGGTGAACGTCGCCCGCTCCCAGGAGGAGGCCGAGAAGCAGGCCCGCGGGGAGGAGATCGTCCGCGAGGAAGAGATCACCCTCGAGGAAGAGCTCGTGGCCGAGCTCGGCGCCGCGACGCGCGACTGACGCGCGCGCTCACCAAGAAACCGAAGGGCGGCGCCGGGGAACCGGCGCCGCCCTTTGCTTTTGTCCGGCCTAGCCAAGCGTCAGCGCCGGTGCGGACGGCCCGGCAGGCCGGCTGCTGCCTGCGTTTCCTGAATGATCTGCCGCACCAGCCCATCGAGGGAACGAGCCGGCACGCCGAACTCCCGGGCGAGGCGGGTGTTGTCGATCAGGAACGACGAGTTGGCAGCGCGGGCGCCCGTCTCGTGCTCGAAGCCGATGCTCGCGCCGGGCAGGACCCGCTGAACGGCCGCGGCCAGTTCCCCGAGGCTCACCGTCAAGCCGCCGCAGTTGTAGATCCGGTGGCGCGGCGCCTCGGCGAGCACGACGCTCGCGAAGACCTGCGCGGCGTCGTCCACATGCATCAGGCATTGCATCATGTCGCGGAACGGCAGGGTCACGGCCCGCCCCAACGCCGGTTCCGTGATGCATCTCACATGGTGCGTGGACCCTCGAACCTTGTCGGCCCCGGTGAGGTAGGACGTGCGGATGCCGGTGATCCGCATGCCGTGCGTCTCGATGTAGTCCAGCGCCTGCCACTCGTTCATCACCTTGTGGCGGCTGTACTGGTCGTCCGGATGGACCGGGTCGTCCTCCGTCACCGCTCGGTCGCCGTGGTGCGACTGCCGGCCGTTCGCCGCGAAGGAGCCCGCGTAGACCACGTGGGGCACGCCCAGGATGCGGGCGGCCTCGAAGCAATGTCCCATCCCGAGAACGTTCACGTGCAGCGCGGCGCGTGGCGGGTGGCGGCTGCCGATGAGGTAGGCGAGGTTCACGACGCGGTCCGGCCGCGCGTCGCCCATCGCCGCCATGACATCCGTGAAGCTGCCGACATCGCCGCGGATCGTGCGGACGCGCTCGCCGAGGTCGGCGAAGGAGGTTGGCGCAGGCTCGGTGTCCATCACCGTGACGACGTGGCCTCGCGCATGCAGCAGATGGACCAGGCGCCGGCCGATGAACCCGGTGCCGCCGATGATGAGGATATCCACCGCGCTGCCTCCCGATGCCCCTCCCGCCACCGGGCCCTGGCATGGCTCCCGCATGGAGGGATCGACGCGAGACTGGCATCGTCCGGGCTCCTCAGCCTAGCCTTTCCCGAACCAGAGGGGAGGATCGGGCCATGCCGGACGGTGGAACCGAGGCGTTCAGCGCGTATCTCGACAGCGTCCGGTGCCTGGTGCGGGAGCGCCTGATCCCTGCCGAGCCGCGGCTCGACGGGCAGGAAACCCTGCCCGAGGACCTGACCGAGCTGCTGCGGCAGGCCGGCCTCTTCGGCATCTCCATCCCGACGCGCTACGGCGGGGCGGGCCTGTCGATGGAGCAGCAGGTGCGCGTGATGATGGAGGTGACGACCGCCTCCGCCGTCTTCCGCGCGCGCTTCTCGACCACGATCGGCCTCGGCTCCCAGCCGATCCTCTACAACGGGACCGAGGCGCAGCGGCAGGAATGGCTGCCGCGCATGGCGAGCGGCGAGGCGACCGCGGCCTTCTGCCTGACCGAGCCCGAGGCCGGCAGCGACGCCGGCGGCGTCCGCACTACGGCGCGGCGCGAGGGCGATCACTTCGTCATCGAGGGCACGAAGCGCTACATCACCAATGCCCGCCAGGCGGACGTGCTGATCGTCATGGCCCGCACCGACCCGGCCACACGGGACGCCGCGGGCATCAGCGCCTTCATCGTGCCGCGGCACACCCCCGGCGTCTCCATGGGCGCGGCCGACCGCAAGATGGGCCAGGACGGCAGCGCGACGTCCGAGGTCTATTTCGACGGGGTCCGCGTGCCTGAGAGCGCGCTGATCGGCGGGCGCGAGGGCGGCGGCTTCAAGACGGCAATGCGCGGCATCAACCACGCGCGGCTGCATGTGGCGACCACCTGCGTCGGCCAGGCGCAGCGCCTGCTGGAGGAGATGGTCGCCCACACGAAGGAGCGCCGGCAGTTCGGCCAGCCCCTCGCGGGTTTCCAGCTCGTCCAGGCGCAGATCGCGGATTCCCGCGCCGAGCTGATGGCCGCGCGCGCCATGGTGCTGGAGACGGCGCGGGCCTTCGACGCCGCGGGCGAGGCCCAGGGCCCGCTGATCGGCGACATCGCCTGCTGCAAGCTGTTCGCGTCGGAGATGGTGGGCCGCGTGGCGGATCGCGCCGTGCAGGTCCATGGCGGGATGGGCTACATGCGCGGCAGCGTCGTGGAGCAGTTCTTCCGCGACGTGCGCCTGCTGCGCATCTTCGAGGGCGCCTCCGACATCCAGCGCCTGCTGATCGCGAAGGAGACGCTGAAGTGATCGGCCGCCGACGTCTCCTCGCCGCGCCGCTCCTGCTGACCGCCCCGGCTTTCGCGCAGGAGTGGCCGGGCGGCCCCGTGCGCATCGTCTCCCCCTTCGCGCCGGGCGGCGCGTCGGACACGCTCGGGCGCTTCGCGGCGCAGGCGCTGTCGGCCGCCACCGGCGGCTCCTTCGTGGTGGAGAACCGCACCGGCGCCGGCGGCAACATCGGCATGGAGGCGGTGGCCCGCGCCGCGCCGGACGGGCAGAGCTTCGTCGTCACCGCCGCCGCCGCCGCGATCAACCAGACGCTCTACCGCAACCTCTCCTTCGACATCCTGCGGGACCTGGCGCCGGTCGTCGTCATGGCGCTCGTGCCCAACGTGCTGTCGGTGAACCCGGCGACGCCGGTCCGCACCGCGGCGGAATTCCTGGACTGGGCGCGGCGCAAGCCGGGCGGCGTGACCTTCGCCTCGGCGGGGGTGGGGACGCACCCGCATCTCTCGATGGAGGCGCTGCTGCGCCGCGCCGGCGTCCAGGGCACGCACATCCCCTTCCGCGGCAGCGTGCCCGCCGTGACGGAGCTGCTGGCCGGCCGGGTGGACGCGGTGCTGGAGAACCTGCCGCCCCAGGCCGCCTTCATCCGGGAGGGGCGGCTTCGCGCGCTCGGCATCTCCTCGCGCGAGGCGCATCCCGATTTCCCGGCGATCCCGCCGCTCGGCCGGGAACTCGGCTGGCCCGATTTCGAGCCGACGGCCTGGCAGGCGCTGATGGCGCCGGCGGCGACGCCGCCCGCCATCCTCGACCGCGCGGCCGGCATCGTGCAGGCGGCGCTGCGGGAGGAGGCGCAGGCGGCGCGCATCCGGGCCATGGGGGCGATCCCCTCCGGCCTGGCGCGGGCCGGATTCGGGGCTTTCCTGCGCGACGAGGTCGCGCGCTGGGCCGAGCTGGTCCGGGCCACGGGCGCGACGGCTGAGTAGCGGGCGAAGGACGTCCGGCGGCGCCGGACGCAGGGCCCCATTGCGTCAGCATGATTGACGTAATCGGGCGCCGCCTCGCAGGCTTCGGCGCATGGAATACGCCCTCGCGCTGACCGGCTTCGCCATCGCCACCTCGGCCACGCCGGGGCCGAACGTGCTGATGGTCGCGGCGGCCAGCGCGCAGGTCGGGGTGCGGCGCGTGCTGCCGCACATGATGGGGATCACGGTCGGCTTCCCGGCGATGTTCGTCGTCGTGGCGCTCGGGCTGGAACTGCCCTTCGCGCAGATCCCATGGCTGCATCGCGGGATGCAGGTGGCGGGCGGGCTCTGGCTGCTGTGGCTCGCTTGGAAGATCGCGACGGCCCCGCCGCCCGGCAGCGCCGCGGCGCGGCCGCCGCTCGGCTTCTGGGGCGCGGCCGCCTTCCAGTGGGTCAACCCGAAGGCCTGGATGATCGTGCTCGCGGCACTGCCGGCCTTCACCACGCCGGGGGCACCCGTGCTGCCCCAGGCCTTGCTGATCGCCGCGGTCTTCGCCGCGGTCTCGCTGCCCTGCCTGCTGCTCTGGGGCTGGATCGGCCTCGCCGCCGCGCGTGTGCTGGGCACCGGGGGGCGGCTGCGCGCCTTCAACATCGGCATGGCGCTGCTCCTCGTGCTGAGCCTGGTGCCGCTGCTGCGTTGACCCGCACTCAAGCGGACCGGCAAGCTCCCCGAGCCCAGCCAGAGGCCCGCGCCATGACCCTCCGTCGCCGTCATCTGCTCGCCGCGCCGCTCGCCCTGCCCGCGCTGGCCGCCGCGCAGGGCTTTCCCGAACGCCCGCTGACCATCGTCGTGCCCTACGCGCCCGGCGGCCCGATCGACGTGCTCGCCCGCACGCTCGGCCCCGAATTGCAGCGCGAGATTGGCCAGACCGTGGTGATCGAGACGCGGCCCGGTGCCGGCGGCAATGTCGGGGCGGCCTTCGTCGCACAGCAGTCGCGCCCCGATGCGCACACCCTCCTGTTCACCGGCGCGGCGCTGGCGAGTTCCGTGTCGCTCGCCAACCTGTCCTTCGACCCCGTGCGGGACCTCGCGCCGGTCGCGGGCACGGGGGCGATTCCCAACCTCGTCGTCGTCGGTCCGCCATCGCCCTTCCGCACGATCGCCGATGCGCTGGCCGCGGCGCGCTCCCGGCCGGTGACCTACGGCTCGTCGGGGCCCGGCACGGGCAGCCACCTCTCCGGCGCGTTGTTGGCCGCGGCCGCGGGGGTGGAGCTCACGCATGTGCCCTATCGCGGCTCCGGCGCCGTCCATCCCGACCTGATCGCGGGCCGCATCGACCTGCTGCTCGACGTCATGGCCTCCGCCATCGGGCAGGTGCAGCAGGGCGCGGTGCGGGCCATCGCGACGACCGCGGCCCACCGCTCCGCCGTGCTGCCCGACGTGCCGGCCGTGGCCGAGACGGTGCCCGGCTATGCCTTCGAGACCTGGACCGGCCTCTTCATCCGGAGCGGCGCGCCCGAGGCGTCGCGCCAGCGGCTGGAGGCCGCGGTGCTCCGCGCCATCGGGACGCCCGCCTTCCGCGAGCGGCTGCGCCTCTCCTCGGCCGAGCCCATCCCGGCCGATGGCGCGGGCTTCGGCGCCTATTTCCGGGCCGATGTGGAGCGCTGGGCGCAGATGCTGCGCACCGGCCGGATCGAGCGCGTCGAATGACGGACTTCCCCCATGCCGACACCATCCTGACCGGCGGCCGGATCATCACCTGCGACGCCCGGTTCTCGACCGCCGAGGCCGTCGCCATCCGGGACGGGCGTTTCCTCGCGGTGGGGGACGCGGCCATGGTCGCGCGCCACCGCGGGCCCCTGACGGAGGTGAGGGATCTCGCCGGCGCCGCCGTCATGCCCGGGCTGATCGACGGCCACGCCCATATGGACCGCGAGGGGCTGAAGGACGTCTTCCCCACGCTCTCCGGCTGCCGCTCCGTCGCCGCCATCCGGGCGCGCATCCGCGAGCTGGCGCGGCGAGCCAAGCCGGGCGAGTGGATCGTCACCATGCCGGTGGGCGAGCCGCCCTACTATTTCGACCTGCCCGACAGCCTCGAGGAGCGCCGCTGGCCGACGCGGGAGGACCTGGACGAGGCGGCCCCCGACAACCCCGTCTATATCCGGCCGATCTGGGGCTACTGGCGGCACACCCTGCCGCTCGTCTCCATCGCCAATTCGCGGGCGCTGGCCCTCGCCGGCATCGGGCGTGGCACGCGGCCGCCGGTCGGTTCCGTCGAGATCGGGCGCGACGCGCGGGGCGAGCCCAACGGGATCTTCGTCGAGAACGGCTTCGTGCCGCTCGTGGAGCTCACCTGGTTCCGCCAGGCGCCGGGCTTCACGGTGGCGCAGCGCGTCGCCGGGCTGCCGCGGGCCATGGCGGCCTACCACGCCTTCGGCACGACCTCCGTCTACGAGGAGCATGGCGTCGCCGGCGAGCTGCTGCGCGCCTACCGCCAGGTGCAGGACATGGGGCGCCTGACGATGCGCTCGCACCTGGTGTTCAGCCCGGACTGGCGCGGGCAGGCGGAGGCGGATCTCGGCAAGCTGGTCGAGGGGTGGGCGCATTGGCTGTCCGGCCGCGGCCTCGGCGACGACATGCTGCGCATGTCCGGCATCATCACCGAGATCGGCCGGACGGAGGACAACGCGCTGCGCGCCGAGGCCGCGCCCTACACCGGCTGGGCCGGCTTCAACTACGATTTCGGCTTGGAGCGGGGGCGCGCGAAGGAGCTGCTGGTGGCCTGCGCGCGCAACGGCATCCGCGCCATCGGCATCTGGCCCAACATGCTCGACCTCTACGCCGAGGTGAACGAGATCGTTCCCATCCGCGACCTGCGCTGGGTGCTGGGCCACATCAGCGTGCTGACGCGGGAGCAGGTGTCGCGCATCCGCGACCTCGGCCTCGTGATCACGACCCACACCAACCGCTACGTCTACAAGGAAGGGCATCTTCTGAAGGAGCGGTGGAAGCTGCCGGACGAGGACGCGATCTCGCCCCTCCGCTGGCTGGACGAGGCCGGGGTGCGCTTCTCGCTCGCCACCGACAACGTCCCGGTCTCGCTCTGGCATCCGGTGTGGCAGGCGGTGTCGCGCACGAACCTGCACACCCAGCGCCCGGTGGGGGAGGCACAGGCGCTCAGCCGGGAGCGGGCGCTGCGCGCGGCGACGCAGGACGGCGCCTTCCTGACCATGGACGAGGACCGGAAGGGCAGCATCGAGGCGGGGAAGCTCGCCGACCTGGCCGTGCTCAGTGACGACCCGCTCACCTGCGAGCTGGCGGCCCTGCCGATGATCGAGGCCAAGCTGACGATGGTGGGCGGGAGGGTGGTGCACCGGGCCTGATTTCCCTGGCTCGGGCGGGCGTTTCCGGATACGTTTCCGGGCATGAGCTCGTCCCGGCGCCTTTCGAAGCATCGCGCGACGCTTGCCCAGCGCGGACTGAAGCGCATCGAGTTCCGCGCCACGCCCGAGGATGCGAAGATCCTGCGCTCCGTCGCGGCCATGCTGACCGATCCCGAGCGCGCCCGGAGCCTCCGCGGTTTCCTGGAATTGCAGGAGGCCGCCGAGACGCGGTCCTTGATCGATTATCTGCGTGCCTCTCCGCTTCCGGAGATCGATCTCGACATCGAGCGCGACCGGTCGCCCATGCGGGACATCGAGTTCTGAGGTTCCTGCTCGACACGAATGTTGTGTCGGAGCTCCGGAAGGGCAGCCGCGCACATCCGCGCGTGGTCGACTGGATCGAGCGGCAGGCCGACGGCTACGTCGCCTTGAGCGTGATTGTCCTCGGCGAAATTCGTGCCGGGATCGAGCGCCTTCGTCCACGCGACCCTGCCCACGCCGCCAGGCTCGAAGCCTGGCTCGTGGAGTTGCCGTTCCGGTATCGCAGCCGCATCCTGCCGTTTGACGAACCCTGCGCTCAGGCCTGGGGCCGCATCAGTGCGGGCCGCTCCGTCCCATATCCCGACGCGATGATGGCGGCCACGGCTCTGGTTCACGGCTTGACCTTCGTGACCCGCAACATGCGCGACGTCGCCGGCCTCGGCATCCCGGTCCTCGACCCCTTCGAATGACGACGGGCGAATGAAAAAGGGGCGCCGGCCTCCCGGCCGGCGCCCCCTTCAGGGTCGCGGTGAAGCGCGGCTCAGGCCGCCTTCGCCATCCCGCGCAGCACGTAGTGCAGGATGCCGCCGTTCCGGTAGTACTCGACCTCGTCGAGCGTATCCACGCGGCACAGCACCTCGGTCCGGAGCACGGTCCCGTCGGCGCGGGTGACGACCAGCTCCAGCTTCATCCGCGGCTGCAGCTGCTCGACGCCGAGGATGTCCACCATCTCGTCGCCCCGCAGCGACAGCGTCTGGCGGTTCTCACCCTCGCGGAAGACGAGCGGCAGCACGCCCATGCCCACCAAGTTCGAGCGGTGGATGCGCTCGAAGCTCTCGGCGATGACGGCCTTGATGCCCAGCAGGAAGGTGCCCTTCGCCGCCCAGTCGCGGGAGGAGCCCATGCCGTATTCCTTGCCGCCGAAGACCACCAGCGGCACGCCCTCGGCCTTGTAGCGCATCGCCGCGTCGTAGATCGGCAGCTGGTCGCCCGAGGGGTAGTGCTTGGTGATGCCGCCTTCGATGCCCGGCACCATCTCGTTGCGGATGCGGATGTTGGCGAAGGTGCCGCGCATCATGACTTCGTGGTTGCCGCGGCGCGCGCCGTAGCTGTTGAAGTCGAAGGGTCGGACCTGGTGCTCCGTCAGGTATTCGCCGGCGGGCGAGGTCTTGCGGATGTTGCCGGCGGGCGAGATGTGGTCCGTCGTGATGTTGTCGCCGAGCAGCGCCAGCACCCGCGCGCCGGTGATGTTCGCCAGCGGCGCCACGTCCATCGTCATGCCCTCGAAATAGGGCGGGTTCTGGACGTAGGTGCTGCCGGAGTTCCAGCGATAGGTGTCGCTCTGCGCGTCCACCTGGATGGCGCGCCACTGCTCGGTGCCCTCGAACACGTTGCCGAAGCGCTTCTGGAACTTGTCGCGCGTCACGTCGCGGTTGACGATCGCCTCGACCTCGGCCTGGGTCGGCCAGATCTCGGAGAGCATGACGGGGCGGCCATCCGGCGTGTGGCCGATCGGCTCCTGCGTCAGGTCGGTCTTGACCGTGCCGGCGATGGCGTAGGCCACGACCAGCACGGGGGAAGCGAGGTAGTTCGCGCGCACATTGGCGTGCACGCGGCCCTCGAAGTTGCGGTTGCCCGACAGCACGGCCGAGACGACGAGCTTCTCGCCCTCGATCGCGTCCACCATGGCTTCCGGCAGCGGGCCGGAATTGCCGATGCAGGTGGTGCAGCCATAGCCGACGGTCTGGAAGCCCATGGCGTCCAGATCGTCCTGCAGGCCCGAGGCCTCCAGGTATTCCGTCACGACCTGGGACCCGGGCGCGAGCGAGGTCTTCACCCAGGGCTTCGGCTTCAGGCCGAGCGCCCGCGCCTTGCGCGCCAGCAGCCCGGCGCCCACCAGCACGAAGGGGTTGGAGGTGTTGGTGCAGGAGGTGATGGCCGCGATCACCACGTCCCCGTGGCCGAGCTCCATGCCCTGGTCGCCCACGGCGACGCGCTTCTCGGCCTCGTCGCCCGGCACGCCCATGGCCCCCGCGGCGAGGTCCTTCTTGAAGGAGGACGCGACGGAGCCGAGGGCGATGCGGTCCTGCGGGCGCTTCGGCCCGGCGAGCGACGGCTCGACCGAGGCGAGGTCGAGCTCGAGGGTGTCGGTGAACACCGGCTCGGGGCTGGACGCGTCGCGCCACATGCCCTGGGCCTTGTAGTATTCCTCGACGAGGCGCACGCGGTGCTCCTCGCGGCCGGTCAGGCGCAGATAGGCGGTCGTCGCCTTGTCCACCGGGAAGAAGCCGCAGGTCGCGCCGTACTCGGGCGCCATGTTGGCGATCGTCGCGCGGTCGGAGAGCGGCAGCTCATCGAGGCCGGGGCCGAAGAACTCGACGAACTTGCCGACGACGCCCTTCTTGCGGAGCATCTGCGTGACGGTCAGCGCGAGGTCCGTCGTGGTCACCCCTTCGCGCAGCCGGCCCGAGACGCGGAAGCCGATCACGTCGGGGATCAGCATGGCGATGGGCTGGCCGAGCATCGCGGCCTCGGCCTCGATGCCGCCGACGCCCCAGCCCAGCACGCCGAGGCCGTTGATCATCGTCGTGTGGCTGTCGGTGCCGTAGCAGCTGTCCGGGAAGGCGTAGCTGTCGCCCGCGTCGGTCGCGAGCCAGACGACCTGGCCGAGGAACTCGAGGTTCACCTGGTGGCAGATGCCGGCGCCCGGCGGCACCACGCGGAAATTGTCGAACGCCTCCTGGCCCCAGCGCAGGAACTCGTAGCGCTCGCCGTTGCGCTCGAACTCGATCTCGACGTTCTTGGTCAGGGAGTTCGCCGTGCCGGACACGTCCACCATCACCGAGTGGTCGATGACGAGGTCCACCGGGACGAGCGGGTTCACCTTCTGCGGATCGCCGCCGAGGCGCAGGATGCCGTCGCGCATGGCGGCGAGGTCCACCACGGCGGGCACGCCGGTGAAGTCCTGCATCAGGATGCGCGCGGGGCGGAACGGCACCTCCTTGTCGGAGCGGCCCTGCTTCGCCCATTCGGCGACCGCCTTCGCGTCGTTCACGGTGTAGGAGCGGCCGTCCTCGAAGCGCAGGATGTTCTCGAGCAGGACCTTCAGCGAGTAGGGAAGGCGGCTGACATCGCCGATCTGCTTCGCAGCCTCGGGCAGGCTGAAATACTGGTAAGCCTTGCCGTCCACGGTGAGGGTCCGGCGCGTCTTGAGACTGTCCTGCCCGATCATGCGCATGGGGGTTTGTTCCTCTGGTCCTTGCGGCGCGGGTTTAAGCATGGGAGGCCTTGAGGGTCCATGGAGGAGGGCGCGCGGCAGGCGCGCGAGGCCGGCGTGCTGGAAGCGGAACGATCTGGCGCGCTGGAGGCCCGGGACCTCGCCTGCTGGCGCGGCGAGCGCCTCGTCTTCGCCGATCTCGGCTTCGTGCTGCGTCCCGGCGAGGCGATGCTGCTGACCGGCGCGAACGGCGCCGGGAAATCCACCCTGCTGCGCGTTGTCGCGGGGCTGCTGCCGGCGATGGAAGGCACGCTGCTGTGGGGCGGCGCGGACGCGCTGGCCGACCGCGTCGCGCATGGCGCGCGGCTGCGCTACCTCGGGCACATGGATGCGCTGAAGCCGGCGCTCACGGCGCGCGAGAACCTCGACTTCTTCCGCCGCCTGCACGGCGGGGACACGGATGCGGCGCTCGACGCGCTCGACCTGCGGCCGCTCGCCGATCTGCCGGCGCGGGTGCTGTCCTCGGGGCAGAAGCGGCGCCTGGCCCTGGCGCGGCTGGCCCTCGCCCCGGCGCCCTTGTGGCTCCTCGACGAGCCGACCGTCGGGCTCGACGCCGCCTCGGTCGAGCGGCTGCGGCCGCTGCTCGCCGCCCATCTCGGGCGCGGGGGGATGATCCTGGCGGCGACGCATCTGCCGCTGCCCCTCGCGGCTCCCCGGGAACTCAGGCTGTGAGCCCCTTCCTCGCGGTCCTGGGGCGCGAGCTGCGCCTCGCCGTCCGGCATCCGGCGGACACGCTCTCGGCCGTGCTGTTCTTCGTCCTCGTCGCCGCGCTCTTCCCCTTCGGCGTCGGCCCCTCGCCCGAGCTGCTGGCCCGGCTGGCGCCCGGGGCCCTGCTGGCCTCGGCGCTGCTCGCGGCGCTGCTGCCGCTCGACCGGCTGTTCGGCGCGGAGGCGGAGGACGGGTCGCTCGACCAGCTCCTGCTGTCCGGCCTGCACCCCGCGGCGCTCGCCGCCGCCAAGGCGCTCGGGCACTGGCTGACGACGGGCCTGCCGCTCGTCGCCGCGACGCCGGTGGCGGCGGCGCTGCTCAACCTGCCGACCGGGGCCTGGGGCGCGGCGCTGGTGGCCCTCGCCCTCGCCTCGGCCATCCTGTCGGTGCTGGGGGCGGCGGGGGCGGCGCTGACCCTCGGCGCGCGCCGGGGCGGCGTCCTTCTGCCGCTGCTGGTGCTGCCGCTCGCCATCCCGGCGGTGATCTTCGGCGCCGCCGCGATCGAGGCCGCGGCCTCGGGGCTGGAGGCTCGGCCCTACCTGCTGCTGACGGGCGCGCTGCTGGCGCTCGCCGCGCCGCTGGCGCCGCTGGCCGCCGGAGCGGCCTTGAAAGGCGATTGAGAAACCGGCAATACTCTACACGCATAAGTTGCATTTCCCGCGGCTCTTTCCCCGTCAGGAGACGACCATGCGTCGTGCATTGCCCTTCTTCCTCGCCGCCCTCCTGACCGGCCCCGGCATGGCCAAGGCGCAGTCGGCCGAGGTGCAGCCCGTCTGCTCCGGCCGCATCGAAATGCGGGAGCTTCGCGCCCACCCCGCCGAGGAGGGCATGCCCCGCCGCATGCTGGTCGAGCTCGCGAATGTCAGCGCGGAGACCCTCGTGGTGCAGCCCGTCGTGCGCGCCGCGCGCGAGCCGGTCTTCGCCGCGCCGGTGGTGCTGCGGCGCGAGCAGCGCGCCCTCGTCTCCCTGCCGGTGGGGGATGAGCTCCCGGTGCTGCTGACCCCCACGGCGCTGCGCGCCGTCATCGGCGCGAGCTGCCGGATCGGCTGATCAGCCGGGGCAGCTGATCCGCAGGCCGCGCCAGTTGAACGAGCGCGGCGCGCCGTCCTGCGGCGGCGCTTCGGCGAGGACGCGCACCGTCACGCTCTCGAACGCCAGCAGCCAGGTCTGGGCCGCCGCCTCGCCCGTGCCGCGATAGGGTGCGCCCGGCGCTCCGCGTGGTGGGGCCGGGGCCAGCGCGCCGGAGCCGGGCGCCGAGGCGGGCG
>JAIEOO010000018.1 GCA_019750475.1 Acetobacteraceae bacterium | reverse complement strand
GCCGCCAGCCCGCTGCGCAGCGCGGCGGGCAGCCTTCGCGCCAGCCACGCTGCCGGCAGCGCGGCGGTCAGTGGCGGCGCCTCGCCGCCGTCGGATCCACCGCCATCCTCCGGCGCGCCTGCCTGGGCCCGCCGCATGCGGCGGGCCCAGGCGCTGAGCCACGGCGTGACCACCCTCGGCCACGCCATCCGCTCCGGCGATGGCGGTGGCGCCGGCTCCTCCATCCGCCTCTCGGAGGATCGCTGATGTTCCGCCGCCCCTCCGTCCGCTACGGCCGCACGCCCGAGCCCGAGACGCCCTACCAGCGCGCCGCCCAGGCCTGGGACGAGCGCATCGGCTCCGCCCGCGTCCAGGCCCGCAACTGGCGCCTCATGGCGCTGGGCGAACTCGCCCTGATCGCCGGTCTCGCCGGCGCCCTGGTCTGGCAGTCCGCCCGCGGCACCATCGTGCCCTGGGTCGTGCAGGTGGACCGGATTGGCGAGGCGCAGGCGGTCGCCCCCGCCATCGCCAATTTCCGCCCGACAGACCCTCAGATCGCTTGGCACCTAGCGCGATTCATCGAGCAGGTGCGCGGCATCGCCGCCGACCCGATCATCGTCCGCCAGAACTGGCTGCGCGCCTATGACTTCGCGACCGATCGCGGCGCGCTGGCGCTGAACGACTTCGCGCGCGCCAGCGATCCCTTCGGCCGCGTCGGGCGCCAGCAGGTCGCCGTCGAGGTTTCCAGCGTCATCCGCGCCTCCGACGACAGCTTCCGCGTCGCCTGGATCGAGCGGACCTACGAGAACGGCCAGCTCGCCCGCACCGAGCGCTGGACCGCGATCCTGACCATCGTCGTCCAGCCGGCGCGCGACGCCGAGCGGCTGCGCAAGAACCCCCTCGGCATCTTCGTCCACGCCATCAACTGGTCGCGGGAGCTCGGGCAATGAGGCACGCACACCCCATCCTGGCGCTTGTGCTGCTCGGCCTCGGCGCCTGTGCCTTTCGCCCGCCCGAGATCACCTACGACGACGAGCCGATCCAGGCGACGCAGCTCCCCGAGCCGCTGCGGCCCGTGGAGATCGTCGAGGTGCCGACGCCGCTGCCCCTGCCGGGCCAGCTTCAGCGCATCCCGCCCTCGCGCCGCACGCCCGAGCCGCCCGATCCCACCGTGCGAGTAAACCAGGCCAACGCCGCCGCGCGCGTGCAGCCCGTGCGCGCGGGCTTCATCAACGCGGTGCAGGTCTACCCCTTCACGCCCGGCGCGCTCTATCAGGTCTACACCGCGCCCGGGCAGGTCACCGCCATCATGCTGCAGGAGGGCGAGACGCTGGTCGGCAACGGCCCCGTCGCCGCCGGCGACACGGTGCGCTGGATCATCGGCGACACCGAGAGCGGCACCGGCCCGACGCGCCGCGTGCACATCATCGTCAAGCCGACGCGCCCCGACCTCACCACCAACCTCATCATCAACACCGACCGCCGCACCTACCTGCTGGAACTGCGGTCGACCGAGCGCACCTACATGGCCTCGGTCTCCTGGCAGTATCCGCAGGACGCGCTGATCGCGCTGCGCCGGCAGAACGCCGCGGCACCCGTCGAGCAGGGGATCGACCTCGCGCGGCTGCGCTTTCGCTACGACATCGAGGGCGACAGTCCGGCCTGGCGGCCGCTGCGCGCCTTCGACGACGGGCGCCAGGTCTTCATCGAGTTCCCGCGCGGCATCGGCCAGGGCGAGATCCCGCCGCTCTTCGTCATCGGGCCGGAGGGCGAGGGGCAGCTCGTCAACTACCGCGTCCGGCAGAATTTTGTGATCGTCGACCGGCTCTTCGCGGCCGCCGAGCTGCGTTTCGGTGACCGGCAGCAGCGCGTGCGCATCGTCCGCACCGATGGCCGCGCGCGATGAGCGGGGCGGCGCCGGAACGGGGCGGGAGCGAGCGCGACATCGCCGCGGCGCTCCGCCTGCGCCCCGATCCGCCGCGCGTGGTGCGGCTCTCCCGGCGGGTGCTGATCGGGCTTGGCGTCGCGGCCGGGCTTGGCATCGGGGCGTCGCTCATCGTCGCCCTCCAGGGCCGGAGCGGCGGCGAGGGACCGCGCGAGCTCTACAGCACCGACCGGAACCCGCAGGCCGACGGCCTGGCCAGCCTGCCGCGCGACTATGCCGGGATCCCGCAGCTGGGACCGCCGCTGCCGGGTGATCTCGGCCGGCCCATCGTCCGCGCACAGGAGCGCGGCCAGCCGGTCGTACCGCCTGCCATGCCCACGACCGCCGACCCTGCCGAACAGCGGCGGATGCAGGAGCTCGAGGCAGCGCGCACCAGCCGACTCTTCGTGCAGGTCGAAGCACGCGGCGAGCCGCGTGGCGCAGTGCCCGCCGGACTGCTGTCAGCGGATCCGGGTGTCATGCCGATCGCTCCCGACGCCACCGACCGGCGGCTCGCCTTCCTGGGTGGTCCTGCCGACCGCCGCACGACCTCACCGGATCGGCTCCAGCCACCCGCCAGCCCCTTCGTCATCCAGGCCGGCAGCGTCATCCCCGCGGCGCTGCTGACCGGCCTCCGCTCAGACCTGCCCGGACAGATCACCGCCCAGGTCACGGCCAACGTCTTCGACAGCCCGACGGGGCGGCATCTGCTCATCCCGCAGGGCGCGCGCCTGATCGGCGCCTACGACAGCCGCGTCAGCTTCGGACAGCGGCGCATCCTGCTGGTCTGGAACCGGCTCATCCTGCCCAACGGGCGCTCCATCGTACTGGAACGCATGCCGGGCGCGGACGAGGCGGGCTACGCCGGCCTCGAGGATGGCGTGGACTACCACTGGGGGCGGCTCTTCCTCGCCGCGGGCCTCGCGACGCTGCTCAACCTCGGCCTGGAACTCGGCCGCGACGACGAGAGCGACATCGCCCGCGCCATCCGCGAGAGCGGCCAGGACACCGTCGGCCGCGCGGGCGAGGAGATCGTCCGACGGCAGCTCTCCGTCCCGCCGACGCTGACCGTGCGCCCTGGCTTTCCGGTGCGCGTCATCGTCCACCGCGACCTCGTGCTCGAGCCCTACGGAGGCTGACCCATGCCGAAGCTGAAGCTCGGCCCGATCCTCGACGACCGGCCTGTGAAGCTCACCGTGGAACTGCCGGCGGAGCTGCACCGCGACCTGGTCGCCTACGCGGAAGCGCTCTCCCGCGAGACCGGCCAGCAGGTCGAGCCCACAAAGCTCGTCGCGCCGATGCTGGCGCGGTTCCTCGCGAGCGACCGGGGGTTCCGCTCGGCACGCCGGCCCGCGCCTCGATCGCGCGGGCCACAGCCTCAGCCAGCGCGCGATCTCTGAGTCGCGCGCAGTTGCGCCAGGAACCGACGCAAGGCGGGGTTGTCGCGCTTGGGGTCCCAGTATGCCGCCGCCTCCACCATCGTCGGACCGGTCTCATTGCCGACAGGCCGGAATACGACGCCCGGATAGGATGCCCCGGAGGCAGACTCCGCGAGCACTGCGATGCCGAGGCCCGTGCCGACGAGGTTGAACATCGCCTCTCGACCGACGTCCTGCTCGACGAAACGCGCCCTATGGCCCGACGGCAGCAGTGCTTCGATCTTCCTTCGCGCTTCCGGCCCCGACCCCCGGCGCGCGATGAGGAAGGTCTCCGCGACGAGGTCGGACCAGAACACCATCGGCCGGCTGGCCAGCGTGTGCTCCTCCGGCAGCGCAACCATGCCGGCCTCCTGCCACAGACCCAGCCGGTCCAGGCTTGGCTCCTCCATCGGTCCCAGCAGAAGCGCCAGATCGACCTCGCCACGTCGAACGGCGGTCAGTAGCTCGTCACGGCTCCCCTCACGCAGCCAGATCCCGACGCCGCGGTTCTGCCGCGCGAAGCCCATGAGCGCCTTGCGGAACCGTCCGGTGGAGGCTGAGAGGTAGGTCCCGATCTCGAGCCGCCCAGCCGCCGCCGATCCGGCCTCTCTGGCCCGCGCCACGGCCGACTGCGCCCCGCCCAGCAGACGCTCGGCTTCGGCGAGGAAGTCCTCGCCAGCGGCCGTCGGCTTCATGCCGGATGAACGTCGCTCGAACAGCGACACCCCCAACCCGTCCTCCAGGGCACGTAGCCGCCGGCTCACCGCAGATGCCGGCAGCCCGACCTCGCGCGCAGCGAGCCGCAGGCTGCCCGTCCGCGCGACCACAACCGCCAGCATCATCCCGTGCAAATCAATGGCGCCCTGAAGGGCCGCCGTTCGCTTGCGCCGCTCCGGCCGCCGCGACACTTTGACCAGCCTCCGCTGCCGGCCGACCCCGATCCCGGTCGCGCACGGAGTTTGGAGCGCGCCTCAGGCGCGCAGGACCGGGCCTTTCTGCAATCAATGCGGGTAGCCTGCCCGAGCCAACAGCCGAACTGCAATCACATTTCAGGAACCGCGCGCCCGACGTGACGGGCGTCGATACGGTACAGGGAGACCGAGTTGGATCGGCAATCGGTTATCGGGCCGATTTTCCTCTGGGCACGAGCCGCAGTGATTCTGCGACCTGGGTCACGGCGACAAATCCCGCACCCAGGTCGAGGCTGCTCGCAAGCTGTATGTTCCGTCGGAGATGCTTAGCGAGCATCGTCAATGTCAATCCTGTCTCGGGCCTCAAGATCAGCGTGAACGAGACGCGCGTCCCGACGATGAAACTGCGACGGCCGCCGTGCCGACCGGAACGCTTGGAAAGGCGAGCCTCTCAACCTCGGTGCGCCGACGTCGGGCCCGCTTGGGGCCGACGGGTTTCATCAGCTGTTGGATATGGGCCGCAATCCTATCGGCTGCGCCGATAAGGACAGCGTCCGCCGAATGGATGTACCGTGCCGTGATCGAACCGCTGCGATGGCCGATCAGCGCAGCAATCGTCGATTCAGCGTAACCGAGATCGGCCGCTATCGACGCGAACGAGTGGCGAAGCACGTGCGGCGTGATGTCTCGCGGCACATCGCCGAGCTTCATCACGCGTTCCCAAAAAGCGGTGAAGCCGGTCAGCGACCCGTCACCCCTCGATGCGGGAAACACAAGCTCGCGGTCCCGCTCGCGGGCCTCCAGGACTGCGATGACCGGTCTGGCCAGCGGCCGCATCGATGCGCCGGTCTTCGTATCGCCCAGACGCGCAGTGCGACGAGCAAGGTCGAGCTCTGACCACCTCAGCGCCAGCACCTCGCCGCGACGCCACCCGGTGAGGGCAAGAGCGCGTATTGCATCGACTGCGGGCTGCCAGATCTGCTGCTCGACTGCCCTCGACAGAGCCCTGCCGACCAGCGCGTATTCAGCGTCAGTGAGACGCCGCTGTCGCTTGCCATCCGCGAAGCGGGTCACACCGTGCACGGGATTATCGACACGAAGGCCCTGTCGAACCGCATAGCCGAAGATCGCGCCGAGAAGCCCCACAGTGCGCGTTGCGGTGCCGCGACCACCGCGAACATTCGCAACACCTCGGGCCTTCGTCTTGATGCGGACCGCCGACTTACCTTCGGCCACCGCGTGCATGAACCGCTCAACGTCATCTCGGGAAACGGAGGCCACCGATAGCTTTCCGAGCAGCGGCTTGATGTGGCGAACCACTCGGCCGCGATCGGTCATCAATGTGCTCGGCTTCTTTCCCGCCCGGCGCCGCGTGAGAAGGCGACCGGCCTCGGCCTCCTGCAGGTACTCGTCGCAGAGTTCAGCAACGGTCGTGACCTGGGAGCGCTGCCGGCGCTTGTCGCCCGCGGGATCGGCGCCATCCGCGACGAGACCGAGGATCCGCTTCGCTTCGATCCTCGCCGTCTCCGGCGTCCACGGCGCGCCATGGCGGCCAATCGTGTAGCGGCGGGGGCGTCCGTCGCGCGTCCTATAGAGCACCACGTAGGCGATCGACTTACTCCGCTGCCGCCGGGCACCGAAGCCTGCCACCGCGCTATCCCAAACCTCCTGGTTCGGCGCGAGCGCGGCCACCTCACGGAGCCCGATGCGCCGACGTTCGATCGCCATGGTTCGTGCCTCCGCCATCTGGCTAGGTAGCAGATAGGTAGCACGAACACGGAAACTCCGCGAAGCATCGTCGCGCCCGTGGCGGTCATAAGATGTTGAAATGTCAGCGATCGTAGTGCTTTGGCAGGCTCTGTCGCGCCCTCGGTATGCCTAGTTGAAATCTCTCCGAAGGCAAAGGTCGATGGTTCGAATCCATTCGGGTCCGCCAATTCCTTCAACGGGTTATCGCCCCCGCCCGGGGAGCACGCAGGGAGCGCGGCACCCGCCACCTCGGCTCTTCGATCCGTTTCCGCTCGTCGCGACCTTCGCATCCCTGGCCGTGCCGACCCACGCACCCCGGCGACGTCGCTGCGGCACGGACGAGATCGTCAGCACCCGGCGCCCCGCGGCGGCCGTTCGTGGAGGCCGAGCGCGCCGCCGACCCGGCAGGATGTGCTGGCCCCGCCTCCGGCAGCGGTGCGGCGATCGCTGCGGTCATCGCCCTCGGGCACGACCGGCTTCGGGCTCTAAAGAATGGCGAACCCCGCGCCTGCCTGTCCCGCGCCCTGCTGCGCCAGCACGTTCAGCCCGTTCATGCTCTGCAGGAAGGCGTAGCCATTGGTCGCCTCGTAGAAGAGGAGGTCGGCCCTATCGTCACCCGTATAGTCGGCGATCTTCCGCAGCGTGTAGCCGCCGCCCTCGGCGCCCAGCCACCGATTCGAACCGGCCGCGACGGTCGTGGCGTCGGTGAGACACCCCCACAGCCAGCCCGACCCGTTGCGCAGCAGCACATCGGCCCGCCCGTCGGTGTTGAGGTCGGCCGCGCCGAACACGTTCCAGGATGCGCCGGGCGTCGCGTAGCTGCCCTGCGCCGAAACGGTGCTGCCATTCATCTGCCACAGGTAAAGCTGACCGGTCGCGGTGTTCCGCCACAGCACGTCGGCGCGCAGGTCGCCGTTGAAATCCGAGACCGCCGCGACCGACCAGGCCGTGTCCAGCGTGCCGCCCGCCGTGCTCAGCGTCGTGGTGCCGTTCATCCGCTGCACGGCCCAACTGCCGTCGCTGCCGCGCAGGACGATGTCGGCCTTGCCGTCGCCGTCGGTGTCGCCCACGCCGCCGACGCCCTGCCCGGCGGCCAGCATGCCCACGCTGCCTTCGCCGAGCTTCGCGCCGCCATTCATCAGCCAGACGTAGAGCTGCCCGGTGGAGGTGTTCTGCCACAGGATGTCGGCGTTGAGGTCGCCGTTCAAATCGCCCTTGCCGGCGACGACCCAGTTGGCGCCGGGGCCGCCGAGCGATCCCTCGGCCAGCCGGTTGGTGCCCTCCAGCTGCCAGCGGTAGAGCCAGCCGCCCAAGGTGCTCTGGAACAGGATGTCACCATAGCCGCGCCCCGCCATGTCCTCGGTCCGGGCGAAGCCGATGCTGACCGTCTGGTCGGCGAATTGCAGGCGCTCGACGCCGGTCACCGTGTCGGTGCCGTCGGTCCCGGTGACGCTCCAGCCGGCGCCGGCGTTCTTTGTCAGCGTGTAGGCCGAGCGGTTCCCGCTGAACGCCGCGGTGTCCCGCCCCGCGTCGCCCAGCAGCGCGTCGTTGCCGCCGCCGCCGCTCAGGAGGTCGTCGCCCAGTCCGCCGGTGAGGGTGTTGGCCGCGGCGCTGCCGGTGAGCGTGTCGTTGAAGGCGGAGCCCAGCAGGTTCTCGACATTCGAGAGCGTGTCGGTGCCGGCGCCGGCCGTGTTCTGGGCGGTGGCGAGCGCCAGGCTGACCCGCACCAGCGCCGTCGCGCTGGCATAGCTGGCGGTGTCGGACCCCGTGCCGCCATCCATCGCGTCGTTGCCGGCGCCGCCATCGATGGTGTCGTTGCCGGCATTGCCGAACAGCCGGTCGTTCTGGCCGTGGCCATCCATACGGTCGCCCAGCGCGGAGCCGCGCAGCGTGTCGGCGAGCGTCGTGCCGCGATAGGTCGCCGGGCCGCCGGCCAGGCTGAAATAGGCGAAGGCGGACCCCCAGCCGCCGTCATAGGGGGCGCCGGTCAGGACGTCGGCGAACCCGTCATTGTCGATGTCGCCGCCGGCGACGGAATAGCCGACGCCGCCCGTCAACGCGCTGCCCTCCACGCCATCGATGCGGTAGCCCTGAGCGTCGAGGGCGCCGAGATTGACGGTCGGGTCCCAGGCCCCGGATCGGCCATAGACCACATAGACGGCGCCGACGGCGAGCGGATTGCCGAACGCGTCGACGGTCCCTCCGGTGTAATTCGCTCGGCTGGCGCCCACGATCAGGTCGGCGAAGCCATCGCCATTCACGTCGCCCGCGCCGGCCACGGATGACCCGGCCCTCTCTCCGGCGGTCGCCCCGTCCAGGCGGAACCCGTTGACCCCGTCCAGGGACGACACGCTCATGGTCGGCGTCCAGGCGCCGGCGTGCCCGAACACGACATAGGCCGACCCGGAGCGCGCGCCGTTCGGCGTCGCGTCCATGTTCCCGAGGATCAGGTCGCCGAAGCCGTCGCCGTTCACATCCCCCGCGGCGTCCAGGGCGCCGTATGCGACACCGTCGATGCGGAAGCCATCGGTGCCATCGAGCGCGGAGAGATCGATCGAGGGGGTCCAGCCACCGGCCCGGCCGAACACCACGAAGACCGCGCCGAGGCTGTTGAGGCCGACCATGACGTCGGCATGGCCGTCCCCGTTCACGTCACCCGCATCGGCGACGACGGCGCCGGCGTTGTTGAAGCCGTTGAGGGCGAAGCCATTCGTGCCGTTCAGCGTGGTGACGTCGAAGGTCGAACCCCAGCCGCTCGCCTTGCCGAAGACGACATAGCTGAGGCCGGAGCCGGCGGACTGGCTGGTGCCGACGATGAGGTCCGAGAAGCCATCGCCATTCACGTCACCGGCGGAGGAGACCGAATAGCCATTCCCCAACCCGGCGGGTCCCTGGATGCGAAAGCCGGTCGTGCCGTTGAGGGTCTGTGCACCGGTCAGGTTGGTGGTGAACACGTTGGGGCCACCGAAGATCACGTAGCTGCCGCCGGCGTCCGCGCCGGCCCCGTCGAAGCCCGGCGAGCCGATGATGATGTCGTCGTAGCCGTCGCCGTTCACGTCCCCGGCCGCGGCGACCGAAAGCCCGAACGAATCGCCGTTCGCGACGCCGCGATAGTAGGTCCCGTTGCCGTTCTGAGCCTCGGTGTAGGCGTTGGGAAAGCTGGACCATGCGGTGCGTCCGCGGATCAGTGAGGCGGACCCGTACTGGTTGACGCCATCGCTGTACAAAGGCCCACCGGAGAGGAGATCCACCAAGCCATCGCCATTCACGTCTCCGACGACGGCCACGGAAGAGCCGTTGCGGCTGTTCGACCAAGGCCCCCACAGTTCGAAGCCGTTGGCGCCGTTCAGACCGGCGAAGGAGTAGGCGCTGGTGGACATCCATGGCTCCCGAGAGGCCGCTTCGGACCGGCAGCGCTCATAACGTTATCGCAAGCGACAGTTTGACGACAGTCAAGCCACAGCCGCCGCGCCCGGTCCTCTTCCGCGGCCGGCCAGCGCGGCCGTGGCGCCCATGGCAGACCCGGCCGTCGCCTGGGCGCCGCTGACGCTCGGCGCCCGCCGGGCGCCGCATCACGCGCGCCGGGTCGTCAGACCCACGCTCGACCGCGCAAGAAGCCCGCGCGCCAGGGAGTCCCCGGTACGCGCCGCCCCTTGGGTTCGAGATCCCCGACGTCTTCCAGGCCGATCTTTCGCGGTCGGACGCTCATCGCCCGTGCCGTCCGATCCGAGGCAGCGCCAGGTCGCGGAACCGGACACGTCAGGGCTCGCGCCATCAGGTTCGATCGCCGAGGAAGCCCGGCCGGTTCCCGCGTCTCACCAAGGGAATCGCCTCACGGGCTTGCCCCGCGCAGGCGACGGTCGATGCTTCGGGTCCGCCAAGCCCTCGCACCGGCGTGAAGCGGCGGGGCCGCCGTCATGGGCGGTGAGCGGCCGGCCGAGCGCCGCGCCAGCCCCCCGTCAGGCCCGCCAGGCGACCAGCCTCGCCTTGCCGTGGGCGCGGTCGGCGAGCGCGAGCGTGCCCTCGGGCGGCGCGTCGCCCGGCCCGATCTCGGCGCAGATCAGCGCGCCGGGCCCGTACCAGCCGGCCAAGGCCAGGGCGGCGAGCGCGGGCGCGAGGAGCCCCTTCCCATAGGGCGGGTCTAGGAGGATCACGCTGCAGGTCTCGGGAGCGCGGAGCGGCCGCAGCGCGTCGGCGGCGTGGGGCTTCGCGCGCTCCTCCTCGCGGCAGGCGCGGATATTGGCCCGCAGCGCGGCGAGCGCGGCCGGCGCGGCCTCAATGAAGTGGGCCCGCGCCGCCCCGCGCGACAGCGCCTCGAGCCCGAGCGCGCCGGTGCCGGCGAAGGCGTCGAGCACGACGGCGCCCTCCAGCACCTCCCGCCCCGCCCAGGGGGCGTGCCACAGCATGTCGAACAGCGCCTGCCGGGCCCGGTCGGAGGTCGGCCGCGTCGCCTCGCCCTCCGGTGCGACGAGTTTCCGTCCCCTGTGCCGGCCGGCGATGATCCTCACCCGCCGCGGACCCGTTTCGGCGCGGCGAGGCCGAGCTGCTCGCGCAGGACCTTGGGATTGACCTCCTCGACGGCGCCGCGCGGCAACTGGCCGAGCTGGAACGGGCCGTAGGCCACGCGCAGCAGCCGCGTCACCTGGAGGCCGAGATGCGCCATCACGCGCCGCACCTCGCGGTTCTTGCCCTCGAGCAGCCCGACGGTGAGCCACGCATTGGCGCCCTTGCGGCTGTCGAGCCCCGCCTCGATCGGCGCGTAGCGCACGCCCTCCACCGTCACGCCCTTGGCGAGCGCCGCGAGCGCGCGCTCGTCCACCTCGCCGAAGACGCGCACCCGGTAGCGCCGGACCCAGGCATTGGCCGGCAGTTCGAGCCGCCGCGCCAGCGCGCCGTCATTGGTCAGCAGCAGCAGCCCTTCCGAATTGAGGTCGAGCCGGCCCACGGAGACGAGGCGCGGCAGGCCGGGCGGCAGCTTCTCGAACACGGTCGGCCGCCCTTCCGGGTCGCGATGCGTGGTCACCAGGCCGGCGGGCTTGTGGTAGCGGAACAGCCGCGTCCGCTCGGGCTCGTTCACGGCGCGCCCGTCCACGGTGATGATGTCGCCCGGCTTGACGAAGGTCGCGGGCGTCTCGACCGGCCGCCCCTCCAGCGTCACCCGCCCCTCGGCGATCAGCTTCTCCGCGTCGCGGCGGCTCGCCACGCCCGCGCGCGCGAGGAACTTCGCGATGCGCTCGCCCCTCTCGGTGTCGGCGGGATCAGCCACGGGCCGCTTCCACGAAGGCGCGCAGGATCAGGGTGTCGCGCGGGTCCACCCGGTATTCCGGGTGCCATTGCACGCCGAGGGCGAAACGATGCGCGGGCGCTTCGATGCCCTCGATCACGCCATCGGGCGCGCGGGCGTTCACGACGACGCCGGGTGCGGCGTCCCGCACGGCCTGGTGATGCGCCGAGTTCACCGCCATGCGCCCGACGCCGACGATGCGCGAGAGCAGCGTGCCCGCCCCGATCGCGACCTCGTGACCGGGCTCGGTGCGGGGGTTCGGCTGCTCATGGGCGATCGCCCCCGGCACCTCGTCCGGGATGTGCTGGATGAGGGGGCAGCCCAGCGCCACGGCCAGCAATTGCTCGCCGCCGCAGATGCCGAGGATGGGCTTGCCCGCCGCGAGCGCCGCGCGGCAGGCGGCGATCTCGAAATCGGTCCGGCCCGGCTTCAGCGTCGCCTTGGGGTGCAGGGGCTCGTCGCCCCACAGCGCCGGATCCACGTCGAAGGCGCCGCCCGTGACCAGCAGCCCGTCGAGCGAGGCGACGTAGTCCTCGGCCAGCTCGGGATGGTGGGGCAGCGCCACCGGCAGCCCGCCCTCGGCCACGACCGCGGAGAAGTAGTTCTGCCGCAGCGCGTACCAGGGCAGCTTCGACCACCCGCCGGCCGCCTCGGCGTCCAGCGTCAGTCCGATGGCGGGTCGCTTGCTCATGCAGGCTGGGTAACGCCGCCGCCCTTCCCTCCGCAACCCGGGCGCGCCAAAGGACGGCCATGTCCAACCCGATGGAAGCCGCGCTGGAGGAAGCCCGCGCCGCCGCCGCCCGCGGCGAGGTGCCGGTCGGCGCCGTCGTGACCGACGCCGCGGGCCGCCTGCTGGCCCGCGCCGGCAACGAGGTGGAGGCGCGGCGCGACCCTTCCGCCCATGCCGAGATCCTGGCGATGCGCGCGGCCGCCGCCGCGCTCGGCGACAAGCACCTGAGCGGCTGCACGCTGCACGTGACGCTCGAGCCCTGCGCCATGTGCGCCCAGGCGGCGAGCCTGTTCCGCGTCGCCCGCGTGGTCTTCGCCGCCTACGACCCCAAGGGCGGCGGGGTGGAGCATGGGGCGCGCGTCTTCAGCCACCCGACCTGCCACCACGCGCCCGAGGTGGTGGGCGGCCTGCGGGAGGGCGAGGCGGCGGCGCTGCTGCGCGGCTTCTTCGCCGGCAAGCGGTAACCGCTACAGCGCCCGCGCGAGCAGCGCCGCGGCGCCCAGCGCGAGCACGCCGAAGGTCAGCAGCATCCCCGCCTGACGCAGCCGCAGCTGCTCCGGCTCCCGGCTGATGCCGAGCGCGTGGACCACGCGCCCGAGGAACAGCGCCGCGCCCAGCGCGTGCAGGAACCAGGCGGCGGTGCCGCCGAGCTCCAGCAGCAGGATCAGCAACAGGGCGAGCGGCGCGTATTCGACGAAGTTCCCCTGCGCGCGGCAGGCCCGCAGCAGGAGGCGATCCTCGCCGAGGCCGATGGCGACCCGTGCCCGGAGCCGCTGCCGGATCACGGCGACCGAGAGCCAGAGCAGCCAGGCCGCGCACAGCGCCGCCCAGAGCGAGGTCACCGGGGCGGGACTCACGCGAGGAACTCCATCGCGAGGGCGGTGAAGGCGTCGGGCTGCTCGGCGTGGACCCAGTGCCCGGCCGCCTCGATGCGGGCGAAGCGCGCGCGGGGGAACAGGGCGAGGATGGCGGGCCTGTCCGCATCGGTCACGTAGGGGCTGCGCCCGCCGGAGAGGAACAGCGTGGGCCCTTCGTAGCGCCCCGTTTCCGCGAAATCCTCGATGTCGGGCATGCCGGCCGCGATCCCGGCGAGGCCCAGCGTCCAGCGCGGCGCCTCCCCCTGGACGTCGAGGTTCTGCAGCAGGAAGGCGCGGATGCCCGCTTCCGGCACGGCGGGGGCCAGCGCCGCGTCCGCCTCCTTCCGGGTCAGCCCGGGCGTGAGGGGGAGCGCCCGCATCGCCGCCACATAGGGGCGCAGCGCCGGGGCGTAGCGGCGCGGGGCCATGTCGGCGACCAGCAGCCGGGAGACGAGGCCGGGCCGCCGCAGCGCCAGGGCCATCGCCACCTTGCCGCCCATGGAATGGCCGATGACCGCGGCCCCCGCCAGGCCGCGCGACTGCATCGTCTCCGCCACGTCCTCGGCCATGGCGGCGTAGGTCATGCCGGCGGCCTGGGGGCTCGTGCCGTGGTTGCGCAGGTCGGGCGCGAGCACGCGGTGCCGCGCGGCGAGGCGCTTCTGGATCGTCGCCCAGTTGCGCCCCTGGCCGAACAGCCCGTGCAGCAGCAGCACGGGCGGCCCCTCCCCCATCTCCGTCACCACGAGGCGCATGCCGTCATCCTTTCGCCGCGAGCAGCACGCCGGCCGCGATCAGCCCGCCACCCACCATGAAGTCCCAGCCGAAGGGCTCGCCCAGCCACAAGGTGCCGAGCGCGATGCCGAAGATCGGCACCAGCAGGAAGCCGATGGAGGCGAGGACGGCGTTGAGGCTCCGCCCCGCCTCGGTCGTCGCCCAGGTGCCGAGGGGCGCGGCCACCACCCCGATCAGCACCGCCTGCAACCAGGCCCCGGGCCCGACGCCGCCGCCGGGCTCCATGATCGCGGCGATGACCGCGAGCATCACGCCGGCGAGGGCGAAGGCCCAGGGCAGCAGGCCGAGGATGGAGGAGCGCGGCGGCCAGCGCCGGAGGACGAGGATCGCGACACTCCAGGAGAGCGAGGCCGCCAGCATCAGCGCGTGGCCGAGCAGCATGCCCGGCGCCGACCAGTCGAAGGCCCAGGGCCCGACCATGACGAACACGCCCGCGAAGCCGAGCCCCGCCGCCGCCCACCGGGTCCGGCTGACACGCTCCCCCAGCAGCAGCACCGCCAGCGGCACCAGCCAGAACAGCGTCACATTGCCGATCAGCGCGGCCCGCCCCGAGGGAACATGGGCGAGGGCGGCGTGCATGAAGGCGAAGAAGGCGCCGATCTGCAGCCCGCCGATGACGAGCAGCGCCGGCCAGTCCCCCCGCCGGGGCAGCCGCAGCTTCCCCAGCGCGGCGAGGAACAGGATGGTCGCGATGCCGGCCAGGACGGCGCGCCAGCAGCCGAACCACATCGGCGTGGCGAAGCGCATCGCGTCCTTGGTGACCGGCCAGACGCCGCCGAAGAGCAGCACCGAGAGCGCCAGGAGCCGCAGCGCGCGGCCCTGGGACATGACGGCCGCGCTGGCGGGCGACGCCTCAGCCAAGGGTCAGCATGATCTTGCCCACATGCGCGCTGCTCTCCATCAGCGCGTGGGCCTTCGCCGCCTCGGCCAGCGGAAAGGTGGCGTGGATGTGCGGCCCGCAGCGCCCGGCCTCCAGCACGGGCCAGACGCGGGTGCGCAAGGCGTCCGCGATCTCGCCCTTCTGGGCGGTGCTGCGCGGCCGCATGGTGCTGCCCGTCACCGTCAGGCGCTTCACCATGACGGGCCGCAGATCCACCGCCTCCGCCGTCTCGCCGCCGAGGAAGGCGATCAGCACGAGGCGCCCGTCGATCCTCAGGCAGCGCAGGTTCCGCGCGAAATAGGGCGCGCCGACCATGTCGAGCACGACGTCGCAGAGCTTGCCGCCCGTGGCGCGCTTCACCTCCTCGACGAAGTCCTGGTCGCGGTAGTTGATCGCGGCATCGGCGCCGAAGCCGCGCATGGCCTCGCACTTAGCCTCGCTGCCCGCGGTCGCGAGCACCGTCGCGCCGAACTCCTTCGCGAGCTGGATCGCCGTGACGCCGATGCCCGAGGTGCCGCCATGCACCAGCACCGTCTCGCCCGGGCTCAGCCGGCCGCCGGCGGCGTGCGCTGTGCCGAAGAGGTTCGCCCAGACGGTGAAATAGGTCTCCGGCAGGGCCGCGGCGCGGACGGCGTCGAAGCCGCGCGGCCAGGGCAGCGTCTGCGCGGCCGGCGCGACGCAGTATTCCGCATAGGCGCCGCCATTGGTCAGCGCGCAGACCTTGTCGCCCGGGCGGCAGGTCGTGACCTCGGCGCCCACGGCCATCACCTCGCCCGCGCATTCGAGGCCGATGACGGGGGACGCGCCGGGCGGCGGCGGATACTTGCCCTGGCGCTGCGCCACGTCCGGCCGGTTCACCCCCACCGCCTCGACGCGGATCAGCACCTCGTCGGCCGCGGGTTGCGGCACGGGCCCGGTCGCGGGGACCAGCACCTCCGGCGCGCCGCCGCCGCCATGGGTGATGAAGGTCATGGTGTCGGGCATGGGCGGGTTCCTCGGGCCGGTTCGGGCGGGACACTCCCTGCCGGGTCCGCGGGCGTCAAGCGGCCGCGGCTCGTGGCCCCTGCTTGTTGCGCGCCGGCGCCGGGCAAGAAAGAATGGCCCGGCCCGATGCCCGCCCTCCTCCGCCGCCGCGCGCTGCTTCCCGGCGCGCTCGCCCTCCCGGCGCTCGCCCGCGCGCAGGCGCCGGCCGAGTGGCGCGTCGGCTGCGTCTTCCCGCTCGGTTCCCTGCTCGGCGACGAGGCGATGCGCGGCGTGGAGCTCGCCGCCGAGGAGCGGAACGCGCAGGGCGGCATCGCCGGGCGGCCGCTGCGGCTGATCCGCGCCGACGCGGCGGACGCGGCGCAGGGGCTGACCGAGGCGCGGCGCCTCCTCCAGGGGGAACGCTGCGCCCTTCTGCTCGGGGCGGTCACGGCGCCGCTGGCGCTGGCCGCCGCGCAGGCCGCCGATGCCGCCGAGACGCCCTTCGTCGAGCTGGCCGTGACCGCCGAGTCGCTGACCGATCGCGGCTTCCGGCACCTCATCCGCAGCGGGTCGCGCGCCGCCGATTTCGGCACGATGACGGCCGCCGCCCTGCTCCGGCTCGTCGCGCCGGAGTTGGCCCAGCCGGCGGACGCGCTGCGCTGCGCCATCCTGCACGAAGCCTCCCCCTCGCCCGAGAGCATCGCGGAGGGGCAGGACGCGCGGCTACGCGAGGCCGGGATCGTGGTCGCGGAACGCGTGGCCTACGCGCCGCGCAGCCCCGAGATCCCCGCCCTCGTGCAGCGGCTGCGGGCCGCCGGGGTGGCCGTGCTGCTGCATGCCGGCGGCGAGGCCGACATCGCCGCCCTGCTGCGCGCGATGCAGGACGCCGCCTGGCGCCCGCGCGTCGTGATCGGCAGCGGCAGCGCCTGGGGGCTCGACGACCTGGCGCGGGCGGCCGGGCCGGCGCTGGAGGGCTGCCTGGTGCTCGACGCGCCGCCGCTCGCCTCGGCCGACGCCTTCGCCCCCGGCGCCCGCGCCTTCGCCGAGGCGTATCAGCGCCGCTGGGGCAGCCTGCCGCGGGCGGGCCTCTCCTTCTCGGCCTATGCCGGCGCGCGCCAGGCCTTCGCGGCGCCGACGCTCGACCGCGCCGCGTTCCGCACGGCGCTCAACGCCCTCGACCTGCCGGCGGGCGGCCTGCCGAACGGCTGGGGCTGGCGCCTCGATGACCGGGGGCAGAACCAGCGCGCCCAGCCGGTGCTGGCGCAGTGGCAGGGCGGCCGCCCGGCCACGGTCTTCCCGGCCGAGGCCGCGGTCGCGCGCGTCGCGCTGTAGGAGCGCTACGCCTCCCGCACCTCGGCGACGCCGGGCAGGACCTTCAGCGCCTGCATCATGCGCGGCCCGACATTCCACCCGCCCGGCAGCACGATCTCCACCTCCTGCCCTGCGGCCAGGCGGGGGACCAGGATGACCTTGCCCTTGCCGCGTCCCTCGCGTTCGAGCAGCTGCTTGAGGAAGGCGACGGCGTCCGGAGCCTCCACCGTCACGCGCATGCCCTGGCCCGCGCCGGCGGCCGCCTTGTCGAGCGGCTCGATGTCCTGGGCGGTGAGGCGCAGCGTCTCGCCATCCATCCGCGCCTCGACGCCGATCAGCACCGCCGTGCCCTCGGCGAAGAACTCGCGCGCGCGGCCCAGGGTCTCGGAGAAGAAGGTCACCTCATAGGCGCCGGTCTGGTCCGAGAGGTTCACCCAGGCCATGCGCTTGCCCGTCTTGGTCGTGCGCTCCTTGGACGCGGTGACGGTGCCCGCGACCTTGAGGCGGGAGATGCCGGCCCGCACGCGCTCGGCGATCTGCGCCGCCGGCACGACGCCGAGCTTGCGCAGCGCGCCCTTGTAGGTGTCGAGCGGATGGGCCGAGAGGTGGAAGCCCACCGCCTCGGCCTCGAAGGAGAGGCGCTCCAGCACGGGCCAGTCGGCCACCTCCGGCAGGCGCAGCATGGGCGGCCCCTGCTCCACCGCGCCGAACAGCGCGATCTGGTTGGAGGCGCGGTCCTCGCTCGCCGACTGCGCGCGGCGGATGACCGTCTCCGCGCCCGCGACGACGCGCGCCCGGTTCGGCTCCAGCCCGTCGAAGGCGCCGGCCTTGCCGAGGTTCTCGATCATCATCTTGTTGAGCAGCTTCGGGTCCACGCAATCGGCGAATTGCGCCAGGCTCTCGAAGCGGCCGCCATGCGCCTTTCGGCACTCCACCAGGTCCTTCATGGCCTGGAGGCCCACGCGCTTCACGGCGGCGAGGGCGAAGCGGATGCCGAGCTGGCGCTCCCCGTTCACCTCATGCTCCTCGAGGGCGAACTCCGCCTCGGAGCGGTTGATGTCGGGCGGCAGCACCTTGATCCCGAGGCGCGACGCCTCCTGCATGTGCGATGCGAGCTTGTCGGTCTTGTCGAGGTCGAGCGACATGGAGGCCGCGAGGAAGGCGACGGGGTGGTTCGCCTTCAGCCAGGCCGTCTGATAGGCGACGAGGGCGTAGGCCGCGGCGTGCGACTTGTTGAAGCCGTAGCCCGCGAACTTCTCCATGAGGTCGAAGATCTCGCCGGCCTTGGCTTCGGGGATGCCGTTCTTGCCCGCGCCCTCGACGAAGAGGGCGCGCTGCTTCGCCATCTCCTCCTTGTTCTTCTTGCCCATGGCGCGGCGCAGCAGATCCGCGCCGCCGAGCGAGTAGCCGCCCATCTGCTGGGCGATCTGCATCACCTGCTCCTGGTAGACCATGATGCCGTAGGTCTCTTCCAGGATGTGGCGGATGCTCTCGTGCGGCGGCTCCCACTTCTCGCCGTGCTTGCGGGCGCAATAGGCGGGGATGTTGTCCATCGGGCCCGGCCGGTAGAGCGAGACGGCGGCGATGAGGTCCTCCAGCCGGTCCGGCCGCATGGCGCGGAGGCAGTCCCGCATCCCCTGGCCTTCGAACTGGAACACCCCGGCCGCGTCGCCGCGGGCCAGCATGGCGTAGGACTTGGCGTCGTCGAGCGGCAGCTTCTCGAGGTCGATGGTGATCCCGCGCGCCTCCAGCAGCTCCAGCGCGCGCTCGATGACGGTCAATGTCTTCAGGCCGAGGAAGTCGAACTTCACGAGGCTTGCCTGCTCGACATGCTTCATCGAGTACTGGGTGATCAGGTGGGGCGAGCGCGGGTCGCGGTAGATCGAGGTGATGTCGATCAGCGGCTTGCGCCCGATCACCACGCCGGCGGCATGGGTGGAGGCGTTGCGGTACAGCCCCTCCACCTGCTGCGCGATGTCGAGGAGGCGCCCGACCGTCTCGTCGGTGTCGCGCAGTTCCTGCAGCCGCGGCTCGCCCTCGATCGCGTCCTTGAGCGAGACGGGGTTGGCCGGGTTGAACGGGATCAGCGAGGCGATCTTGTCCACCTGGCCGTAGGGCATGCCGAGCACGCGCCCCACGTCGCGCACCGCCGCCTTCGCCTGCAGCTTGCCGAAGGTGATGATCTGCGCGACCCGGTCCTCGCCGTATTCGCGGCGGACATAGTCGATCACCTCGTCGCGCCGGTCCTGGCAGAAATCGATGTCGAAGTCCGGCATCGAGACGCGCTCGGGGTTCAGGAAGCGCTCGAACAGCAGGCCGAAGCGCAGCGGGTCGAGATCGGTGATGGAGAGCGCCCAGGCGGCGACCGACCCGGCGCCCGAGCCGCGGCCGGGCCCCACCGGGATGTCCTGCGCCTTCGCCCACTGGATGAAGTCGGCGACGATGAGGAAGTAGCCCGAGAACCCCATCTGCTCGATCACGCCCAGCTCGTAGTCGAGGCGCTTCTCGTAGGTCGGGCGTTCCTCCTCGGGCGTGCCTTGCGTGTCGAGGCGGCGCTTCAGCCCCTCGACGGCCATGGCGCGGACCGTCTCCCCCTCCGTCATGCCGGGCCGCACCTTCGGGCAGACCGGCAGCTCGGGCTTCTTCACCTCGGCCATGACGGCGCACATGCGGGCGATGGCGAGGGTGTTGTCGCAGGCCTCCGGCAGGTCGGCGAAGGCCGCGCGCATGGCGTCCGCGTCCTTGAACCAGTGCTCCGGCGTCACCCGGCGGCGATTGGCCTCCTGCAACAGGCGGCCTTCGGCGATGCAGAGCAGCGCGTCATGCGCCTCGTGCATCCGGCGCTCGGCGAAATAGACATCGTTGGTGGCGACGATGGGCAGGCCGCCCTCATGGGCGAGGCGCAGCAGACCCGGCTCCAGCGCCGCCTGGCGCTCGGTCGGGCCGTGGCGCATCAGCTCGACGGCGAGGCGGTCGGGGAAGGCTTCGCCGAGCTGCGCGAGGAAGCGCGCGGCGGCCTCGCCCCGGCCCTCGGCCAGGAGGCGCGACAGCGGGCCGTTGTCGCCGCCGGTCAGCAGGAACAGGCCCTCGGCATGGTCCCGCAGCTGGTCGAGGCCGATGGCCGGGCGGCCCGAAGGGTCCTCCCCCAGCCAGCCGAGGGAGGAGAGCTTCTGCAGGTTGATCCAGCCTGCGGCGTCCATGGCCAGCGCGACCACCACGTCGGCGCTCTGGCGCAACGCCTCCGGCCGGTCCTCGCCCGAGGCGGCGCGGGAGAGCCAGAGCTGGCATCCCATGATGGGCTGGATGCCCTTGCCGGCGCAGGCCTGGGCGAATTCCAGCGCGCCGAAGAGATTGCCCGTGTCGGTCAGCGCGACGGCGGGCATGCCGGCCGCCAGCGCCAGCGCCGGCAGCTTCTCGCATTTGATCGCGCCTTCCGAGAGAGAATAGGCGGAGTGCGTGTGAAGGTGGACGAAGCCCGAGTCGCGCATCCCGGCAGTATAGCACGGGGCACCATGCCCCGGGCGCCACACTGCCGATCCGATTCGTCAGCGGCGACGCGTCAGCGCTGCCGCTCGATCCCCACCTGCTGCACCACGCGGCCCAGCGCCGCGTATTCCTGCGCGATGAAGGCCCGCATCTCGTCGGGGCCGCGGAATTGGGGGGTGACGCCGGACCGCGCCAGCTGTTGCTGGAAGCGCTCGGTCCGCCAGGCGGCCTGGAAGGCGGACTGGAGCGCGGCCATGCGGTCGGCGGGCACGCCGCGCGGCGCCAGCATGCCCCACCAGATCAGCGTCTCCTCCTCCGGAATGCCGAGGGTGCGGAGGCCGGCGCCGCCCGGCACCTCCGGGTGGTCTTCCACCTGGGTCAGCAGCAGGCAGCGCGCCCGCCCGTCGCGGATCGCCGGCATGGCGACGGCGATGGACCCGCCATAGAGGTCGATGTGGCCGCCCGTGAACGCGGTGAGCGTCTGCGCCGCGCCCTGGAAGGGCACCATCGTCGCATCCAGGTTGAGCCGCCGCAGCACGCGCTCCCCGGCGAGGTGCATGTTCCCGCCGACGCCATCGGTGCCGTAGGTCACGCGGCCGGGATTGGCCCGCATATGGGCGATGAGGGACTGCGCGTCGCGGATCGGGCTGTCCTGCCGGACGCAGAGGGTGAAGCCGGTGTGGCCCACCATGAACATGGGCTCGAGCTGGTCCACGCCGTAGCGGAGCGTCATCACATGCGGCGCGGCCGTGATCGGCGAATTGGCCGTGAACAGCAGCGTGGTGCCGTCCGGCCGCTGCTCGGCCACGAATTGCGTGCCGATGGTCGACGACGCGCCGGGCCGGTTCTCGACGACGATGGGCTGGCCGAGCTGGCTGCCCACGATCTCCGCCAGCAGGCGCGCGAACACATCCGTCCCGCCGCCCGGGGCGATCGGCACGATGATGCGGATGGGCCGCTCGAAGCCGACGCCCTGCCCCCAGGCCGGCGCGATGGCCGGCGCGGCCAGCGGCAGCGCCGCCCCCGCGAGCAGGAGGGAACGGCGATTCATTGCATGACCGATGGAAGCCACAGCGCGATCTCCGGAAAAACGAGGAGGAGGAAGACGGCCACGAGATAGGCCAGGAGGAAGGGCATGACACCCACGAAGACGTCGGTGATCGGCCCCGGTTTGGGCCGCATCCCCTGCAGCACGTACATCACCGTGCCGTCGGGCGGGCTGATCTGCGCGATCTCGACCAGCATCACGACGATGACGCCGAACCAGACCGGGTCGTAGCCGAGGGCCGTCACGATCGGGAACACGACCGGCACGGTGGTGATCACCATGGAGAAGCCCTCCATGAAGGTGCCGAGGGCGAAGTAGAGGGCGATGATGCAGGCCATGATGGCCCAGGGCGGCAGGGGCAGCTCCGCGATCAGCCGCGCCAGCGCCTGGGGCACGCCGATGGTCGTCAGGATGTAGTTCAGCAGATAGGCGCCGAAGAGAATGAGGCCGAGCAGCGCCGTGTTGCGCGCCGTCGCCTCGGCCGAGGCGTGGACCATCCGGACGGTCAGCTTGCGCTCGAAGGCGGCGAAGAGCATCGCGCCCGTGACGCCGAGCGCCGCGGCCTCCGTCGGCGTCGCGAAGCCGCCATAGATCGAGCCGAGCACGAGCAGGATCAGCAGCAGCGTCGGCACGAGGTCGAGGCTCGCGCGCAGCTTGACCGACAGCGGCAGCGGCGGCGGCCTGGGCAGCGGGTTGCGCAGCCCGTGCAGCGCGATCAGCAGCAGGAACAGGCCGGTCACCAGCAGCGCCGGGCCGAGGGCGGCGACGTAGAGGGCGCCCACGCTCGTCTCGGTGATCAGCCCGTAGATGATGAAGGTGATCCCGGGCGGGATGAGGTTGCCGAGCGCGCCGCCGGCGGCGAGGGACCCCAGCACCCAGCGATGGTCATGGGCGGTGTTCTGGAAATAGGGCAGCGCGACGGAGCCCATGGTGGCGGCGGTCGCGACGCTGCTGCCGCTGATCGCCGAGAACACGGCGCAGGAGGCGATGTTGGTGTGCAGCACGCCGCCGGGCAGCCGGTTCAGCCAGACATTGAGCGCGCGGTAGAGCCGCTCGGACAGCCCAGCCCGCAGCAGGATCTCCCCCATCAGGAGGAAGAGCGGCACGGCGACGAGGACGAAGTTGGAAGACGGCCCCCAGAGCGTCTGGCCCGCGAAGTTCCACCAGGGCCGGTCGCTGAACAGGAAGCCGATCAGGAAGGCCAGCACGCCGAGCACGGCCGCCACGTAGACGCCGGAGGCGAAGAACACGACGAAGACCCCGATCAGCATCAGGATCTCCGCGATGGGCAGCGCGGCCGCGCCGGAGGCGGCGGCGAACACCAGCACGCCGAGCAGCGCGAGGAGGAAGACGATGGCGATCAACGCCGCGCCTCCGCCATCCGCACCGCTTCCAGCGCCTCCTCCGTCTCGTCGGCGAGCGTGCGGGAGCCGAGCAGCCGGTCGAGCTCCGCCGGGCGGCCGCAGAGCAGGGCGAGCAGGCTCTCGAGCAGCAGCACGGCGCACATCACCACGAAGGCGCCGATGCCGAGCGTCCACAGCCCCTGCGGAATGACCAACGGGATCCGCAGCGCCGAATTGTCGTGCGCGTCGAACAGCGCGCTCTCGTCGTAGAGCATCCAGGCGGCCCAGGCGCAGAACCCGGCGAAGCCGGTCAGCAGCGACAGCGCCAGCAGGTGCAGCGGCGCCCGCAGCCCGGCCGGCATGCGGTTGACCAGCACGTCCACGCGGATATGGGCGCGCCGCGCCAGCGTGTGGGCCAGCGCCCAGGCGATCCCGCAGGCCAGCATGTAGCCGGTGAGCTCGACGGTGGCCGCCGTCGAGACGCCGAGGAAGTTCCGGCCGATGACGTCGCCGGTGATGAGCAAGGCACAGGCGACGTAGTTCCAGCCGGCGAGACAGGCCATCGCCGCCGCCACCGCGGCGACGCCGCGCCGCAGCCCGGAGGCGAGGCGCAGCGGCCAGGCCGGCAGCGCGTCAGCCGCCAAAGCGGACGCCGGAGATCGGGGCGATCACCTGGTTGTAGATCTCGCCGCAGCGCGCGCCGCAGCGCCGGACGAAGCCCGGCAGCACCACCTGCTCGAAGATGCGGCGCGTCTCGGCGCGGTCGGCGTCGGTGGCGCGCACCTCCGTCATGGGCCGGGCGGCGAGCTGGTGGATCCGGCAGGCCTCGCGGTTGCCGATGTTGCAGTCGATGCCGTCGCGGGTCGCGTCGGCGCCGAGCTGCCAGAGGCGGTCCGTCATCTCGCGGAAGGTCTCCTCGAAGGCGGTCCGCACCGGCGCGTCCAGCCGGTTCCACCAGTTGAGGTTGACCACATAGGCCGCGACCGCCCAGGAGACGGGAAGGTCGCTGATGTGGGTCGAGACCTCGGGCCAGCGCGCCGCCGCGCCGGACCCGGACCCCGTGATGGCGCAATCCACCACCCCGCGCTCCAGCGCCGAATAGACCTCGGGGAAGCCGATGGAGGTCGGCTGCGCGCCGAGCGCCGTGAAGAAATCCACGAGGCTGTTGCCGAAGGTCCGCACGCGGCGGCCGCGCCAGTCGGAGATGCTGGTGAAGGGCTGGCGGCAGAACACCACCTGCGCCGGGAAGGGATACATCGCCGCGATGCGGACGCCGAAGCGTTCCAGGTCGCGGTTGGCGACGGGCAGCATGGCCTCGGCGATCCGCCGCGCCTGGCGGATGTCGGGCGCGAGCCCGGCGAGGTCGATGCCGTCGAGGATGGGCACGTCGCCCGACAGCGTCGTCAGCGTCCCGGCGCCGATCTCGGCCTGGCCGGCGCGGACGAGGCGGATGATCTCGGCGCCGCCCAGGTTGCGCTCGGCATGGGAGGCGAGCGTCACCTCGATCCGGCCGTTGGAGCGCGTCCGCAGCCCGTCCCGCAGCACGGGCCCGTCCACCAGGGTGAATTGCGGCTGGGTCGGCACGGGCTGGGTGATCGCGGTCACCGCGATGCGGGGTCCCGGCGGGATCGGCGTCTGCGCCGCGGCGGGCGCCGCCAGGGCAAGCGCCGCGGCGGCCATGAGGGAGCGGAGCATGCATTGCCTCCTTCGGACGTCGTTGTCCCCGGATGGGGGGAGCATGGCACGGCCGCCCGGCCACGCCAGCGCCTTTCCCATCTGAGGGCACATCGGCGGAACGGTCCATGCCCAAGCCTTGACCAAGGGGATGCCCGCTCCGCAGGCTCAGCCGGCCATGATCCAACGTCGCGCGCTGCCGCTTCTCCCTCTCACCCTGCCGGTCCCGGCGCGGGCGCAGGCCCCGCGGAGCCTGCACATCTTCGTCGGCGCGGCGCCGGGCGGCGGCTTCGATGCCCTGGCGCGCTCCGTCGAGGCGGCCGGGCGCGCGGCCGGCCTGCTGTCGGAGGTCACCGTGGAGCACGTGCCCGGCGCCGGCGGCACCGTCGGGCTGCCGCGCTTCGCGGCCCAGCGCCGCGGTCGGGGCGATGCCCTGATGATCGGCGGCGCGGTGTTGATGGGGGCCGCGATCAGCAACCGCAGCCCGATGACCCTGCGCGACGTCACGCCGATCGCGCGGCTGATCGAGGAGCCGGGCGTCATCGTCAGCCCCGCGGGCGGCGACCTGCCGGACATGCCCGCCCTCCTGGCCGCGTTGCGCGCGAATTCGGGCGCCGTTCCCGTCGCCGGCGGCAGCGCGGGCGGGTTTGACCACATCATCTGGGGCCGGCTGATCCAGGCCGTGGGTGGTTCCCCCCGCGCCGCGGCCTATGTCGCCTTCCCCGGCGGCGGGCCCGCGCGGGCCGCGATCCTCGGCCGCCAGGTGCGCGCGGGCATCGCGGGCTGGGCCGAATTCGCCGAGGACATCCGGGCCGGGCGCATGCGCGCGCTCGCGACCACCGCGGCCGAACGGGTCGTGCCCGAGGTCCCGACGCTGCGGGACGGCGGGGTGGACCTCGCGGCCGCCAACTGGCGCGGCGTGTTCGCCCCGCCCGGCATCGGCGCGCCGCAGCGCGAGGGCCTCATCGCGCTCATCCGGGCGCTCGCGGCCACGCCGGCCTGGCAGGAGCAGCTGCGCCTGCGGAGTTGGGACGGCGCCCTGCTGCTCGGCGACGACTTCGCCCGGTTCCTGGCGGCGGAAGAGCAGGCCATGACGGCGGTGCTGCGCGACCTCGGCCTCGCCTGACCCGGAACGGGCACGAACGCAAAGAAGGCCGCAACCATTTGGTATGGTATCTCTGCCCCAGTCGCGCCTCGCTCACGCCAGGGCACGCAACAACCGGGAACGCCACCGTGGAACCAGCTCATCCCCAGCTCAGCGCGCACAACACCGAAGACGAGCCCTGGCGTCTCGCCCGGCTCGCCCGCGTGGACGGCCGCGTGCGGGAGCTGATGCGCACCCTGACCGAGGACGCGACCGACGCGGCGGCGCCGACCGGCGAGGTGGTCTGGGCGCGGCATGTCCGCCGGCTGCATGACGACCGGGGGCTGCTCATCGCCGATGTCAGCGAGGAGCTGGCGGACAGCGCCTGGGCCTCGGTCGTGGCCCTGGTGCTGGCCCGGGCCTGGCGCTCCGAGGATGAGCAGGAGGTCGCGCTGCGCCTGCCCGACGGGCTGCTCTGGCGCCCCGAGGAGATGCTGCCGCCGCTTCCGGCTCCCGCCGCCTGAGCCTTCGGGGTCAGCCGGCCGCGCAGGCCGCGCAGAGCCCTTCGGCCTCGACCGTCGCGCGCTCCAGCCGGAAGCCGGCCCGCCGCGCCGCCTCCTCCAGGGCGTGCATCACCGCGTGGTCCGAGACCTCGGCGGTGCGGCCGCAATTCCGGCAGATCAGGAACTGGTGCGGGTGGTGGTGATCGTGGCCGTGATGGGCCTCGATGCAGGGCAGGAAGGCGTTCAGCCGCTCGACCTTGTGGATCAGCCCCTGCTCCAGCAGGAAGTCGAGGGCGCGGTAGACGGTGGGCGGCGCCGCCGCCTGGCCGCGCTCGGTCTTCAGCCGGTCGAGCAGGGCGTAGGCGCCGACCGGCTGCCCGGCCTCCAGCACCAGCCGCAGCACGAGTCGCCGGAGCGGCGTGAGCTGCGCCCCGCGCGCCGCGCATTGCGCCTCCGCCGCGTCGAGGGTCTGTTCGGTCGCCACCGCTGCCATGGCCGCACTATATCCGACCGCGATGGAAACCGCGCCCCCTCCCCTGCTCGCCGCCGTGCGCTTCGATGCCCGCGGCCTCGTTCCCGCCATCGCCCAGCAGCACGACACGGGCGAGGTGCTGATGATGGCGTGGATGAACGCCGAGGCCCTGGCCGAGACGCTCGCCACCGGCCAGGCCTGCTATTTCAGCCGGAGCCGCGGCGGGCTGTGGCGCAAGGGCGAGACCTCGGGCCAGAGGCAGCGCGTCCTGGACGTCCGGCTCGATTGCGATGGCGACACGGTGCTGCTGCTGGTGGACCAGCAGGGGGTGGCCTGCCACACCGGCCGGCGGTCGTGCTTCTTCCTCGCGGCGCGGGACGGCGCCTGGACGGAGATCGCGAAGCCCGAGGTGAGCCCCGAGGAGCTGTACGGCCGATGATCCCCGTCACGATCCTCACCGGCTTCCTGGGCGCGGGGAAGACCACGCTGCTCAACCGCCTGCTCAAGCGGCCCGAGATGGCCGGGACGGCCGTCCTCATCAACGAGTTCGGGGAGATCGGCCTCGACCACCTGCTGGTCAAGCGGCTGGACGAGGACGCGGTGCTGCTGAACGCCGGCTGCCTCTGCTGCACCGTGCGCGGCGACCTGGTGCGCGCGCTGCGCGACCTCGCGGCGCGGGAGCGGCCCATCAGCCGGGTCGTGATCGAGACGACGGGCCTCGCCGACCCGGCCCCCATCCTCCAGACCCTGATGGGCGACCCGATGATCCTGTCGCGCTACGCCCTCGATGGCGTGGTGACGCTGGTGGACGCGGCCACGGGCCTCGCGACGCTCGACACGCAGGAGGAGGCGCTGCGCCAGGCGGCCGTCGCCGACCGCATCGTGCTGACCAAGACCGACATCGCCGATGGGGGCGCCGTGGACGCGCTTCGCGCCCGCCTCGCCACGCTCAACCCGGGCGCGCCCCTGCTGACCGCCGTGATGGGGGAGGTGGAGCCCGCGGCGCTGCTGGAGGCCGGGCCCTTCGACCCCGCCCAGAAGAACCCGGATGTCGCGCGCTGGCTGGGCCACGCGGCGCATGACCACCACCATCATCATCACCACGACGTGAACCGGCACGGGCCGGGCATCCACGCCTTCTGCCTGCGCTACGAGGAGCCGCTGCCCTGGGACGGCCTCGCCACCTGGCTCGAGGTGCTGTCCATGACCAAGGGCCAGCACATCCTGCGGATGAAGGCGCTGCTGAACCTCGAGGGCCAGGACCGGCCGGTGGTGCTGCACGCGGTCCAGCACCTGTTCCACCCGCCGATCCACCTGCCCGCCTGGCCGGAGGGCGACGACCGCTCCTCCCGCCTCGTCTTCATCCTGCGCGACCTCGACCGGGCCGTGGTCGAGGGCGGGCTGAACGCCTTCCTGGAGAGTGCGCGGCGGGAGGCCGCGATCAGCGCCCCTCCCGCAGCTTGACCAGCAGAATCATGCCGGCGAGCGGCAGCGTGACGCCGTTCGCCAGCACGATGGACGGCACCGCGTTCCAGACGCCGTAGAGAGTCCAGAGCGCGACGCCGCCGACGAAGAGCACCAGCATCGGCAGGCTGAAATCGGCGGCCGAGCGGGTCCGCAGCGTCTTCCAGGCCTGCGGGACGAAGGCCGCCGTCGTCATGGCGCCCGCCACCAGCCCCAGCCACTCCGCCGCGTCCATGCCCCGCCCTTTCCCCACGAAACGTCGGGGCCTATGGATCGCCTCATGCCGACCGGCAAGCTCCGCATCGAGACCGTCACGGGCCAGGCCCTGCTGCCCCACCTGCCGCAGGTGTCGCGCCTGCGCGCGACCGTGTTCCGCGACTGGCCCTATCTCTACGACGCCGAGGAGACGGGCGAGGTCGGCTACATGCGCCAATACGCCGAGGACCCGCGCGCGGCCGTGGTGCTCGCCTTCGACGGGGACCGCGTGGTCGGCGCCTCGACCTGCCAGCCCATGGCAAGCTCCCACCCCGAGGTGCGCGACGCCTTCGCGGCGCGCGGCCTCGACGCGTCGCGCTTCTGCTATTTCGGCGAAAGCTTGCTGGAGCGCGCCCATCGCGGCCAGGGCGCGGGTGTCGCGTTCTTCACCGAGCGCGAGGCCCATGCGCGGCGCCTCGGCCTGACCCAGGCCGCCTTCTGCTCCGTCGTGCGCAACCCGAACGACCCGCGCAAGCCGGCGGATTACACCCCGCTCGACGGGTTCTGGCGCAACCGCGGCTACGTCCATCACCCCGACCTCGCCTGCCGCTTCCACTGGCGGGAGGTGGGCGACGACCGCGAGACGCCGCATCTGCTCTCCTTTTGGCTGAGGACGCTGTGATCCTCGCCGCCCTCGCCTGGCCGGTGGAGCCGACGCCCTCCATCGGCGCCTATGCCGACAAGCTCGACCGCTGGATCGGTGAGGCCGCGGGGGCCGAGCTGCTGCTCATGCCGGAATATGCCTGCGTGGAGCTGGGCGCGGCGCTGGCCGGCCAGTCCGTCGCCACCGAGGCGGAGGAGCTGCGCGCCATGGTCGCGCACGCGCCCGAGCTGCTGGCCGTGATGCGGGACGCGGCGCGGCGCCACCAGGTCTGGCTGCAGCCCGGGACGCTCCCCATGACGCGCGGCAACGCCGTCGTGAACCGCGCGCCCCTGATCCGCCCGGACGGCACCCTCGCCTTCCAGGACAAGTCGAAGATGACGCGCTTCGAGAGCGAGCGCTGGGGCGTCTCGGCCGGCCACCCGCCCGCGGTCTTCGACACCGACTGGGGCCGGATCGGCATCGCCATCTGCTACGATGCCGAGTTCCCGAAGCTCATCCGCGCGCAGGTGGAGGCGGGGGCCTGGTGCGTGCTGGTGCCGACCTGCACCGACAGCCTCCACGGCTACAACCGCGTGCGCTTCTCCGCCCAGGCCCGCGCCGTCGAGAACCAGGTGTACCTGGCGGTCGCCCCGACCGTGGGCCTCGCGCCGCATTCGACGGCGCTCGACGAGAACCACGGCGCCGCCTCCATCCACGGCCCGGTGGACCGCGGCTTTCCGGCCGACGGCGTCATCGTCCAGGGCGGGCTGGACCAGCCGGGCTGGGTGCGGGCGCGGCTCGACCGCGCGGCGATCGCGCGCGTGCGGGAAGAGGGCGCGGTGCGCAACCACCGCGACTGGCCGACCGCGCCCATCCCCACGCCCCAGCCCGCCGGCTTCGCGTGACGCTGGTCTACATCGTCGCCGGCGAGGCCTCGGGCGACATCCTCGGCGCGCGGTTGATCGCGGCGCTGCGCGCTCACCACCCGGAACTGCGCTTCGCCGGCATCGGCGGCGAGCGCATGGCGGAGCAGGGCTTCGAGAGCCTGTTCCCCATCGCCGAACTCGCGCTGATGGGGCTGCTGGAGGTGATCCCGTCGCTCCGCCGCCTCGCGCGGCGCCTCGACGAGACGGTGGAGGACATCCGCGCCCGCAAGCCCGACCTCCTCGTCACCATCGACAGCCCCGGCTTCACGCTCCGCGTCGCCGAGCGCGTCCGGCCGCTCGGCGTGAAGGTGGTGCATTACGTGGCCCCCCAGGTCTGGGCCTGGCGGCCGGGGCGGGTGAGGAAGCTGGCCCGGCGGGTGGACCGCATCCTCGCCCTGCTGCCCTTCGAGGCGCCCTTCTTCGAGGCCGCGGGCATCCCGGTCCGCTTCGTCGGCCATCCCGTGCTGGAGAACGAGCCCGGCGACGCCGGCCGCTTCCGCGCCCCCGAGGGCACGCGGCCGCTCCTCGTCATGCCGGGCAGCCGGCGGGGCGAGGTGTCGCGCCACCTCGCCGTCTTTGGGGAGGCCGTCTCCCTGCTGCCGCCCGACCTCCAGCCCGTCGCGGCGCTGGCCGGCCCGGTGGAGGAGGCGGTGCGGAGCGGCACGGCGTCCTGGCCCCGGACGCCCCTGCTGGTCCGGGACGCCCAGGCGAAGCGCGACGCGATGGCCGGCTGCGTCGCCGGGCTGATCAAATCCGGCACCTCCTCCCTCGAATGCGCCGTGGCGGGGCTGCCGCATGTGGTGGCCTACCGGGTGAACCCCATCACCGCCGCCATCGTCCGGCGCCTGATCAAGGTGCCCTATGCCAGCCTCGTGAACCTGCTGACCGAGCGCGAGGTGGTGCCGGAATTCCTGCAGGAGAACTGCACGGCGCCGAAGCTCGCGGCGGCGGTCGAACGGGTGCTGGCCGACCCCGCGCCGCAGCGCGCGGGCTTCGCCGAGGCGCTGGCGAAGCTGACGCCGCCCGAGGGCCGCCCGAGCGAGGCCGCGGCCCGGGCCGTGCTGGAGGTGCTGGGTTGACCGCCCCGCTTGCCGGAGCGCCGGAGGCTCAGCGCCGATCGGAAGGCTTCCGCCCATGGCCGTGACGGCTGAACGCGCCCGCGACCTCGCCCTGGCCCTGCCGGGCGCGACCGAGGCGCCGCACATGGACCGCACCGCCTTCCGCACCCCGCGCAAGATCTTCGCCACGCTGGGCGCGACTGGCGAGGAGTTGAACCTCATGCTCGGCCAGGATCTGCGGGACTTCTATTGCGAGCAGGCGCCGCGGGCCTTCCAGCCGATCCCGGGCGGCTGGGGACGGATGGGCTGGACGCGCTGCGCCCTCGCCGCGGTGGAGGAGGACACGCTGGCCTCCGCCCTCGCCGCCGCGCATCGCCTCGCCGCGCCGCATCGCGCCGCTGCCTCGGGCCCGCGCCGGCGGTAGCGAGTTCCGCCGGCGCGGCCGACCAGCTACGCTCCCCCCATGCTCGAGCTGCGCGGCATCACCAAGACCTTCAGGATCGGCCCCACCGAGCGGACGGTGCTGCACGACCTCGACCTCGACATCGCCTCGGGGGAGCTGTGCTCGCTCATGGGCGGATCGGGCTCGGGCAAGACGACCTTCATGAACATCGTCGGCCTCCTCGATAAGCCGACCCAGGGCAGCTACCGCATCAACGGGGAGGACGTGCTGGGCGCCAAGGCCGACGCGCTCTCCCGCCTGCGGGGGCGGCTGATCGGCTTCGTCTTCCAGCAATTCTTCCTGATGCCGCGGCTCAACGCCTGGCGGAACGTCGCCCTGCCCCTGATGTATCGCGGCGTCGCCGAGGCCGAGGCGAAGCGCAAGGCCTGCGCCATGCTGGAGCGCGTGGGCCTCGGCGCCCACACCGAGCACAAGCCCAGCATGCTCTCGGGCGGGCAGAAGCAGCGCGTCGCCATCGCCCGCGCCCTGGTGGGCGACCCCGCCATCCTGCTCGCGGACGAGCCGACCGGCGCCCTCGACCCGACCGTGAGCCGGGAGATCATGGACCTGTTCATCGAGATGAACCGCGATCTCAACGTGCTCGTGCTCATCATCACGCATGATCCCGGCGTCGCCGCGCGCTGCCGGCGGCGGCTCGAGCTGGTGAAGGGCCGCCTCGCCACGCAGGAGAAGCTGGCCGCATGATCCGCCAGACCCTCATGGAGGCCGCGGGCAACCTGCTCGCCGCCTGGCAGCGCAGCCTGCTCGCGCTGCTCGGCATCGTGGTCGGCGCGGGCGCCGTCATCTCCATGCTGCACGCGGGCGCGATGGCGCGGAACGAGACGATCCGCCAGTTCCGCCAGATGGGCACGGACACGCTGATCCTGCGCGCCGACAGTACCCAGGGCATGGGCAATTTCCGCCTCGGCGACATCGAGAGCGTGCCGGGCAACGTCCCCCTCGTGCGCGAGATCGCGCCCTTCATGATCGGCGGCGGCCCGATCCAGCACGAGGGCCAGGTGCGCAACGCCGGCTATCTCGGCGTGACGGGCAATTTCTCCGACGTCGCGCGCATCCCCGTGGCGCAGGGGCGCTTCCTCAACGCCTTCGACCGGTTCGAGCTGTTCGCCGTCCTCGGCTCCGACCTCGCGGAACAGCTCTCGACGCCGTTCGAGCCCATCCGCCCCGGCTCCCGCATCCGGGTCGGACGCTACGTCTTCGAGGTGGTGGGCGTGCTCGCCCCCGTGCTGCAGAACCCGATGATGCCCGTGGACATCAACGGGACGCTCTTCCTCTCCATCCCCAATGCGCGCCGCGTCATGGCGGTCGCGGCCCTCTCCATGGCGGTGGCGCGCATGGTGCCGGAGGGCGACCCGAACCTCGCCACCCAGCAGCTGCAGCAGCATCTCGGGCCCGGGATGCGCGACTCGACGCTCAACGTCATGTCCGCGCGCCAGCTCATCGAGGGGATGAACCAGCAGGTGCGCCTCGTCGCCATGCTGCTCGGCGCCGTGGGATCCATCGCCCTCGTCCTCGGCGGGGTGGGCGTGATGAACATCATGCTGATGTCGGTGGCGGAGCGGAAACGCGAGATCGGCATCCGCCTGGCCATCGGCGCGCGGCGGGCGGATGTGCGGCGGCTCTTCCTGCTGGAGGCGCTGATCCTCTCGGGGCTCGGCGCCGTCCTCGGCGTGCTGCTGGGGTTCCTCGGCGCCTTCGGCTTCGCCTGGATGTCGGGGTGGCAGGTCAGCTTCTCGCCCATCGCGGGGCCGCTCGGCGCCGGCGTGTCGCTCGCGGTGGGCGTGTTCTTCGGCTTCTACCCGGCCGTCATGGCCGCGCGCCTCGACCCGATCGAGGCACTTCGGTCGGAGTAGCCACGCCTGGCAGAGGCGTGGGCACGGCGACGCCGCCCCGGGGCTCAATGGGCATCATGGGCGGCGGCGTCGGCTCGAAGGCCGCGGGCGGCAGGGCGCGGATCGCGGCCCGCGCCGCCGGCGAGGCCCCGGCC
>JAIEOO010000119.1 GCA_019750475.1 Acetobacteraceae bacterium | reverse complement strand
CGGACGCGCCGACGCGGCCTGGCCGAACCGGCGACAGGTCGCGCAAACGCGAGCGGCCCCGGGGATCGCTCCCCGGGGCCGCGGCGGCGCAGCGCTGCGCAGGGCCTCAGCCGCGCGCCGGGAGCGGCGGCACGGGACGCTGTTCGAGCCCGGTGTAGAGCGAGAGCGGGCGGATCAGCCGGTTGTCCTCCGCCTGCTCGAAGCAGTGCGCGGCCCAGCCGGTGATGCGGCTCATCACGAAGATCGGCGTGAAGAGCGGGATGTCGAAGCCCATCAGGTAGTAGGCGGGCCCCGCCGGGAAATCGAGGTTGGGGTGGATGTTCTTCCGCCGGAGCATGATCTCCGCCAGCACGGCGGAGGTGTTCATCCACCGCTTGTCCCCCACCACCTCGGCCATGATCTCGGCGTACTTCTTCATGGTGGGCACGCGGCTGTCGCCGTTCTTGTAGACCCGGTGGCCGAAGCCCATGACCAGCGCCTTGTGGTCGAACCGGCTCTCGAGCCAGGCGGGCGCGGCCTCGGGCGACGGGATCTCCTTCAGCATGTGCATCACCGCCTCGTTGGCGCCGCCGTGGAGCGGCCCCTTCAGCGCCGCGATGCCGGCGGTGATGGCGCCGTGGATGTCCGCCATGGTCGAGGTGACGGTGCGCGCCGTGAAGGTGGAGGCGTTGAAGGTGTGCTCGGCGTAGAGGATCATCGAGACCTCGAAGGCCTTGATCACCTCGGGCTGCGGCACCTTGCCGAAGACCATGTGGAAGAAGTTCTCCGACCAGGAGAGCGAGCGGTCGGGCGCGATGACGGGCTGGCCCTTGGCGTGCCGCGCGGCGGCGGCCACGGAGGTGGGGGCCTTGGCGAAGATCCGCATGGCCTTGCGGCGCTGCGCCGCATCCGAGATGTCGGCGGTCTCGGGGTCCTCGAGGCCCATGAAGCTGATCGAGGTGCGGATCATGTCCATCGGGTGGGCGTCGCGCGGATAGGCGCCGATCACGCCGAGGAGCGCCGGCGACAGCTCCCGGTTGGCCTTCTCCTCGGCGCGGAAGGCTTCGAGCTGCGCGGCCGTCGGCAGCTCCCCGTGCCAGAGGAGGTAGGCGACCTCGTCCCAGCCGCATTCCTCGCAGAGGTCCTGCACGGCGTAGCCCCGGTAGGTGAGGCTGTTCGTCTCCGGCATCACCTTCGAGACGCTGGAGGTGTCGGCATAGACGCCGACGAGGCCCTTCCGGACCTCGACTTGATCGGACATGGCGGTCCTTCCCCTGTTTCGTTGTGCGGCGCAGCTTAGGCGCGCGCTGCGATGCGGCAAGCGGGGCGCGGCGCCGAACCGCGGCGCGCGTCGGGTGTTGCAGGGGGCATGCCCCCTCCTCCCGCCGAGCCGAGGCTCCGTCTTCACGCGCGCATCCTGCGCGATTTCGGCCGCATCGCCCTGGTGGAGGGCGACGTGCCCGCCCTCCTGCGGCGCGCCGCCGTGCAGGCCGCGCGGGCGACCGGCGTGGGGCACACCAAGATCATGCGCTACCGCGTCGAGCACGGGGACCTGCTCTGCGAGGCCGGCACGGGCTGGCGCGCGGGCGTCGTCGGGCTGGCGCGCTTCCCGACCGACCCGGCCTCGGCGCCGGGCCGCGCGGTCCAGACCGGAGAGCCGGTGCTGGTCCAAGACCTGCGCGAGCACCCCGATTTCCGCCCGCACCCCGTGCTGGTGGAGCACGGGATCGTCGCGCTGCTGAACGTCCCGATCAGCTTCGACGGCGTCACCTGGGGCGTGCTGGAGGCCGATAGCGAGGAGCCCGGGCATTTCGACGAGGCGGACACCGACTTCCTGGAGACCCTGGCCGCGCTGCTGGCCGGTGCGCTGCAGCACCGCGCGGCGACGGAACGGAGCGAGGCGGAAGCCGCCGCCGAGGCCGTGCGGGCCGAGCGGCGTTCCATCCTCCTGCGGGAGCTCCAGCATCGCAGCAAGAACAACCTCGCCATCGTCGTCGCGATGCTGGCGCGGGCGCGACGGCAGGCCGACCGCGAGCCGAACCCCGCCGCTGCCGCCCTGCTCGGCGCGGTGACGCAGCGCGTCGCGGCGATCGCCCTCGCGCAGGACCGCCTCGCGGTCGTCGAGGAGCGCGGCCTCGCCGGCGCGCAGGCGACCGACGCGGCGGGCTATCTGGCGGCGCTCATCGGCAGCCTGGAGCTGAGCTTCGCCGGCCGCATCGTCATCCAGTCCGCGCTCGAGCCGTGCGACCTCCCCTTCGAGAAGGCCGTGGCCCTCGGCCTCGTGGTGAACGAGCTGGTGACGAACGCGGCGAAACACGCCTACCCCGACCAGCAGGAGGGGCCGGTTCGCGTCACGCTCCAGCGGGACGCGGCGCTGGCCGAAGCCGTCCTCCGCGTCGCCGATGACGGAAGGGGCATGGATCCCACCCGCGCCGCCGCGCGCGAAGCGACTGGGGGCGAGGGCGCCGGGCTGCTCGCGCAGCTCGCCAGGCAGTTGGGCGGGGAGGTCGAGCGTGACGCCACGCCGCGGGGGACGAGCTTCTCGCTGCGCTTCCCGCTGGCCCCGTAGCCGCGGCGCCGGGCGGTCGGCGCGGCGGGGAAGGGCCACCCTCCCCGCCGCCGCCGGTCAGAAGATGCCCGGCTTGCTCTCGCTGAGCGCGCCGCGCGGCAGGGCGACGTTGAGCGCCGACAGCTCCCCGGCGGAGAGCTTCGCCAGGTTCTGCACCGCCTCGAGGAAGCGGTTCGCCTCGCGGGTCGAGATGATCCCGTCCGTCAGCGTCAGGAATTTCCCCACATACTGCTCCCGCCCGAAGGGGCGGGCGCCGCGCGGGTGGGCGTTGGCGACGCCCAGCTCATCCACCAGCTTCGTGCCGTCCTTGAACAGGATCTCGACGCGGCCGCCGAAGGCCAGCGTCTCCGGATCGCGGGAGTGGTACTTGGCCGTCCACTCCGGATCCTCCCGCGTCTCGATCTTGTGCCAGAGGCGGACGGTGTCGGCGCGGCCGGCGCGGCCCGGCGTGTAGCTGTCCACGTGGTGCCAGCGCCCGTCCTGCAAGGCGACGGCGAAGATGTACATGATCGAGTGGTCGAGCGTCTCGCGGCTCGCCTTGGGGTCCATCTTCTGCGGGTCGTTCGCACCCGTCCCGATCACGTAATGGGTGTGGTGGGAGGTGTGGATCACGATCTTCTCGATCGCGTCGAAATCCTTGATCTGGGTCCGCATCCGGAAGGCCAGGTCGATGAGCGCCTGGCTCTGGTACTCGGCCGAGTGCTCCTTCGTGTAGCTGTCGAGGATGGCGCGCTTCGGCTCGCCCGTGCCGGGCAGCGGCACATTATAATAGGTGGGGTCGTAGACCGTGGCGCGGCCCTTGCTGTCGGCCTGCGTCCGGCCGGAGAGCACCCAGGCGATCACGCTGTCCTCGCCCTCGTAGATCGGGGACGGCGCGCCTTCCCCGCGCATGCAGCGGTCCACGGCTTCCACGGCCAGCTTGCCGGCATGGGCCGGGGCGTAGGCCTTCCAGGAGGAGATCTCGCCCTTGCGGCTCTGCCGGAAGGAGATGGAGGTGTGCAGCGCCTGCTGGACGGATTGGAAGATCACCTCCTGCTTGAGGCCGAGCAGGCTGCCGATGCCGGCGGCCGCGGCCGGGCAGAGATGGGCGATGTGGTCCACCTTGTGCTCGTGCAGGCAGATCGCCCGCACCAGGTCGATATGGATCTCGTAGGCCGTGGCGAGGCCGCGGATGAGGTCCTTGCCGGAGCGGCCCATCGCCTGGGCGACGGCGAGCACGGGCGGGATGTTGTCCCCGGGGTGGGAGTAGTCGGCCGCCAGGAAGGTGTCGTGCATGTCGAGCTCGCGCACCGCCGTGCCGTTGGCCCAGGCGGCCCATTCGGGGGAGACGGTGACGCCCGCCGGCATCCCGAAGACCGTCGCGCCGCCGTCCTTCTTCCTGTGGCCGAGCGCCATGCCGCGGGCGGAGACGACCGGGCGGCGGTTGATGGCGGCGATGGCGACCGAGGCGTTGTCGATGATCCGGTTGATGATCATCTCCTGCACGTCCTTCTGGACGGGCACCTTGTCCGTCGCGACGCCCGCGATCTTCCAGGCGAGCTGGTCCTCGCGCTTGAGCAGCGCCTTGGACGGGTGGACCTTCACGGCGTGCAACTGCATGGGGCGCCTTCCTCTCTCTCGGCTTCGTGTTCCGGGATGGTTAGCGGCGGCCGGGCCTTGCGCCAAGGCGGGGGCCGCTTCCGCGGTGGCAAGGGGCGGGCCAGGCGCGTTAAGATCAGGCCATGGGATTGCTGTCGCCCGAGACCGAGAAGCTGATCGCCGAGCAGGCCGCCCGCACGGGCGAGACGCCGGACGCGCTGGTGCGGCGGAAGCTGGCCGAGCAGGCGCCTCGCCGTCCGAACCTGGCGGGCATGCAGGCGGCTATCGAGCGCTTCCAGGCCCTTCCGCTGCATGACGCGCGGCCTTGGCGCGAAATCCGCGACGAGTTGTGGAGCGAGTGAGGATCGTCCTCGACACCTCCGCCGTCATCGCGATCCTCCAGCAGGAGCCTGAGGGTGTGGCCCTGCGGGACACGTGGTCGCGGGCCGATGCCGTGTTCATCTCCGCGATGACGCTGTTCGAACTGCGTGTCGTCCTGCTGCGGCGGGGTGGTGTCCCTCAGCTGATCGAAGCCGATACGCTGCTGCGGGAGGGGGCGACCCAGGTCGTCCCCTTCGATGAGCGCATGGCCGGCCAAGCGGCCGATGCCTATGCCCGCTACGGCAAGGGCATCCACCCCCGTGCGCGGCTGAACCTGGCTGACTGCGCCGCCTACGCCCTGGCGAAGTCGCTGGACGCGACACTGCTGTTCAAGGGCGGGGACTTCGCTGAGACGGACGTGGCGCGGGCCCTGGGCTGATCAGCGGTCCAACCAGGGGCCGGGCGGCGGGCCGGCCTCGGCGGGGCCGTCCACCACGAAGCTGTCCAGCAGCGCGAGAAAGCGGTCCCGGAGGCCCTGCCAGTCCGCGAGGTGGCGTCGGTCGAGGAGCATGGAGACCTCGAGGTCGCGCCACACCAGCATCCATTCGCAGCGAAGCCACGACCGCTCGCCCGGTTGGCGCCTCAGCACCATCGGGGCGCGGGCCGACTGGCAGAAGATGGCCTCGGGCAGGGGCGGGCCGTCGAGCGCGCGCCGAGGCTCCCGCGGTTCAAACATGTCCTCGCGGGCGCCGCTGGCGCTGGCCGAACGGATCGGTCTGTCGGTTGTAGGGTCGCCCATCGCTCGCGAACAGCACGATGCGGAACCCGTCGCTGCCGAAAACCGTCTCGGTGTAGGCGTGCGGGAGGTGCAGCGTGATGCCGCGCAGCACCATGCGCCAATGGTCGGGGTGCCGCTCAGGCCGCATGGGCGTCTCGGCCGCGGCGGGCATCGCCAGCAGCGGAGCCACCACCGCTCCCCAGCGCCACCACTGGCGCATCGCATCCTCCTGCCCTCCCGACCAGCATAGCACCGGCGGTCGCACGGCTTCACGCGCCCCGCCGCGCCGCCTAGCCTCCGCCCGAACCGAGTGGAGGGGCGAAGCGCGATGCAGTTCGATGTGGTGGTCACGGGCGATCTGGTCCTGTCGGACCGCGTGCTGGAGGGCGGCTACGTCGCCATCCGCGGCGAGGCCATCGCCGCCATCGGCCAGGGCGCGCCGCCGCCGGCCGCGAAGCTCCAGGATCATTCCGGCAAGCTGATCTTCCCGGGCCTCGTGGACGGGCACATGCACACCAGCAGCTCGACCGGCTGGCCGGGGATCGAGGGCGCCTCCATGTCGGCCGCCGCCGGCGGCGTCACCACCTGCGTGGACATGCCCTACGACGTGCCGAAGCCCGTCACCGACGCCGCGATCCTGCGCGACAAGATCGCGCATGTGGAACGGCTCAGCCACGTGGACATCGCGCTCTACGGCACCATCCGGAAGGACGGGAACGTGGAGGACATCGCGGGCCTCGTGGAGGGCGGCGTCTGCTCCTTCAAGCTGTCCACCTACGAGTACGACCCGGTCCGCTTCCCCCGCATCGACCACCCCACGATGCTCCGCGCCTTCGGGGAGATTGCGAAGACCAACCTGATGGTCGCGATCCACAACGAGGACCAGGAGCTGGTGGTGAAGCTCACCGAGCAGGCCAAGGCCGCCGGCGAGACCCACCCCATCATGCATTGCCGCACCCGCCCGCCCATCACCGAGAGCATGGCCGACCTCGAGATCTTCGAGATGGCGCTGGAGACGGGCTGCCACGTCCACATCGCCCACTCCTCGCTGGCGCGCGGCTTCGACCTGGCGGAAATCTACCGCAACCAGGGCGCGCGGACCTCGGGCGAGGCCTGCATCCAGTATCTCTGCATGACCGAGGAGGACATCGTCCGCCTCGAGGGCTTCGGGAAGTGCAACCCGCCCTTCCGCACGGCGGAGGAGGTGGAGCGCATGTGGGGCAGCGTCGCCGCCGGCAAGGTCGCCTATGTCTCGACCGACCACGCCCCCTGGCCGCGCGACCGCAAGATCTACAAGGGGGACATCTTCGCCGTCGGCGCCGGCCTCACCGGCATGCAGTCCTTCGCGCCGCTGATGTACTCCCTGCTGGAGGAGCGGGGCCTGTCGCCCACCCTCATGGCGCTGCTCTGCGCCGAGCGCCCGGCGCGGTTCCACGGCCTGTTCCCGAAGAAGGGCGCCATCCGCGTCGGCTGCGACGCCGACCTCGTGGTGATGGAGCGCGGCCGCTTCGCCTTCGACGCGCGCGACATCCGGGACCGCGAGGATGCGCGCTGGTCGCCCTATGACGGGCGGGAGATGCGGGGCCGCGTCGTCGGCACCTATCTGCGCGGCGCGCAGATCTGGAACGGGACGGAGGTCCTGGCGAAGCCCGGCACCGGCCGCTTCGTGAAGCGCCAGCACCGCGAGAGCTTCGTGGGCTGATCAGCGCCGGCGGCGGCCGGCGGCGCGCTTCCCCGGCCGCTTCGCGCGCTTCGCCGGCGGCTTGGCGGCCGGCTTCGGCTTGGCGGGCCGCGGCGGCGGAGGCAGCGCGACCGGCCTCGCCGCCGGGATCCCCTCGGGCCCGGCATAGGCCTGGAGCGTCGCCCCGGCCGCGAGATGCGGATAGGCGGCCACGCCCTTCGGCCAGCTCCGCGCGAAGGCCACCACCTCCGCCTGGTCGAGGCGCCGGATGGTCTCGACCAGGTAGGTCGCCGCCTGGGCCTCCCGCAGCCCGTCGCGGTTCCGCAGGTCGAGATACCATTCGCGGGCGCGCAGCGGGCACCAATCCACCAGCGATTCCTGGAGCGCGCGGCGCACCTCGGCCGGCAGGGCCTCGAAGGCGCGATAGGCGTCGCCCTTCAGCCGGCTGCGCGGCCGGGTCGCGGTGTTGTTGTCCATGCGGCGCCTCCTAGAGGAGGAGCCGCGCCGGCGAAACCGCGAAGGGCGGGATGCAGCCCACCAGGCGTGCGGCATCAGGCTTCAGCCGACGATTTCGGCCATGACGGAGCGCAGCCCTGCGGCCACCTTGGTCCGCTCGGCGGCACCGAGCCGTCCGATCCGCTCCACCTGCGTCGCATTCACCGTGGCGATTTTCGCCACCCGCACGCGCGACGGAATCGGCAAGCCATTTCCGGGCTTCGGCGCCACGAGCACGTCGGCTGGCCAGGGCGGGTTGTCCGCAGCCGTGATCATCAGCACCCAGACGACGGGCGGCGCGGCGCCCGCTTCCGGCGTGGCAACCACCAGCGCCGGCCGGAAGGAGCGCGCCGGCCGGTCCGCATGGGGAAAGGGGACACGCACGATGTCCCACACGGCCGTCACAGCTTGGCGTAACCCTTCGCATCGGCGTCCGATCCCCATTCGCCAAAGGCGGCGAAAGGATCCTCGGCGGCGTCCCCGCCAGACTTCACGAGGACGATGCGACCACCTTCCTCGACATAGGCCACGCTGTCGCCCGGCCGCAGGCGCAACCGCTCGCGCACGGCGCGGGGAACCGTGGTCTGTCCCTTGGCGGTGATGCGGCTGGTCAGCGTCGGCATGGGGCGGCCATATAAGGTAAGGAAACGCCTTACCCTAGCACGTCTCCGCATCGGTGGTATCGAACCCTATGCCCCGCACCCTCGTGCTCGCCGGCGCCCAGACCGGCCCCATCCAGCGCGCCGACACCCGCGCCCACACGCTCGACCGTCTGATCGCCCTGCTGGAGAGCGCGGCGAAGGATGGCGCGCAGCTCGTCGTCTTCCCCGAGCTCGCGCTGACCACCTTCTTCCCGCGCTGGCTCCTCTCCGAGGCCGAGCTCGACGCCTATTTCGAGCGCGCGATGCCGAACGCCGCCTGCGCGGCGCTGTTCGCCCGCGCGAAGGAGCTGAAGGTGGGCTTCTACCTGGGCTATGCCGAGCGCGCGGCGGACGGCAGGCGCTTCAACACGGCCATCACCGTCGGGCCCGACGGCGCGATCATCGGGAAGTACCGCAAGGTCCACCTCCCGGGCTCGGTCGAGCCGCGCCAGGGCGACCGCTTCCAGCAGCTCGAGAAGCGCTACTTCGAATATGGCGACCTGGGCTTCCCCGCCTTCTGCGGCCCGACCGAGTGGCACCGCGCCATCATGGGCATGCTCGTCTGCAACGACCGCCGCTGGCCGGAGGCGTGGCGCTGCTACGGTCTGCAGGGCGTGGAGCTCATGCTGATGGGCTACAACTCCGCCGCCTACGACCCCAATGGCGGCACGACCGAGAGCGAGGACATCCGCACCTTCCACTCGACCCTCGCGGCCCAGGCCAACGCCTACATGAACGCGACCTGGGCGGTCAGCGTGGCCAAGGCCGGGACCGAGGACGGCTCGGGCCTCATCGGCGGCAGCGTCATCGTCAGCCCGGACGGCGTGATCGTCGCCCAGGCGAAGACGCTCGGCGACGAGGTGATCCTGGCGGAATGCGACCTCGACGCCTGCCGGCAGGGCAAGGAGAAGATGTTCAACTTCGCCGCCCATCGCCGGCCCGAGCATTACCGCCGCATCGTGGACCAGGTGGGGGCGGAGCCGCCGGCCTGACGCGCAGGCCGATCGGCGGCCGACCCTCACGCCTAACCGGAACGGCGCCGGTCCCGGGACCGCAGGACGTGGGCGCGGACGCGCGCCAGCCGCCGGACGCCGAGCGCCCCCCGCGAAGCCGCGCAGCGGCTTCGCGGCGACGCGTCATAGGTTGAACGCCACCGTCCCGGTGGCGCCCACCTCGTAGCCGCCCATCCGCGCCGCGCGCGCCGCGAAATCGCCGCCGCGCGCGAAGGCCAGCAACCGCTGCACCGCCGGCTCGAAGGCGTCGCGGCGATGGAGCACGAGGTCGAAGCGCTCCCGCGCCAGCGGCACGAAGGCGAGGCCGCGGAGCGACGCCTCGGCCCGCACGCCGAAGCCGGCATCGGCCCGGCCCTCCGCCACCGCCGCCGCGACCTCGTCCTCCGCCAGCGCCGGCTGCGGCAGGAAGCCCACCTGGTCGAGGCGCAGCCCGGCCTCCGACAGCAAGTGCAGCAGCAGCACATGCGAGCCCGCGCGCGGCTGCCGCCCGACGACGCGCAGCCCCGGCCGCGCCAGATCCCGCACCATCGTCAGCCCCAGGGGATTGCCGGCCGGCAGGATCAGCCCCTGCTCGCGCCAGGCCCAGACCAGCCCCACCAGCGGCGCGCCGGGCAGCGCCGACCGCACCGCGGGCTCGTTCCAGGCGCCGCTGTCCGGATCCCGCACATGCAGCGCCGCCGCCACCGCCTGCCCCGCCCCCAGCGCGTCCAGCCCATCGAGGCTGCCGCCCGCCCGCAGCGCGAGGCCGCAGCCCGATTGCCGCACCGCCCATTCCAGCAGCGGGTCGTGGCTGCCCGCCAGGATGGGCGGCCGGACCGGCGCGGCGGCCTCGGCCTGGGCGAGCAGCCAGCGGCGCAGCGCCTCCTCCGGGAACAGCCACTTCCCGCCGAGCAGCGCCGCCGGCACCCGCCCCTCCCGCGCCAGGGCGTAGAGGGCGCGGGGCGAGAGGCGGAGGAAGGCGGCGGCTTCGGGCAGGGTCCAGAGATCGGTCGGCATACGGCGGCATCTTCCGGCAGGTGCTGCACCATAGCCCAGATGGACGCCGCGTCATGCCGGCCCTAACTCCCGCGCCGTGCCCGGCCTCTCCGAAGCCTTCGGGCTGGCGCTCGGCCTCGTCCTCGCGGGCGACGCGGCGCTGACCCGGATCGTCGCCCTCTCGCTCCGTGTCTCGCTCACGGCGGTGCTGGTGGCGGCCGCGCTCGGCCTTCCGCTCGGCGCGCTCCTCGCGGTCGCGCGCTTCCCGGGGCGGCAGACGGTGATCGTCGCGCTGAACGCGCTGATGGGGCTGCCGCCGGTCGTCGCCGGCTTGCTGATCTACCTGCTGCTCTCGCGCTCCGGCCCGCTCGGGTCGTGGGGGCTGCTCTTCACCCCCACCGCCATGGTCGTCGCCCAGGCGGTGCTCATCACCCCCATCGTCGCCGCCCTCGCCCGCCAGGTGCTGGAATCCATGTGGGAGGACTATGCCGAGCAGCTCCGCTCCCTCGGCTCCTCCGCGCTGCGGGCGGTGCCGACCCTGCTGTGGGACGGGCGCATCGCGCTGCTCACCGTCCTGCTCGCGGGCTTCGGCCGCGCCAGCGCCGAGGTCGGCGCCGTCATGATCGTCGGCGGCAACATCGAGGGCTTCACCCGCGTGATGACGACGGCCATCGCCCTCGAGACCTCGAAGGGCGACCTGCCGCTCGCGCTCGCCCTCGGGATGGTGCTGATGGCGATCGTGCTGACGGTCAACGCCGCCGCGCAGCTCCTGCGCGAGTGGGCGGCGCGGAGGCTCGGGTGATGCACGGCCTGCCGTCTCCCCTGCCCCTCTCGGTCCAGGGCCTGGGCTTCACGGCGGGCGGCGTGCGCGTGCTCGACGGCGTCACCTTCGCGCTGCGCGACGGCCCCCCCTGCCTCGTCGTCGGGCCGAACGGCTCGGGCAAGTCCACCCTCCTGCGGCTGCTGCACGGGCTGCTCCGCCCCACCGAGGGCGCCGTCCGATGGTCCGCGCCCGCGCGGCAGGCCATGCTGTTCCAGCGCCCGGTCATGCTGCGCCGGAGCGTGGGCGACAACCTCGCCCACGCGCTCTCCCTCGCCGGGATCGGGCGCGACGAGCGGCCGGCGCGGATCGCCGCCGCGCTCGACGCCGTCGGCCTGCCTCACCTTCACGACCGCCCCGCCCGCCGCCTCTCGGGCGGGGAGCAGCAGCGCGTGGCGCTCGCCCGCGCCATCGCCCTCCACCCCGCGATCCTCTTCCTCGACGAGCCGAGCGCGAGCCTCGACCCCGCGGCCACCCGCGCCGTCGAGGAGATCGTCGCCGGCATCGCCGCGCGCGGCACCAAGGTCGTGATGACGACGCATGACCTGCACCAGGCCCGCCGCCTCGCGGGCGAGGTGCTCATGCTCCACCGCGGCCGCGTCGCCGAGCACGCCCCCGCCGCCGAGTTCTTCACCTGCCCGCGCAGCCCCGAGGCCCAGGCCTTCCTGCGCGGCGACATCCTGGAGTGACCCCAACCATGTTCCGCCGCAGCCTTCTTGCCCTGCTGCTCCTCGCCCCCGTCGCCGTGTCGGCGCAGGAGCGCCCGATCACCGTCAGCAGCACGACGAGCACGGAGCAATCCGGCCTGTTCGGCCACATCCTGCCGATCTTCACGCGGGAGACGGGCATCCCGGTCCGCGTCGTCGCGCTCGGCACCGGCCAGGCGCTCGATGTCGGGCGCCGGGGCGATGCCGATGTGGTGTTCGTCCATGACCGCGCGGCGGAGGAGCGGTTCGTCGCCGAAGGCTTCGGCACGGAGCGCCGGCACGTCATGTTCAACGACTTCGTGATCATCGGCCCGGCCGCCGACCCGGCCGGGATCGCGGGCGGCCGCGACGCCCCGGCGGCGCTGCGCCGGATCGCGGACAGCCGCGCCGCCTTCGTCAGCCGCGGCGACCGCTCCGGCACGCATGCCGCCGAGCTGCGGCTGTGGCAGGCCGCGGGGGCGGACCCCGTCGCGGGCCGTGGCCAGTGGTATCGCGAGGTCGGCCAGGGCATGGGCCCGGCGCTCAACACCGCGGCGGCGCAGAACGCCTACATCCTGGCGGACCGCGGCACCTGGCTCTCCTTCCGCAACCGGCAGGAGCTGCGGGTGCTGGTCGAAGGCGACGAGCGCCTGTTCAACCAGTACGGCGTCATCCCGGTGAACCCGCAGCGCCACCCGCATGTGAACGCGGCCGGCGCGCGCCGCTTCGCCGACTGGATCGTCTCGCCGGCCGGGCAGGCCGCCATCGCCGCCTACCGCATCAACGGGGACCAGCTGTTCTTCCCCAACGCCGACCGGCCCGAGCCGGCGCCCGGATCGTGACGATGACGCGACCCGGCCTGATCCGCGCGGTGCTGATGGCGGCGCTGCTGACGGTCGCGGCGAGCGGCACCGGCTCGGCCGAGCCGGTGCGGCTGGCCGCGGCCGGCAGCCTGCGGGCGGCGCTGTCCGAGGTGGCGGCCGCCTTCTCGGCCGCGGCGGGCGGCGCGCCCGTCGCCGAGACCTACGCCCCCTCCGGCCTGCTGCGGCAGCGCATCGCCGGCGGCGAGGGCTTCGAGGTCTTCGCCAGCGCGAACATGGACCATCCGCGCGCGATCGGCACGGCGCGCGGCCGGCCCACGGTCCTCTTAGCCCGCAACCGGCTCTGCGCCATCACGCGCCCCGGCCTGGCGCTGACGCCGGAGACGCTGCTCGACGCCATGCTGGACCCGGCGCGGCGCCTGGGCACCTCGACGCCGGGCGCCGACCCGGCGGGGGATTACGCCTTCGCCGCCTTCGCCCGCGCCGAGGCCATCCGCCCCGGCGCGCGCGCCGCGCTCGAGGGCAAGGCGCTCCGGCTCACCGGGGCAGCCGACAGCGCCCGCCCACCCGCCGGACGGGACCTCTACGCCTGGCAGTTCGAGCGCGACGCGGCCGACCTGTTCCTCACCTACTGCACCAACGCGGTGCTCGCCCGGCGCGCCGATCCGCGGCTCGGCCAGGTGGAGCTGCCGGCGTCGCTCGCGGTGGGCGCCGATTACGGGCTGGTCGTGCTCGCCGATCGCCCGGAAGCCGCGCGGCTGGCCCTGTTCGTCCTGTCGCCGGAGGGCCAGATGATCCTCGCCCGGCACGGATTCGATGCGCCGGGCCTGCCGCTCGAAGGATCCTCGCGATGAAGCTCTCCGCCCGAAACCAGCTCGAAGGCCGCGTCGTCGCGGTCGAGCGGGGCGCGACGACCGCCCATGTCCGGATCGAGCTGCCGGGCGGCGCCCTCGTCACCGCCGCCATCACCAACGAGGCGGTGGAGGATCTCGGCCTCGCGGTGGGCGACGCGGCGGTGGCCGTCATCAAGGCCTCCGACGTGATGGTGGGCAAGCGCGGCTGACCCGATGCGGCGCCGCGCCCTCCTCTCCGCGCCCCTCCTCCTGCCCGCGGCCGCCGCGGCCCGCGAGGCGCGGGACGGCGCCGGCCGCACGGTCAGGCTGCCCGGCAAGGTGGCGCGCGTCCTGCCCGCCGGACCGCCCGCGGCCATCCTGCTCTACACCCTCGCACCCGACGCGCTGCTCGGCTGGCCGGCGCGCCCGCCCTCTCCGGCGGAGGCCGCCTTCCTCGACACCCGCGCGGCGGAGCTGCCGGAGATCGGCCGCCTGACCGGCCGCGACAACACCGCCAACATCGAGCAGGTGCTCCGCCACCGGCCGGATCTCGTGCTCGACTACGGCGCCGTGCGCGGCACCTTCGTTTCCCTCGCCGAGCGCGTCCAGGAACAGACCGGCCTGCCCGCGCTGCTGTTCGACGGCGCCCTGCCCCGCATCCCCGAGACCTATCGCCGCCTGGGCGAGATCCTGGAGCGCGAGAAGGCGGCCGAGGCGCGCGCCGACCTCGCCGAGGGCATCATCGCCGAAGCCCAGGCGACGGCCCAGCGCCTCGCGGGCCGCCGCCCGCGCGTGCTGTACGTCCGCGGCCCGCGCGGGCTGGAGACCGGGCTTCAGGGCTCGATCAACACCGAGATCCTCGAATTCGCGGGCGCGGAGAATGTCGCGGCGCGGGGCCTCGGGCCGGGCGGGCTGTCGCCCATCTCGATGGAGCAGGTCCTGGCCTGGAACCCCGACTGGGTGATCGGCATCCATCCGGACTTCCCCGACTTCGCCCGGCGCGACCCGCTGTGGTCGGCCGTGCCCGCCGTGCGCGCGCGGCGGCTGGCGCTGGCGCCGTTCCTGCCCTTCGGCTGGGTGGATTTCCCGCCCTCGGTCAACCGGCTGCTCGGCCTCATCTGGCTGCCGGTGCTGTGGGGCGCCGCCCCGGCGGAGGGGCTGGCGCGGCGCGTCGCCGATTTCCACGCCCTCTTCTACCATCGCCGACCCGAGCCCGCGCAGGTCGAGGCGCTGCTGCGCAACGCGCTCCCGCGATGAAGGCGCCGCGATGATGGCGCCGCCGTGAGGGGTCCGCTCGCCTGGTCCGTCGCGGCCGCGGCGCTGGCGGCCGCGCTGCTGGGCGCCCTCGCCGTCGGGCGCTTCCCGATCGCGCCGGCGCAGCTTCCCGCCATCCTCTCGGGCGCGGAGGCGGGCCCGGCCGCCATCGTCTTCTGGAACATCCGCCTGCCGCGCGTGCTGGCGGCGCTGCTGGTGGGCGCGGCGCTCGCCGGGGCGGGCGCGGCCTTCCAGGGCATGTTCCGCAACCCCCTCGCCTCGCCCGACCTGCTCGGCGTCTCGGCCGGCGCCTCGCTCGGCGCGGTGCTCGGCATCTTCCTCGGCCTGCCGGTCGCGGCGGTGCAGGGCATGGCCTTCGCGGGCGGCATCGCCGCCGTGGCGGGCGTCGCGGCCCTCGCCGCCCTGGTGCGCGGCCGGGGCGAGCCGATGCTGCTGCTCATCCTCGCCGGCATCGCGCTCGGTTCGCTCGTGGGTGCCGCGATCAGCCTGCTGAAGGCGCTGGCCGATCCCTACAACCAGTTGCCCGCCATCACCTTCTGGCTGCTCGGCTCGCTCTCCGCCGCGACGCGGGGCGACGTGCTGGCCGCCGCGCCGCCCGCGCTCGCCGGGCTGCTGCTGCTGGTCCTGCTCCGCTGGCGGCTGAACCTGCTCACCCTGGGCGAGGACGAGGCGCGGGCGCTCGGCGCCAGCACCGCCTGGCTGCGCGGCGCCGCGGTGACCGGGGCGACGCTCGCGACCGCCGCCGTCACGGCGCTGGCGGGGGCGGTGGGCTGGATCGGCCTCGTCGTGCCGCACATGGCGCGGCTGCTGGGCGGCCCGGACCTGCGGCGGCTCATCCCGCTCTCCATGCTGCTCGGCGCGGCCTTCCTCCTCGCGGTGGACACGCTCGCGCGGACCATGGGCCGGACCGAACTGCCGCTCGGCGTGCTGACGGCGGTGCTGGGCACGCCGCTCTTCCTCTGGCTGCTGGCGCGGGGCCGCCGCGGATGAGCGAGGCGCCCGTCCTCGCCGCGCGCGGCCTGTCGGTCGGCCACGGGCGCCGGGTGGTCGTGCCCGATGTCTCGCTCGCGCTGCGGCCGGGCCGGATCACCTGCCTGCTCGGCCCCAATGGCGGCGGCAAGACGACGCTGCTGCGCACGCTGCTCGGGCTGCTGCCCGCCCTCGGCGGCGAGGTGACGCTGGCGGGGCGCCGCCTCGCGGACTGGTCGCGGCGGGAGGTCGCGCTGCGCCTCGCCTATGTCCCTCAGGCCGGCGCGGGCGGCTTCGCCTATCCGGCGCGCGAGGTGGTGGCGATGGGCCGCGCCGCCCGGCTGCCGCTGCTCGCCGCGCCGGGCCGCGCCGACATGATGGCGGCGGAGGCGGCGCTGGCGCGGCTCGGCATCGCGCATCTGGCCGACCGCCCGGTGACGGAGATCTCGGGCGGCGAGCGGCAGCTCGTGCTCGTCGCGCGGGCGCTTGCCCAGGAGGGGCGCGCCATCATCCTCGACGAGCCGACGGCGAGCCTCGATTTCGGCAACCAGGCCCGAGTGCTGCGGGAGGTGCGCGCCCTCGCCCGACGCGACGGCCTCGCCGTGCTGATGACCACGCATCAGCCCGACCACGCGCTGCTGCTGGCCGACGAAGCGCTGCTCATCGCCGGCGGGGCCGCGCGCGGGCCCGCGCCCCCCGCGGCGCTCGTCACGGTGGACGCGCTGCGGGAGGCCTACGGCGTCGAGGCGCTGATCGGCACGCTGGGCGGGCGGCAGGTCGTCGCGCCGGCGATCTGACGCCGGCGCCGCGCACCCGGCGCTTGCGGCGCCGTCCTGGCTTGATAGCCTGCCCGCGACGAGAGGGAGGCTTTCCATGCGCGCGGTTCCGCTGATCCTGGCCCTGCTGGCCGCGGCCCCGGTCACCGCCCGCGCGCAGCCGCAGCCGGGATCGCCGCCCGTCAACACCGGCGTCCCCTCCTGCGACCAGGCCGTCATCGCCTGGCGCGCCTGCATCGCCGTCTCGCCCAAGAACGCGCAGGAGAAGCGACAATCCTACGCCGAGGTGGACCGCTTCGTGCGCGACGTGCAGGGCAGCCGCGATGGCGGCCGCGCCGGCTTCGTCCGCGCCTGCCCCGGCATGGCGCGCGGCTACCAGGACATGATGCGCAACGGCGCCTGCCGCGGGAACACCACGGGCGCGCTGGACGACGTCCGGCGCGGGGAAGTGCCGCGGCAGCGGTAGGGCGCGCCCGTCAGAACCGGATCGCGTCGCGGATGCGGTGCAGCGCCCCATCCGCCGCGACGAGGATGACGTCGAACCGCGTCTCCTCCCGCGCATGCTGCGGGTTCGCCGCCAGCCACGCCTCACCCGCCGCGTAGAGGCGGCGCTGCTGCGCGGCCGAGAGCGCGAAGGCCGCTTCCCGGAAGGACGGGCGGGCCTTCACCTCCACGAAGATGAGGGTGGTGCCGTTCGCGGCGATGATGTCGATCTCGCCCGCGGGACCGCGCGCCCTGCGAGCCAGGATGGTCCACCCCTCTGCCAGCAGGGCCGCGACGGCCGCCGCCTCCCCGGCATGGCCGGTGCGGAAGGCGCGCGCGCCGCGGCGCTGGCGGCGGCCGTCAGGCGGCAAGCGCGCGGCGGATGGCGGTCACCGCCTCGGGGATCATCGCCGCCGTGACGTCGAGATGGGTGCAGGCCCGCACCCGCCCGCCGAGGCCGCTGACCATGATGCCCTCGGCCAGCAGCCGGCGCTGCAGCTCCTCGACCGCGACGCCCGTGCCGCCGATGTCGAAGAAGACGAGGTTGGTGTCCGGCTCCTCGACCACGACGCCCTCGATCTGGGCGAGGCCGCGGGCCAGCGCCTTGGCGTTCGCGTGGTCCTCGGCCAGGCGCTCGATGTTGTGGTCGAGCGCGTAGAGGCAGGCCGCCGCGCAGACGCCGCCCTGCCGCATGGAGCCGCCGAGCCGCTGCTTCCAGCGCCAGGCCATGGAGATGAACTCGGCCGAGCCGCAGAGCACGGCGCCGAGCGGCGCGCCCAGCCCCTTGGTGAAGTCGAGCCAGACGGAATCGAAGCCGGCGACCATCTCGGCCGGCGCGATGCCGGCGGCGACGCAGGCATTCATCAGCCGCGCGCCGTCCATATGCGTGGCCCAGCCCTGCTCCCGCGCCACGTCGGTGACAGCCGTGAGCTGCTGGAGCGGCCAGACCACGCCGCCGCCGATATTGGCCGTCTGCTCGACCTCCAGCAGGCGCTGGGGCGGCGCGTAGCGGGTGCGCGGGCGGATCGCGGCGCGCACGTCATCGGCCGTGAACAGGCCGCGCGGCCCCTTGAGGGGATGGATCTGCACGCCCGTCAGCGCGGCATGCGTGCCGCCCTCGCTGTGCAGGATGTGGCTGGTTTCGTGCGCCAGCACCTCATCGCCCTTGGCGCAGTGGGTGAGGATGGCGATGACGTTGCACATGGTGCCCGACGGCAGGAAGACGGCGGCCTCCTTGCCCATGAGCGCGGCCATGCGGTCGCACAGCTCCCACACGGTGGGGTCGTCGCCATGCTGCTCGTCGCCGACGGGGGCCGCGAACATCGCCTCCTTCATGGCGGGCGAGGGGCGCGTCTGGGTGTCGGAATAGAGGTTGATGCGGACGGGCGGCGCGTTCCTCGGCGGGCGCGCGGGCGTCCAGGATTGGGCGAGTGCGGTGGGGGCTTGGACCATGGCGGGAACCCTGCCGCAAAACCGCGCCCGCGTCATGGGGGCGGGGAGGTCTCCCTCCCCGCCCGGCCCTCACTCGGCCGCGGCGGCCACCTCGGCCATCGGGCGCGGGAGGTACCTGGCGTACTCCTTCGGCACGACGTGCCAGAAGCGGTCCCGCTCCGTCGCCCAGTCGTTCAGGATGCGGGCGGCGTGGCGGCTGCCCGTCTCCTGGACGTGGCGCTCGATCAGGGCCTTCAGCTCCCCCTCCCAATGGGCGGAGGCGAGGCGGCCCCATTGCAGCGTGTCCTTGTTCACGCGCCGCTCGAAGGTGTCGTCGGCGTCGTAGAGGAACGCCTGTCCCCCGGTGAAGCCGGCGCCGAAATTGTCCCCCACGGCGCCGAGGATCACCACCGTGCCGCCCGTCATGTACTCGCAGGCATTGGCACCCGTGCCCTCGACGACGGTGATGGCGCCGGAGTTGCGGACGGCGAAGCGCTCCCCGGCCTGGCCGGCGGCGAAGAGGGCGCCTGCCGTCGCGCCGTAGAGGCAGGTGTTGCCGATGATCGTGTTCTCGCTCCAGACGAGGGAGGAGGACGGCGCCGGCCGGACGACGATCGTCGCCCCCGACAGCCCCTTGCCGACATAGTCGTTGGCGTCCCCCAGCACCTCGAGCCGCAGCCCCTTCACGCCGAAGGCGCCGAGCGACTGGCCGGCCGAGCCGCGCAGCCGGACGGTCAGGTGCCCGTCCTGCAGCCCCGTCATCCCGAACTGCCGCACGATCCTCGACGACACCTTGGTGCCGATCGCCCGGTGCGTGTTCCGGATGTTGTAGGCGAGCTGCATCTTCTCGCCCCGCTCGAACAGCGGCGCGGCGTCGCGCAGCATGTCGGCGTCGAGCGTCTCCGGCACCTCGTTCCGGCCCTCGAGGGTGCAGTAGGACGGGAAGGGCCCGCCATCCGCCTTCACCAGCAGCGGGTTGAGGTCGAGGTCGTCGAGGTCCTCCGAGCCGCGGCTGACCTGGCGCAGCAGGTCGGTCCGCCCGATCACGTCCTCGAGCTTGCGGAAGCCGAGGGAGGCCAGGATCTCGCGCACCTCCTCCGCCACGAAGGAGAAGAGGGCGATGACCTTCTCGGGGCTGCCGGTGAACTTGGCGCGCAGCGCCTCGTCCTGGGTGCAGACGCCGACCGGGCAGGTGTTGGAGTGGCACTGCCGCACCATGATGCAGCCCATGGCGACGAGCGACGCCGTGCCGATGCCGAACTCCTCGGCGCCGAGCATGGCGGCGATCACCACGTCCCGCCCGGTCTTGAGTCCGCCATCGGTCCGCAGCTTCACCCGGTGCCGCAGCCGGTTCAGCAGCAGCACCTGATGCGTCTCGCTCAGGCCCATCTCCCACGGAAGGCCCGCATACTTGATGGAGGTGACGGGGGACGCGCCCGTGCCGCCCGAATGGCCGGAGACGAGGATGGCATCCGCCTTGGCCTTGGCGACGCCGGCCGCGATGGTCCCGATGCCCGAGCGGGACACGAGCTTCACGCAGACCGTCGCGTCCGGGTTGATCTGCTTCAGGTCGTAGATGAGCTGCGCCAGATCCTCGATCGAGTAGATGTCGTGATGCGGCGGCGGCGAGATCAGCGTGACGCCGGGCGTCGAGTGGCGCAGCTTGGCGATCAGCCCCGTGACCTTGAAGCCCGGAAGCTGCCCGCCCTCCCCGGGCTTGGCGCCCTGGGCCACCTTGATCTCGATCTCGCGGCAGTTGTTCAGGTACTCGGCCGTGACGCCGAAGCGGCCGGAGGCGATCTGCTTGATCGCGCTGTTGGCGTTGTCGCCGTTCGGGCGGGGCTTCGCGCGCTCGGGGTCCTCGCCGCCTTCGCCGCTGTCGCTGCGCGCGCCGATGCGGTTCATGGCGATGGACAGCGTCTCATGCGCCTCGGGCGAGAGGGCGCCGAGGGAGATGCCGGGCGCGACCAGGCGCTTGCGGATCTCGGTGACGCTCTCGACCTCCTCCAGCGCGATGGGCTTCACCCCGTCGCTGCGGAAATCGAGCAGGTCGCGCAGCGCGACGGGCGCCTGCTTCCGCACGGCCTCGGTGTAGCGCTTGAAGAGCTGGTAGCTGTCGGTCTCGACCGCCTTCTGCATCATGTGGATGAGGCTGCCGCCGAAGGCGTGCGCCTCGCCCCGCTGGCGCTGCTTGTAGAGGCCGCCGACCGGCAGGGCGATCACGTCGCTGCCGAAGGCGCGCTCGTGCAGCTCCAGCACCCGGCGCGCCAGGCCGTTGAGGCCGATGCCGGAGATGCGGGACGGCACGCCCGGGAAGAATTCGGTCACCAGGGCGCGGGAGAGGCCGATCGCCTCGAAGTTCATGCCGCCGCGATAGGAGGAGATGACCGAGATGCCCATCTTGGACATCACCTTCAGCAGCCCCTTGTCCACCGCCTTCTTGTAGCGCGCGACGGCCTCGGCGAGCGTCACCTCCCCGAACAGGCCGCGGCGATGCCGGTCGGCGATCGAGGCCTCGGCGAGGTAGGCGTTCACCGTGGTGGCCCCGGCGCCGATCAGCACGGCGAAGTAATGCACGTCGAGGCACTCGGCGCAGCGCACGTTCAGGCTGACGAAGGTGCGCAGGGAGGTGCGGACGAGGTGCGTGTGCACCGCGCCCACCGCCAGGATCATGGGGATCGCCGCGCGCTCCCGCCCCTGGGCCTCATCGGTGAGGATGACGTGCTGGCAGCCGGAGCGCACGCCCTCCTCCGCCTCGCGGCGGACGCGCTCGATGGCGCGCTTGAGGCCGGCCTCGCCCTCGCCGACGGGGAAGGTGCAGTCCACCTCGCAGGCGGAGGAGCCCATGTAGCCCCGCATCGCCGTGAACTCGGCGGTGGAGAGGACCGGGCTGTCCAGCATCAGCATGTCGCACTGGCTCGGATCCTCGTCGAGGATGTTGCCCAGGTTGCCGAGGCGGGTGCGCAGCGTCATCACCCGCGTCTCGCGCAGGCTGTCGATCGGCGGGTTGGTGACCTGGCTGAAGGTCTGCCGGAAATAGTGGTGCAGCCCGCGATACTGCGAGGAGAGCACGGCGATGGGCGTGTCGTCGCCCATCGAGCCCACGGCCTCCTGCGCGTCCTCCACCATGGGGTGCAGGATCTGCTCCAGCTCCTCCAGCGTGTAGCCCATGGCGAGCTGGTTGCGGCGCAGCGCCTCGCCCGTCATCTGCGACGGCTCGCCGTTCGAGCGCTTGACGATCTCGTCGATGCGCGTCGTCCGGTTCACCCACTGGCCGAAGGGCTTGCGGGCGGCGAGCATGTCCTTCAGCTCGGTGTCGAGGTGCAGGCGGCCGGTCGAGAGGTCCACGCCGATGCACTGGCCCGGGCCGACGCGGCCCTTCGCGGCGATCGCGTCCTCCGGCAGCTTCACCATCCCCGTCTCGGAGCCCACGATGAGCAGCCCGGACTGGGTCACGGTGTAGCGCAGCGGCCGCAGCCCGTTGCGGTCGAGGCCCGCCACCACCCAGTTGCCGTCGGTGGCGCAGAGGGCGGCCGGGCCGTCCCAGGGCTCCATCACGGCGTTGCAGTAGAGGAACAGGTCGTGATGCGCCGCCGGCATGGTGGCGTTGTTGCCGAGGCTCTCGGGGATCAGCATCGCCTTGGCCATGGGCGCGTCGCGCCCGCCGCGCACCAGCAGCTCGAACACGTTGTCGAGGCAGGCGGTGTCGGAGTTGCCGGCCTGCACCACCGGCTTGATGTCATCGAGATAGGCGTCGAGCAGCGGGTGCGACAGGCGCGTCTCGTGCGCCTTCATCCAGTTCACGTTGCCGTGCAGCGTGTTGATCTCGCCATTGTGGGCGAGCATCCGGAAGGGCTGCGCCAGGCGCCAGGTCGGGAAGGTGTTGGTGCTGTAGCGCTGGTGGTAGATGGCGAAGCGGCTGACGAAGCGCGGGTCCTGCAGGTCCGGGTAGAATTCGGACAGGGCTTCCGCCAGGAACATCCCCTTGTAGATGATCGAGCGGCTCGAGAGCGAGCAGAGGTAGAGTTCCGGGATCTGCGCCGCGATCGCCTGCTTCTCGATCCGGCGGCGGATGACGTAGAGGTCGCGCTCCATCGTCTCCGCGTCGCGCTGCTCGGGGTCGTGGATCAGGATCTGCTCGATCTCGGGGCGGGTGGCGTTGGCCTTCTCCCCGATCACCGTCGTGTTGATCGGCACCTGGCGCCAGCCATAGATGCCGTAGCCGGCGTTGAGGATCTCGGTCTCGACGATGGTGCGGCAGCGCTCCTGCGCGCCGAGGTCGGTCTTGGGCAGGAAGACCTGGCCCACCGCGATGCGGCCGGGCTTCACCCGGTCGCCGCCGTTGCGCACGGCCTCCTCGAAGAATTCCGGGCTGATCTCTATGTGGATGCCGGCGCCGTCGCCGGTCTTGCCGTCGGCGTCCACGGCGCCGCGATGCCAGACGGCCTTGAGCGCGTCGATGCCCGCCTGGACCACGGCGCGGGAGGGCTTGCCGTCGAGGGACGCGACCAGGCCCACGCCGCAGGCGTCGTGCTCCGTCACGTCGAGATGCGCGCGCTGCGTGAGCAGCGCGGCGCCCTCGGCGTAGCGGGCGGCGAACTCGGAACCGGACTCCATGGGAAGGCCGGCCTGGGGCAACGCTTGGGTCATGGTCGCGTCCTGGTTCACTAGAGTTGGGTGCCCCGCCGGAGGAGCGCCGCGCGGTTGGCGGCCAGCGTCTCGCTCACGATGCGGGGAATGAGGGTCTGCACCATCGCCTGGGTCTCCACGGCGATGACGGGGGTCAGCGCCAGGGACTTGCGGCCCGCCGGCGTGTCGTAGAAGCCGCGGAGCTCCCGCAGCTCGGCCGCGGTGAAGTGCCGCGCCCAGATGTCGGCGATGCCCTGCAGCATCTGCGGCGTCGCCGCGCGCAGGGCGGGCATCACCACATGGGCCGCGCCGCGCTCGGCCTCCTCGGCCGAGGCGCCGGCCCGGCGCAGCTGCTCCACGACGGACGGCCGCAGCGCGTCGAGCGTGCGCTCCATGGTGGATTGCAGGTCGAGCGTGCGGATCACGTCCATCGCCTCGGCGCGCGCGGCCGCGTCGGGGCGGGCGGGCTGGGCCGCCGCGCCGAAGGCGAGCATGCCGAGCAGGAGGGTGAGCGGGAGCGTCTTGCGGATCATGGCTGGTCCTCGTGAGAGAGCGCGGCCGTCATGGCCGGTGCTCCCTCAACGCCGCTCCGTTCCGCGCGACGGTCACTCGGCCGCCTGCGGCAGCGCCGCCTTGGCGCGCACGTAGCTCTCGATGCGCTCGGCCGCGTCGCGCCCGTCGCGGATGCCCCAGACCACGAGGGAGGCGCCGCGGACGATGTCCCCGCCGGCGAAGACGCCGGGCAGGGCGGTCATCATGGTGCGGTGATCCACCTTGAGCGTGCCCCAGCGCGTCACCGCGAGCGCGGGCTCGTCGAACATCGCGGGCATGTCCTCCGGGTCGAAGCCGAGCGCCTTGATGACGAGCGTCGCGGGCTCGACGAAATGGGAACCCTCGATGGGCGCCACCTGCTGCCGCCCCGTGGCGTCGGGCAGGCCGAGATGCATCCTCACGGCGCGCACGCCGGTGACGCCGCCGGCCTCGGTCCCGAGGAACGCCTCGGGCGACGAGAGCCAGGCGAAGCGCACGCCCTCCTCCTCGGCGTTGGCGACCTCGCGCATGGAGCCCGGCATGTTCGCCTTGTCGCGCCGGTAGAGGCAGGTGACGGAGGTCGCGCCCTGGCGCACGGCGGTGCGGACGCAGTCCATGGCCGTGTCGCCGCCGCCGATCACGACGACCTGCTTGCCCTCGGCGTTCATCGCGCCGCCGTCGAACTCCGGCACCGGGTCGCCGAGGCCCTTGCGATTCGAGGCGGTCAGGTAGTCGAGCGCCGGGATCACGCCCGGCAGCTCGGCGCCCGGCAGCGCGACGTCGCGCGCCTTGTAGACGCCGGTCGCGAGGAAGACGGCGTCGTGGCGGTCGCGCAGCTCGGCGAGCGTCACGTCCTTCCCCACCGCGACGCCGAGGTGGAAATGGATCCCGCCCGCCTCGAACTGCCGCCAGCGGGCGAGGACGACGTCCTTCTCCAGCTTGAAGTTGGGGATGCCGTAGATCATCAGCCCGCCGACGCGGTCGTAGCGGTCATAGACATGGACCTGGAAGCCGCGGATCCGCAGCCGCTCCGCCGCGGCGAGGCCGGCGGGCCCGGCGCCGACGATGCCGACGCTCCAGGGCAGCTCGCGGGAGGGGGTGGGCGGCTTCACCCAGCCCTTCTCCCAGGCCGTGTCCACGATGTAGCGCTCGACCGAGCCGATCGTGACGCTGTCGAAGCCCTTCTCGATGACGCAATTGCCTTCGCAGAGGCGGTCCTGCGGGCAGACCCGGCCGCAGATCTCGGGGAAGGTGTTGGTGGCGGAGGCGACCTCGTAGGCCTCCTCGAGGCGGCCCTCGGCGGTCAGCTTCAGCCAGTCGGGGATGTTGTTGTTGAGCGGGCAGTGCACCTGGCAGAAGGGCACGCCGCACTGGCTGCAGCGGCTGGCCTGCTCGCTCGCCCTGGCGGGCTCGAAGCGGGCGTAGATCTCGTCGAAATCCTCGCGCCGCAGCGTGGCCTTGCGCTTCTCGGGCATCTGCTGGGACAGGCGGACGAATTGCAGCATGCGGTCGGGCATGGGCGCTGGCTTCCTCGCGGGCGGCCGCCGGGGCACGGCCCCGGCTGTTCGCCGCGGCTATAGCGCGACGTGGGTTCCCACGCCAAGAGGAGAAACGCCATTCAGGACAGCATTGCTTACCTTATACGCCGCCGATGGCGGCGGGGCTGAAAGTCACGCTTCGGACTTCGCCCCGCAATAAGTCCGATCCGGCCCTTTAACCCCCCGCCGTCGGCCGCACCCGCCGCGCCCCGCCCGGCTTGAACCGGGCCAGATAGGCCGGCACCACCGCCTCCACCGCCTTGGGCGCGATGCCGAGATCGGCCAGGGTCAGCGCCCCATCCGCCACCACATTGTCCCGCCCGAGCAGGATCAGCTGGTCCCGCGTCAGCGGCGGGTTGGGCAGCAACTCCCCGAACCGCGCCTGCAGCCCGGCGATGCGCGGCGGGATGTTCACGAGGCGCTTCGTGCGCCCCGTCGCGTGCAGCACGAAGGCCAGCAGCTCCCGGAAGGTCCAGACGCGCGGCCCGCCCAGCTCGTAGGTGCGGCCCTGCGTCGCCTCGTCGGCGAGGCAGGCCATCACCGCGTCGGCGACGTCGCCCACATGCACGGGCTGGAACCGAGTCGCGCCGCTGATCACCGGCATGACGGGCAGGAGGGCGCCGAGCTGCGCGAAGCGGTTGAAGAACTGGTCCTCCGCCCCGAACACGATGGAGGGGCGCAGGATCGTCGCCGCCGGAAAGGCCGCGAGCAGCCCGCGCTCGCCCTCGGCCTTGCTGCGGGCGTAGCGGCTGGCGCTCGTCGCGTCGGCGCCGATGGCCGAGACATGCACGACGCGCGCCACCCCCGCCGCGGCGGCGAGGCGCCCGATGCGCGCCGGCCCCTCGGCCTGCACCCGCTCGAAATCGCCGTGCAGGATGCCGACGCAGTTCACCACCACCGACGCGCCCTGGACGGCCCGCGCGACCGCCGCCTCGTCCGTCACCGAGGCGACGATGGGCACGATCTGCCCGACGCGGCCGGCCATGGTGTTGTGGGCGCCGGCGCGCACCGCGTCCCGCCCGGCGATGCGAACGTCGTAGTCCTGCCGCGCCAGGCGCTGCGCCACCTGCCGCCCGATGAAGCCCGCGCCGCCGAAGACCGTCGCCACCTGTCGCATGCCATTCCCCAAGCTCTCGTCGCGGCGGACCATATGGGTGCGTGCCCACGGAGGAAAGCGGACCGAGAAAACGCGCCACGCCCCGCTTGACGCACCCGGCCCGCGGCTCTATCCCGCCGCACCGCAGCTTACCGCGCACATCGCCCAGATGGCGGAATTGGTAGACGCGCAGGTTTCAGGTACCTGTGGCCGAAAGGTCGTGGAGGTTCGAGTCCTCTTCTGGGCACCATCCTTTTCTCAGTGAACATGGCGGCCCCCGTCGGCCCGGCCGCTCCCAACCTGACCGCGGCGAGCATGGCGCACACCTTCTTCACGCAATCCGGCCCCATCCACCTCCATCAGCACGATCTGCCGGGCGACCTCGAGCTCGGCCCCGTCGTCGCCGTGGACACAGAGACGATGGGCCTCGACCCGCGGCGGGACAGGCTCTGCCTCGTGCAGATGTCGGCGGGCGACGGCGCCGCGCATCTCGTGCAGATCATCCCGCCCGAGCTCGGCGGCCGCGGCGGCGACGCGCCCCACCTGCGGCGCCTGATGGAGAACCCCGCGGTCACCAAGCTCTTCCACTTCGCCCGCTTCGACGTGGCGGCGCTGCGCAAGGGCATCGGCGCGACGGTGGCGCCCGTGAAGTGCACGAAGATCGCCTCCAAGCTCGTCCGCACCTACACCGACCGCCACGGCCTCAAGGACCTCTGCAAGGAGCTGCTGGGCGTCGAGCTGTCGAAGCAGCAGCAATCGAGCGACTGGGGCTCGCCCACGCTCACGCCCGAGCAATGCGCCTACGCGGCGTCCGACGTGCTGCACCTGCACGCGCTCTGGGCGCGGCTCGAGGCGCTGCTGATCCGCGAGGGGCGGCTCCCCCTCGCGCAATCCTGCTTCGACTTCCTGCCCGCCCGGGGCGAGCTGGACCTGCTCGGCTACGAGGACCCGGACATCTTCCTGCACTGACGGCGGCGGGGCCTCACCAGCCCCGCACGATCGCGCCCCCCGCGCGCACCATCCCGTCCACCGCCAGCGCCGCCAGGATCAGCCCCATCACCCGGCTGATGATGGCGATGCCCGGCCGGCGCAGCACGTGAACCAGCGGCGTCGCCAGCCGCATCGTCAGGAACACCATCACGAGGCCGAGCGCGAGGGCGAGCGTCGTCATCGCCTGCTCCGCGATCGAGAACCGGGCGTTGTCGGTCAGCACGACGACCGTCAGCATCGAGCCGGGCCCGGCGATGGACGGCATGGCCAGCGGGAAGATCGCGCGCTCCAGCGGAGACACGTCGTCGCCGGGGGGCGGGGGCGGCGGCATCGTGTCGAAGATCATCTTCAGCGCGAACAGCAGCAGCACGAGCGCGCCGGCGAGCCGGAAGGAGTTGAGGCCCACCCCCAGGGCCTCCAGCAGCACCTGCCCCGCGACGATGAAGAACAGCAGGATCCCGAAGGAGATCAGCGTGGCGTTCAGCGCGACCCGGTCGCGCACGGGCCGCTCCAGCCCCGCCGTCATCGCGAGGAAGATCGGCAGCTTCGCGATGGGATTGAGGACGACGAGGAGGGTCACCAGGTCCGCGAAGAAGGTGTTGGGCATGCGCGCGCCTTCGGTTGCTGGCCGGACCGGGTCAGATCGGCGGGGGGGCGGCCCCCTCGGTCACTGGACGGGCTTGTAGCAAGTCACGGCCGAGTCCCGGCGGGGCCCCGTCCGCGCGACCTCAATGCGCGGCCCGCACCGCCGGCACGCCGCGGATGCGGCCGCCCGGCAGCGCGCCGGGGATCGCGGCGGCGAGGTCCGCGGCCCTGAGCAGCCGGCCGAAATCCACCCCCGTCTCCTCGCCGCAGCGGTGCAGCATCCACACCGCATCCTCCATCGCCGTGTTGCCCGTCGCACCCGGCGCGTAGGGGCAGCCGCCGATGCCGCCCGCGCCCGCGTCGAACACCCGGCACCCGGCCTCGTAGGCCGCCATCAGGTTGGCGAGGCCCATGCCGTAGGTGTCGTGGCCGTGGAAGGCGAAGCGGTTCCCCCAGGAGCGGATGGCGTGCTCCATCACCCGGCGCACCTGGTCGGGCGCGGCGTTGCCCGTGGTGTCCGCCAGCGCCACCTCCATCTGCCCGTCGAGCGCCTGGACGCGCTCGATCCAGTCGAGCGCCTCGGCCTCGGGCACCACGCCCTCGAAGGGGCAGTGGAAGGTGCAGGAGAGGTTGAACCGGATCCGCGTGCCCTTCGGCGCGTCGCGGACGATGGCCGCGAGCCCCTCGAAGCTCTCCATCCGCGTGCGGTTCAGGTTCGCCCTGTTGTGGCTCTCGGTGACCGACATGAACAGGCCGAGGCGGTCGGCGCCCGCCTCCATCGCCAGCTCGTAGCCCTTCCGGTTCGGCACCAGCACCGTGCATTCCAGGCCGTCGAGCTGCTTCGCCGCCCGCAGCACCTCGTGCGTGTCGCGCATCTGCGGGATGGCCTTGGGGCTGACGAAGCTGCCCACCTCCATCCGGCGCAGCCCGGCCTCGTAGAGCGCGCGGACGAGCGCGATCTTGGTCTCGGTCGGCACCCATTGCTGGATCGGCTGCAGGCCGTCGCGCGGGCTGACTTCGGAGAGGATGACGGTCATGCGCGGGGCTCCCCCAGCAGATCGTGGAAGACGTGGTCGTTGTGGGCGCCGGCCTCGGGCCCGGTCCAGCGCACCATGTCCCGGGGCGTGAGCCCGTCGAAGCGGAAGGGGGGGGCCGGGTGGAGGACCGGCCCGATGAGCGGGTCCGCCACCTCCATCACGATCTCGCGGGCGCGGAAATGCGGATCGGCCGCGCAATCGGCGATGTCGTAAAGGCGCGAGCACGGCACCTCCGCCCCCTCCAGGATCTCCTCGGCGTCCTTGGCCGGCAGCGTCCGGGTCCAGGCGGCGATGGCGGCGTCGAGTTCCCCGGCATGGTCGCAGCGGCCGTTGTTGGTCTGCATGCGCGGATCGGCACCGAGGTCGGGCCGCCCGATCGCGTCCATCAGGCGGCGGTAGATGAGGTCGGAATTGCCGGCGATGCAGAGCCACTTCCCGTCGGCGCAGGGATAGGTGTTGGTGGGCGCGGCCGTCTTGATCGCCGCGCCCTGCGGTTGGCGGACGAGGCCGTACAGCGCGTATTCCGGCAGCATCCCCTCCATCAGCGAGAAGACCGAGGAGACGAGGTCGAGATCGATCACCGTGCCCTGCCCCGTCCCGCCTGGCCGGTCCCGCCCCCAGCAGGCGCTCGCGATCGCCATGGCCGCGTACATGCCGGCGAGGTCGTCGCTGATGGAGACGCCGCAGCGCGGCGGCGGCAGTTCCGTCTGGCCGGGATTGGCCGTGAGGTGCCGCAGCCCTCCCATCGCCTCGCCGATGGCGCCGAAGGCCGGCTTGTCGCGGTAGGGCCCGTCCTGGCCGTAGCCGCTGATCCGCGCGATCACGAGGCGGGGGTTCGACGCCCGCAGGCTCTCCGGCGAGAGGCCGACGCGCTCGAGGTAGCCGGGCCGGAAATTCTCCACCATCACGTCGGCGCGGTCGCACAGGGCGCGGATGCGCCGCTTCCCCGCCTCGCTCTTCAGGTCGAGCGTGACGGAGAGCTTGTTCCGGCCATGGATCGAGAACCACACATTGTGCCCGTCCTTCCTGGCGCCCCAGCCGCGGAACGGGTCGCCCTCCGGCGGCTCGACCTTGATCACCTCCGCGCCGAGATCGGCGAGGAGCCGGGTGCAGAAGGGTGCGGCGATGTAGTGGCCGAGCTCGACGACCCGCAGGCCGGACAGGGGGAGCATATCGCGTTCCATATCATGGAAAACCGCCCGTGGAGGCTGGCCCTGGCACACTCGAAAAAAAATCGCGGCCGTCAAGCAACCCCACCTTGGGCACCTTCGTTGAGAAGGCGCGCGGGAGATGTCCCCCCCGACATCTCCCTGTCTCTCCCGGACAGGTTTGCGCCACTTCTCTCCGTGGCGTCGACCGGCAACTCAAGGGGCGGCTGCCCCCCCGCAGCCGCCCCCTTTTTTCGCCCGCGCCCTTCCCCCCTCGCCTTCGCTGCGTCACCTTCCGCCCCCGCTGGAGGGACTGGAATGGACGAGGCCACCGCCGAAACGCTCGCGAAGCTGGCCGGGCTGGAGAAGGCCTGGGCGAACCACCGCGCCGACGTGCTGGACGCGCTGCGCACCTGGGAGCGCAACCGGGCCGCCCTGCCCCGCCTCGCCGCCCCCCAGGCCGAACCCGCCCGGGTGGAGCCGACGCGCGCCGGGGGGCCGGCATGAGCGCGCTCCATCACCTGACGGTCGCCGAAGCGGCGGCGCTCATCGCGACGCGCCGGCTCTCCCCGGTGGAGCTGCTCGAGGCCTGCCTGGACCGCATCGCGGCGCTCGACCCGGTGCTGAACACGGTCCTGCGCCTCGTCGCCGAGGAAGCCCGGGCCGAGGCCCGGAACGCCGAGGCCGAGATCGCGCGGCACGGCCCGCGCTCCCCGCTGCACGGCATCCCGATCGGGCTCAAGGATCTGATCGACCTGCGCGGCCATCCGACGACCTGCCACTCGGCCCTGCTCGCCGATTCGCCGCCGGCCGCCGAGGACGCCGCCTGCGTCGCGCGCCTCCGCGGCGCGGGCGCGGTCTTCCCCGCCAAGCTCGCCACGCATGAGTTCGCCATCGGCGGCCCGGCCTTCGACCTGCCTTTCCCGCCCGCGCGCAACCCCTGGAACCGCGACCACCACCCGGGCGGCTCCTCCTCCGGCTCGGGCGCCGCGGTCGCGGCGCGGATGCTGCCGGCGGCGCTCGGCACGGACACGGGCGGCAGCGTGCGCCACCCGGCGAGCCATTGCGGCCTGGTCGGGCTGAAGCCCGGCTACGACCTCATTCCGCGCACCGGCGTCTTCCCGCTGGCCTGGAGCCTCGACCATGTCGGGCCGCTCACGCGCACGGTGCGCGACGCGGCGCTGCTGCTGAACGCCATGGTCGGCCAGGGGACCGAAGGCGGCACGGACCACACCCGTGGCCTGACGGACGGCGTGAAGGGGCTGCGGATCGGCTTCGTCCGCCATTGGCACGAGGCCGACATGCCCGCCGACCCCGAGATGGGCGCGGCGCTCGAGGAGGCGGCGCGGGTCCTCTCGGCCGAGGGCGCCTCGGTCACCGCCGTCACCCTGCCGCGGCTGCAGGACTTCGCCGCGGTCAACCGCGCCATCCTCTACGCCGAGGCCGCCGCCGTGCACGGCACCTGGCTGCGCGAGCGGCCGGAGGGCTACGCCGCGATCACGCGCCGCCGCCTCATGCCCGGCCTGTTCCTCTCGGCCGAGGACCACGTGACCGCGCTGCGCGCCCGCGCGCGGCTGGTCGCCGCCGTGCGCGAGGCCTTCCGGGGCTGCGACCTGCTGCTCACCGCGTCCTCGATGGATCCCGCCTGCCGCATCGACGACCCCGAGGCGGTGGAGCGCACCTATCCGCGCCAGGCGCGCATCCCGTTCAACGTCACGGGCGACGCGGCCATCACGCTGATGAGCGGCCTGCACGCGACCGGCCTGCCGCTCTCGGTGCAGCTCGCCGCGCCGGCGGGGCGGGAGGCGCTGCTGCTCCGCGCCGCGCACGCCTATGAGCGCGCGACGCCTTGGAAGGACATGGCCCCGCCCGAGGCCTGACGTGACGCCCCTGATCCCGCCCGGCTGCCTCGTCGCGGTCGGGCTGAAGGCCGAGGCGGCGCTGCTGCCGCCCGGCACCCGGACCGTCTGCGCCGGCGGCCACCCCGCGCGCCTCGCCGCCGCGCTGGAGG
>JAIEOO010000088.1 GCA_019750475.1 Acetobacteraceae bacterium | reverse complement strand
GTCGAGCGCCACGCCCGTTCGCGGCCGCGCCGGGAGCCCCCTTAACCCTGGCCCCTCCAGCAGCGCCCAGCCCCGCGCGGCCGCGGTCGCCCGCAGGAGGTGCGTCTTGCCCGACCCCGCCGGCCCGACCAGGGCGAGGCGCCCGGCCGGCCAGTCCGTGGGCCGCGCGAGCCACTCCCGCGCCTCCGCGTTGCTCTCGTCCGGGATGAAGTCGGCGGCGGCGAAGGACGGGGCGGGCTCGATCGGGAGGGGAAGCTGCCTCACGGACCCGGACGCGGGGGCTCGATGGCGCGGGTCGCGCGCGGCGGGTCGAGGTAGAGCGGGCTCGCCAGATAGCGCCGGAGGAAATGCCGGGCCAGCACCCCGACCGCGGCGGCCATCGGCACCGCCAGCAGCACGCCCAGGAAGCCGAAGGCGATGCCGCCGGCGAAGAGGGCGAAGATGACCCAGACGGCGTGCAGCTCCACCCGGTCGCCCAGCAGGCGCGGGTAGATGACGTAGCCCTCCAGCGCCTGGCCCACCATGAACACGGCGCACACCGCGAAGGCGCCGCCCCAGGTGCCCCACTGCCCCGTCGCCAGCAGCAGGGCGATCACGAAGCCGGTCAGCGTGCCGACATAGGGGATGAAGGACAGGAACCCGGCGATCAGGCCCACCATCACCCCGAGCTCGAGGCCGATCGCCGAGAGGCCCACGGCGTAGAACACGCCGAGCGCCAGGCAGCAGAGCAGCTGGCCGCGCAGCCAGGCGGACAGCACCCGGTCCATCTCGAGCGCGAGCTGGCTCATCGTGGCGGCGGATTTCCGCGGCATCCAGCCCTCGAGCCGCGCCATGATCCGCTGCCAGTCGCGCAGCAGGTAGAAGGCGACGACGGGCGTCACGATCAGCAGGGTGAAGACGTTGAACAGGGCGAAGCCGCCGCCGATGAGCCGCGTGGCCGCCGTTCCCAGGAAGGCGATCATCGCCCCGGCCTGGGAGACGACGAGTTCCCGCAGCCGGGCGTCCACGACCTCGGGGCCCGCGTGCTCCTCGAAGGCGAGCAGCGCCTCCCGCACGGCCTGGCCGATGCGGGCGATGTAGCCCGGCAGCCGCGCCAGCAGCACGCCGATCTGCGAAACGACGAGCGGGTAGAGCAGCAGCACCGCGAGCAGGGCGGCGAGCGCCAGCAGCAGCACCAGCAGGAAGGCCGACAGGCCGCGCGGCAGGCCGATGCGCGACAGGCGCGTCGCCAGGGGATCGAGGAAATACGCCACGCAGGCCGCCAGCACGAAGGGCGTCAGGATGGCCGAGAACATCCACAGCCCGAGGACGACCACCCCGATCACGCCGCCGGCCAGCATGAGGCGCTGGCGCGGCGTCGCGGGCACGGGCCCGGGGCGGCCGCGGCCGGGGGGCGGCGCGGCGTCCGTCAGGGGCAGGCCTTCCGGGCTCATCGCGCGGGCCTCATGCGGCGAGGCGACGCGCGGTCTGCGCCACGTAGGCGATGCCCGAGGCAAGGGTGGTGATGGCGACCACGACCACCATCATAGCGAGCAGCACGCCCGCCTGGAAACCAAACCCGGCGAGGAACAGGGCGAGCGCCGCCAGGCCGATCTGGGCGAAGGTGTTGACCTTGCTGATGTAGAGCGGCCGGATCGGCTGCGGGCGCCCGAGGACCCACAGGAAGACGACGCCCCCCAGGATCACCACGTCCCGGAACACGACGAGGATCGCCAGCCAGTCGGGCAGGACGCCGATCGCCGCGAGGGTGACGTAGACGCAGACGAGGAGCGCCTTGTCGGCCACCGGATCGAGCATCGCGCCGATGACCGAGCGGGCGTTCCAGGCCCGGGCCAGCCAGCCATCGATGGCGTCGGAGACGCCCGCCGCCACGAAGAGGAGGAAGGCGAGGTCGAGCCGGCCCTGGAGGATGACCCAGACAGTCGCGGGCACCGCGCAGAGCCGCGCCAGCGTGATCAGGTTGGGCAGGGTCAGGAGGGCGTGCGACCGCCCTCCGTCCGCCGGAGGATCAGCCTCCGCCGGCAAGGCCCAGCTGCCAGTTGCCGGTCATGTCCGGCGACACGGCGATGCCGACGCCGGCGAGGGCGGCCGCCGCCTCCGGCAGGGGCGAGCGCAGGGAGAGGCGCAGCGTGGCGCCCTGGGTATGGATGGAGAGGATCTCCATCCCGGCCACCTGGTTGGAGGATGCCAGCCGGGCCCGGATGTCCCGCCAATCCCCGAAGGAGGCGTAGCGCGCATCGGCCTGCACGTTGGCCACCCCCGCCCCCATGGGCATGAGCGGCGAGGCGCCGGCGGCGGGCACCCCGGGCAGCGGCGTCGCGGCCGCCACGGTCTGGCCCATGGCCGCCGCGGCCGCCGGCGAGAAGCGCACCGTCAGCCGCCCGGCATAGCGCGTGGGCGAGGTGCGCTCCTGCTCGACGATGATCGCCTGGGTCCAGGCGTCGAGCTGCGAGTCGGACACGCTCGGCGCCGTCGCGCCGAGCTGCTGCGCGAGGCGCTGGAAGGCGATCCGCCGGGCCTGGGCATGGGCCCGTTCCCGCGCCTGCACGGCGCTTTCCGCCGTGGCCTCGGCGACGACGCCCGACTGCACCAGCGGGCTCTGCTGCGCCCAGGCCGCGCCGCCGAAGGCGAGGAGGACCGCGAGCGTGAGGAGGCGTGCGGTGATGCTGCGGCTTGCCATCGCGATGCGTTTCCCATAGCCCGGCCATCCTCCCGCGGCGGGCCGCGGCCGGCCCGGATCGAGCCATGCGCCACGCTGCCCACGCGGAAGCGGCGACGAGCGTTCCCCGCCCTCGGAAAACGCTCTAGCCTCGCCAACGCCATACCCCATCGGAGGTTCTCCTGACCAGTTCCAAGGGCACGAACGGCCTGACCTATGCCGAGGCCGGCGTTTCCATCGAGGCCGGGGACGCGCTGGTGGACCGCATCAAGCCCTTGGCGCGGGCGACGAGCCGCGCCGGGGTCATGGGCGGCATCGGCGGCTTCGGCGCCCTGTTCGACCTGAAGGCGGCGGGCTTCAAGGACCCGGTCCTCGTCTCCACGACCGATGGCGTCGGCACCAAGCTGCGGCTCGCGATCGAGGCCGGGCGCCACGACACGGTGGGCATTGACCTCGTCGCCATGTGCGTCAACGACCTCGTGGTGCAGGGCGCGCAGCCGCTGTTCTTCCTCGACTACTTCGCCACCGGGCGGCTCGACGTCACGCAGGCGGAACGGGTGATCGCCGGCATCGCGGAGGGGTGCCGGCGCGCCGGCTGCGCCCTCGTCGGCGGCGAGACCGCCGAGATGCCCGGCATGTATGAGGGCGACGACTACGACCTGGCCGGCTTCGCCGTGGGCGCGGCGGAGCGCGATGCCCTGCTGCCGCGCGACGTGCGGCCGGGCGACGTGGTCCTCGGGCTCGGCTCCACGGGCGTGCATTCCAACGGCTATTCCCTGGTCCGCCGCATCGTCGAGGCCGCGGGCGTGGCGCTCGACGCGCCGGCGCCCTTCGCGCGGGAGCGCGGCCTGGCGGAAGCGCTGCTCACCCCCACCCGGATCTACGTGAAGCCGCTGCTGCGCCTCCATGGCGCCGGCTTGCTGAAGGCGGCGGCCCACATCACCGGCGGCGGCCTGCCCGGCAACCTGCCGCGCGTGCTGCCCGAGGGTTGCGGCGCGGTGCTGCAGGCCGGGGCCTGGGCCGTGCCGGCCGTCTTCCCCTGGCTGGCGCGCGCCGGCAACGTCGCCGAGGACGAGATGCTGCGCGTCTTCAACTGCGGCGTCGGCATGGCGGTGGTCGTCGCGGCGGAGGACGCCGATGCCGCGATGGTGGCGCTCGCCGCCGCGGGCGAGCCGGCGGCCCCCATCGGCCGCATCGAGGAAGGGGCGGGCGTCCGGATCGAGGGGCGGCTGCCCTTGTGACGCGGTGCCCCCTTGTGACGCAGCGCCCATGAAGCCCCGCCTCGCGGTCCTGATCTCGGGCCGCGGCTCCAACATGCAGGCCCTGGCCGAGGCGGCCGCGGACCCGGCCTACCCGGCAGAGCTCGTCCTCGTGCTGTCGAACCGGGCGGACGCGGCGGGACTCGCCTGGGCCGCGGCCCGGGGCCTTCCGACCGCCGTGGTCGAGAGCCGCGCCCACCGGGGCGACCGCGCCGCCTTCGAGGCGGCGATGCAGCGCGTCCTCACCGCGCATGGCGTCGAATGGATCGCGCTGGCCGGGTTCATGCGGGTGCTGACCGAAGGCTTCGTCGCCGCCTGGCAGGGCCGGATGATCAACATCCACCCCAGCCTGCTGCCGGCCTTCCCCGGCCTCGACACCCATGCGCGGGCCCTGGAGGCCGGGGTGAAGCTGCATGGCTGCACCGTCCACCTCGTCTCGCCCGGCGTGGATGAGGGGCCGATCCTGGCCCAGGCGGCGGTGCCGGTCCGGCCGGACGACACCGAGGTGAGCCTCGCCGCGCGGGTGCTGGCGGAGGAGCACCGGCTCTACGCGCCGACGCTGGCGCGGCTGATCCGCGGCGACGCCGGACGGCCGGCCGAGGGCGCGCTGCTGAACCCCTTGCCCGCGGCGGCCATGCTTCCTACACAGCCGGCATCGCGTTGAGGAATTCCGGGAACATGGCCCAGCAGAGCACGGAAATCGAATATGTCGCGGTCAAGGCCGAGGACATCATGGCCGAGCGGCGGGGCCTGTACGACGCCTTCAACAAGAGCATCGTCGTCGGCATCGTCGCCGTCGCCGCCCTGCTGATCGGCATCTACGTCTTCTGGGGATGAGTGAGTTCCCCGCCGAAGTTTTCGCCGACCCGCCGCTGCGCGGCGGGTCGGCGAAAACCTCGGCGGGGGCCCCGACTGCACGACCGCCCGGCTGAGCGGTCGGTCCGGGCCGCCTGCGGTCGCTGAGCGGAACTTGGCCGGTGGCACCGCCCTCGTGGCAAAGCCACTTCGGGGCACCGTAGCGGGCCATGGATGCCGGGCGCGTTTGGTGCCTGCGCGACCGAATGCGGCTTGGAATCTGATCGTCGAAGGATGCGCTGCCCTCGCGGCATTGCCGCTTCGGGCCATCACCGGGCGACGAGGTGCTGCATGCTGCGCCGCGCCTGTGCGGGTAACTGAGGGCCGGTGCCGCAAGCAGCGCCGAGGTGCCCCGATGCGGCTTCGCCACGAGGGCGGAGCGCTCGCCCGGGATCAGCCCCCTGCCCGCATTCGATCGCAGAGGCGCCCCAAGCACCCTCAATCCAGAGCCCGCCGCGGTGCCCCGAAGTGGCTCCGCCACGAGGGCGGCGCCACCTGCCAGGTTCAGCCCAGCGACCGCGCAAGGCTCAGACCGACCGCCCTCGCCTGCGCTCGCGCGGTCCGGGCCCCCGCCGAGGTTTTCCGCAGAACGCAGCGAAGCGAAGTGGCGCGGAAAACCTCGGTGGGGAACTCAGCCGGTGATCTCGCAGCCGGCGAAGAAGTAGGCGATCTCGATGGCCGCGTTCTCCGGGCTGTCGGAGCCGTGGACGCTGTTCGCCTCGATGCTCTCGGCGAAGAGCTTGCGGATGGTGCCCTCGGCGGCGTTGGCCGGGTTGGTGGCGCCCATCAGCTCGCGGTTCCTGGCCACCGCGTTCTCCCCCTCGAGGACCTGCACCACCACCGGGCCGCTCGTCATGAAGGTGACGAGGTCGCGGAAGAAGGGGCGCTCGCGGTGCACGCCGTAGAAGGTCTCGGCCATCTGCGTCGTCATCTGGATGCGCTTCTGGGCGACGATGCGCAGGCCGTTCTTCTCGAACACGGCGTTGATCGCGCCCGTCAGGTTCCGGCGCGTCGCGTCGGGCTTGATGATGGAGAAGGTGCGCTCGGTGGCCATGGGAAAATCGGTCCTCGTTGTGCGGGGAAATGACGGCCGGGGCTTTGCCTTGGCCCGTGGCCCAAGGCAACCCCCGGCGAGGCGAACCGGCGCCGGCCCATCCCGCACGGCCGCCCGCGCGTTCCGTCACCGGATCGCCACGCGGAGCCGAACCATGGCCGAGGACCCGAAACCCACCATCCCGCGGCCGCCCTCGCCCGAGGCGCTGCGCGAGATCAGCGAGCAGCAGGCGATGATCGCCGACGAATGGGCGCCGAACCCCGCGCCCACGGAGGCGACGCCGGAGGAGAAGGACACGGAGCGTCAGCCGGGCTGACGCGGGGCGACGCGTCAGCCCGGCGGGGCCACCGAGAGCCCCTGCACGCCGTGCCGGGCGATCAGGCTCGCGATCAGGCCGCTCGCCTTCGCCTCCTCGACGAAGCCGCGCAGGAAGGCCGCGCCTTCCGTGTTGGCGCGGGCCGTGCCGACCGCCTGCTGCACCGTCATGAAGGCGCCATCGAGGATGCGGGAGCCCGGCATGAGTGCCTGGTCCGTCAGAAGCTTGGGCCGCAGCCCGGCCAGCGCTTCCAGCCCCTCGTCGCGGAACAGCGCGAAGGAGGCGTCGAGCCCCCCGGCCCGGCGCAGCTCGGCCTGGCGGATGTTCCGCTCGAGCCACAGGTCGTAGGCCGCGCGCGCGGCGGAGGCGATGCGGATGCCGGGCGCGTCCACATCGGCGAGCGTGGCGAGGGGTGAGCCGGGCGGGACGAGGTAGGTCGCCTCGATCTCGGCATAGGCGGCGGTGAAGGCGATCTTCTCGGCGCGCTGGGGCTCGGCGCCGATCAGGCCGATGTCCCAGGCCCCCGTCCCGGCATCGTCGGCCAATTCCCCCGGGCGTGGATAGGGGACGTAGCGCACCGGAACGCCGAGACGCTCGGCGATGGCCGCGGCGAGGCTGGGCGAGACGCCGGCCGGCCCGCCATCAACCGTGCGGCCGTTCACCAGCAGGAAGTTGGACATGTTGATGCCGGCCCGCAGCACCCCGGTGGGGGCGAGCTGGGCGAGGATGGTGTCGTTCATGGCGTGCGATCCCAGTCAGGCTTCAGCCCATGGGGCGCCGCTTTACGCATCGGCGCAAGGCACGGCGCGGCCCACCGATGCGCGGCATCGGACCCGCCGATTGGCCCGCCGGCAGGTGGCAGCACATCCTCATCCAGGACGCCAACCGCCTTTCAGGAGCCCCGCGATGCGCCGCACCGTCCTCGCCGCCCTGGCCGCCGCCTCGTCGCTGCTGGCGCCCGTACCGGCGCCGGCGCAGCAGCCCATCACCGTCTGCGTCGTGAACAGCGCCGGCTTCGTGATGAACACCCGCTTCGAATACACCGACTGGCGGGGGCAGCGGCATGAGAGCGCCTGGGTCCGCAGCGCCATCGGCGGCCGGAACTGCGCCCGGGTGCAGGATCTGCGCAGCATGCGGGTGCGGGTGAACATGGTCATCTTCACCGACAACAACCACGCCTGCAACGTGGTGATCGACCCGCCGCGCACGGCCACCATCCAGGTCTCGGGCACGATCTGGAACCCGACCTGCGCGACCCTCGGCTGATCCGCAACGCATCGGCGTTCCGCCCCGGCGCGCGAGGCGCTAAGACGCGCCCGCCATGACCGTCCTCGCCATCCGCGACCTGACGCTGCGCATCGCCGGGCGGGAGCTGCTGGCCGGCGCCTCGATGCAGCTCGACACCGGGCGCAAGCTCGGCCTCATCGGGAAGAACGGCGCGGGCAAGTCCACCCTGCTCAAGGCCATCCTCGGCGAGATCCAGCCCGACGCCGGGGAGATCCGCCTCGCCGCCCGCGCCCGCCTCGGCCATGTCGCGCAGGAAGCACCCGGCGGCGCGCAATCCCTGCTGGAGGTCGTGCTGGCGGCCGATGAGGAGCGCACCGCGCTGCTCGCCGAGGAAGCGGCCTGCCAGGACGGGCATCGCCTCGCCGAGATCCACGAACGCCTCATCGCCATCCGCGCCGACAGCGCCCCCTCCCGCGCGGCCAGCATCCTGTCGGGCCTCGGCTTCGACGCCGCGGCCCAGGCGCGGCCCTCGCGGGAATTCTCGGGTGGCTGGCGGATGCGCGTCTCCCTCGCCCGCGCGCTGTTCCTGGAGCCCGACCTGCTGCTGCTCGACGAGCCCACCAACCACCTCGACCTCGAGGCGGCGCTGTGGCTCGAAGGCTGGCTGCAGCGCTTCGCGGGCGCAGCCATCATCGTCAGCCACGATCGGGGCTTGTTGGACCGCTGCGTGGACGTGATCGCGCATCTCGATCGGGCGAAGATCACCACCTATTCGGGCAATTTCGCCGCCTTCCTCCGCATCCGGGCGGAGCGCCAGGCGCAGCAGACCGCGGCCGCGGCGCGCATCCAGGCGCAGCGCGCCCACATGCAGGCCTTCGTGGACCGCTTCCGCGCCAAGGCCACCAAGGCCCGCCAAGCGCAGTCCCGCCTGAAGGCGCTCGAGAAGCTGCCGGATGTCGAGGCGCTGGTGGAGGACGCGCCGACGCGCTTCGCCTTCCCCGAGCCCGAGGAGCTGCCGCCGCCCATCCTGTCGCTGCGCAAGGCCGCCGTCGGCTATGACGGCAAGCCCGTGCTGCGCGGGGTCGAGCTGCGGCTCGACCAGGAGGACCGGATCGCCCTGCTCGGCGCCAACGGCAACGGCAAGTCCACCCTCGCCAAGCTGATCGGTGGACGCCTGGCGCCGCTCTCCGGCGAGGCGCACCGGGACCGGCGGCTCCGCGTCGGCTACTTCGCCCAGCACCAGGCCGAGGAGCTGGAGCCGGACGGCACGCCGCTGTCGCACATGCAGGCGGCCCTGCCGCGCGCGACGGAGACGCAGTGCCGCGCCCAGCTCGCGCGCTTCGGCCTCGACGCCGACCGGGCGGAGACGCGCATCCGCGAATGCTCCGGCGGGGAGAAGGCGCGGCTGCTGCTGGCGCTGACCACGCGCGAGGCGCCGCACCTGCTCATCCTCGACGAGCCCACGAACCACCTCGACATGGATGCGCGGGACGCGCTGGTCCGCGCGCTGGCGGACTACAAGGGCGCCGTCGTCCTCATCACCCACGATCCGGACATGGTGGAGCTAGTGGCGGACCGGCTCTGGCTCGTCACCGGCGGGACGGCGCAGCCCTTCGAGGGCGACCTCGACGACTACCGCGCGCACCTCCAGGCCGAGCGCCGCGCGGCCACCGCCCCGCGCGAAGCGACGGCCGCCCCCGCCTCCAGCGAGCGCCGCGAACGCGCGGAGCAGCGCCAGAACCTCGCGCCGCTGAAGCAGCGGCTTAAGACGGTCGAAGCGCAGCTCGCGAAGCTCAACGACGAAGCGAAGGTCATTGACGGCGCGCTGTCCGACCCGCGCCTCTACGAGAAGAGCAAGCCCGACCTCATCGCCCGCGCCACCGCCCGCCGCGCCGCCATCGCCCGCGAGGTGGAGGCGCTGGAGACCGAGTGGCTCGAACTGACCGAGCAGCTCGAAGCGGCGTGACGGCGGCTCCGCCCGCGCCTAACCTGCGCGGCGGAGGGAACGTGCGGATGGAAGAGGGTTATTTCCTCGCCCCGGTCGCGTCGTCGCTGCCGCTCGCGGCCGCGCTGCGGGTGCTGGAGGGCGTGTTGCAGGCGGGACGCGAGGCGGAGCTGCTGCCGCTCAGCGTCGTCGTGCTCGACGGGGGCGCGCAGATCGTCGCCAGCGCGCGGGAGGATGGCTGCGGCGTCCTCCGCTTCGAGATCGCGCGCGGCAAGGCGCAGGGCGCGCTCGGCATGGGCATCGGCAGCCGCACCATCCGCGACCGGCTGAAGGAGCGCGTGGCCTTCCAGGCCGCCATCGCCGCCGCCTCCGAGGGGCGCTTCATCCCCGTCCCGGGCGGCGTGCTGATCCTCGACGCGCAGGGCCAGGCGATCGGCGCCGTCGGCGTCTCGGGCGACGCGTCGGACCGCGACGAGTACGCCGCGATCGCCGGGATCCAGGGCGCCGGCTTCGCCTCCCACCCCGCCGAACCCGCGCCCGGTTGGAAGAGCGCCGGCCTGTGAGGAGATTTTCGATGCATCGCCGCAGCCTGCTCGGTGCCGCCGCCACCGTTCTCGGCGCGCCGGCCCTGGCGCAGTCCTTCCCCGACCGGCCGATCCGCATGGTCGTGCCCTTCCCGCCCGGCGGTGCGACCGACGTCTTCGCCCGTCGCCTCGCCGGGCGGCTGCCGCGGCCGCTCGGCCAGCCCGTGGTGGTGGAGAACCGCGCGGGCGCGGCGGGCGCCATCGGCACGCTGGAGGCGGCGCGGGCCCGGCCGGATGGGCACACCATCCTGTTCGGCACGGCCTCGACCCTCGGGCTCTATCCGCTGCTGGCGCCCCAGCCGCAATTCGACCCGCTGCGGGACTTCCTGCCCGTCGCGCTCCCAGGGGCGGCGACCGTCGCCCTCGTCGTGCGGCCGGGCGTGGCGGACAGCCTGCCCGCCCTCGTCGAGGCGGCGCGGCAGCGGCCGGGCCAGCTCCGCTACGGCTCGCCGGGCACCGGCTCCTACCTCCACATGTCCTTCGAGCTGTTCAAGCGCGAGGCCGGCACCCTCGACGTCGAGCACGTGCCCTATCGCGGGTCCGGCCCCGCCATGGCGGACCTGCTCGGCGGGCATCTCGACGCGCTGTCGGACACCGTCGCCACCACCATCGAGCAGCACCGTGGCGGCCGGGCGCGGATGCTCGCCGTCGCCTCCCGCGCGCGCAGCCCCCTGGTGCCCGAGGTGCCGACCGTCGCCGAGGCGCTGGGCCTGCCGGGCTTCGAGGCGGCGGTGTGGCTCGCGGTCATGGTGCCGCTCGGGGTGCCGGACGCGATCCGCGCGCGCCTGGCGGAGGCGGTGGGCGCCACGATGCGCGACGCCGAGTTCCGGACCGAGCTGGAAGCCGCCGGCTTCGAGGTCTGGGGCACCGAGACGCCCGAGCAGGTGCGCGCCTTCATGGAGGCGGAGCAGGCCAAGTGGCGCCCCATCGTCCAGGCGACGGGGGCGCGGCTGGAGTAGGCCCCCCTACCCGATCAGCGCGACGCCCAGCAGCGCCAGCAGGGTGATGAACAGGGTGCTGGCCACGCCGAGCGCCAGCGGCGCCGCGCCCCGCGCCTTCAGCGCCTTGAGGTCGGTCGAGAGCCCGAGCGCCGCGACCGAGGCCGCGAGCAGGATCGGCACCACGGCGCGCGAGGCGTCGCCCGCCGCCGCCGGCAGCAGCCCGGTCGAGCCGAGCACGACCAGGCCGAGGAAGCCGAAGGCGAACCACGGGACCGGCGCCTTCACCGCGCCCGCCTCCCCGCCGCCGCCGCGGGCGACCCACCAGCCCAGCGCCAGCACCGCCGGCGCCAGCAGGAAGACGCGGGCGAGCTTCATGACCGTGCCCGATTGCGACGCCTCCGGCCCGCCGGCCGCCGCGGCGCCCACGGCCTGCACCACCTCGTGGATGGCGGCGCCGGCCCACAGGCCGTAGGCGCGCGCGCCCATCCCCATCGCCTCCGCGAGGTACGGGAAGATGACGAGGGAGACCGTGCCGCAGAGGGTGATGACCGCCAGCGCGTAGGTCACGTCCTCCTCCCGGCCACGGGCCACCTGGTTGGCGGCGACGATGGCCGAGGCGCCGCAAATCGCCGTCCCGGTCCCGATGAGCTGCGCGAGCGCCTTGTCCACCCCCATCGCCTGGCCGAGCCAGATGGTGAAGGGCAGCGTGGCGAAGACCACCACGACGGCCAGCACCAGCGCCCCCGGCCCCAGCGCCCAGAGCTGCCCGAGCGTGACCTGCAGGCCGAGCAGCACGATCGCCGCCCGCAGCAGCGGCCGCACCGCGAAGGCGAGGCCCGGCTTGATCGCGGGCAGCGGCCCGGCGGCCGCGCGGATCGCGACGCCCACGATCAGCGCCACCACGACCGGGTTCAGCGCCGCGATGCCGGACAGGTTCCGCACCCAGATGGCGACGAGGGCGATGAGGAGGCAGAGACCGACGCCGGGAGCCAGGGCGCGGACGCGTTGGGGAAAGGGCTGCGCCGCGGCGGCGCTGGCAGGGGCGGCCATGTCATCCTGGACGAAATCGTTGCCGGCAAGGTCCGGTCCTGCCCGCTTCGCGTCAACCCGTCCACCCGCGCGGCGCCCCCGCGTTCCATGAGGGGCGAAACGGCGGTAGAACTGAGGGATGGCAATGCACACGCTCGACCACTGGCTCGCCGACGCCGCCGCACTCATCGAGGCGACGCGGACCAAGGGCCTCGATGCCGTGATGGCGGACGCGATCGGCGCGACCGCGGCCGCGCTCAAGGCCGGCAAGCCGTTCCTGGTCTGCGGCAATGGCGGCTCGGCCGCGGACGCCGAACACATCGTGGGCGAGCTGGTCGGCCGCTTCCTCAAGGACCGGCGCGCGATCCGCGCGATCTCGCTCTCGTCCAATCCGGCCGTGCTGACGGCCTGGGCCAACGACCACAGCTACGAGGACGTCTTCGCCCGCCAGGTGGAAGCGCATGCCGAGGCCGGGGCGGTGCTGATGGGCATCTCGACCAGCGGCAACAGCCCGAACGTGGTCCGCGCCATGGCCGCGGCGAGGGCGGCCGGCATGATCACCATCGGCCTCACCGGCGATGGCGGCGGGCGCATGGCGGCGCTGTGCGACCATCTGCTGGCCGTGCCGAGCCTGTCCACGCCCGGCATCCAGCAGGTCCATCTCTGTCTCTACCACTGCTTCTGCGCCGGGGTGGAAGCCGCGGTCGCCTGAACGCCGCACGTCGTCGCCCCGCCCCGGGCGCGGCGGCGCCGGCGATCGCCTTCGCCGCGCTTGCGACCGGGCCTTGGTCCGGACGAAGCTTCCGCCCCGGAGGCCTCCCCGCCCATGCGCCGTCGCACCTTCGCCCTCTCGCTGCTGGCCGCGCCTGCTCAGGCCCAGCCGGCCGCCTGGCCGAGCCGGCCCATCCGCCTGCTCGTCGCCTTCAGCGCCGGCACCGCGAGCGACCTCCTCGGCCGGCTCGTCGCGCAGCGCCTCTCCGAGCGGATGGGGGCCAGCTTCGTGGTCGAGAACCGCGAAGGCGCGGGCGGCACCATCGCGGCCGCCCTCGCCGCGCGCGCCGCGCCGGACGGGCACAGCCTGTTCCTCTCGACGACCGCGCTCGCCCTCGCGCCTCGGCTGTTCCGTCAGGTGACGTTTCGACCGGTCGAGGATTTCGCCTCGATCGGCGTGATCGGCTGGGCACCGAACGTCTTCGTCGTCGGCCAGGGCAGCCCCGTGACGTCGATGGCCGGGCTGATCGAGGCCGCGCGCCAGGCGCCGGGCCGCATCCGCTACGCCAGTTCCGGGCCGGGCTCGGGTTCGTGGAACGCGGCGGAGCTGCTGAAGGACTTGGCCGGGATCGAGATGGAGGAAATCCCGTACAGCTCGACCGCGCAGGCGACGACGGACGCCATCACGGGTCAGGTGGACCTCCACATCCCCAATCTCGCCGGCGCGCTGCCGCACATCCGTGGCGGAAGGCTGCGCGCGCTGGCGGTCACCGGACGGACCCGCAGCGCCAGCGCCCCCGACATCCCCGCCACGGCCGAGCTGCTGCCCGGTTTCGATGCGGCCGGGTTGTTCGGCCTCTCCGGCCCGGCCGGCCTGCCCGCCCCGGTGGTGGAGCGGCTGAACGCCGAACTGAACGCCGTCCTCGCCGATCCGGCGGTGCTCGCGACGTTCCGCGCGGCCGGTGTGGACCCGGCGCCCGGCCCGCCCGAGGCCCTCTCGCACGCCATCGCCGACACGCTGTCGCGCTGGTCGGCCCTGATGGACCGCGTCGGCTTCCGGCCGCAGTGACCCCGGGGCCGAGGCGCGGGCCCGGCCCGCGCGCCTCGATGTGGGCGCCGGGCCGACCCGACCGCGCCGCCCCACGCCATGCCCGCTTCGAGCCCTCGGCGACAGGCGAGCGCGGCGCGCCAATTCGCGCCATGGCTGATTCCAGCCAACGGCGATCTGCTCTACCCTTTCCCGGTCGAGAAGCAGGATCATGCCCATGAGCGCCGCCGCCCCCCGCCGCGAGGCGGGCGAAACCTTCGCGCAGCGCCCGGCCATCCGCGGCACCCGTCACATGGTCGCCGCCGGGCATTACGGCGCCGCCCACGCCGCCTTCGCCATCCTCGAAGCCGGCGGCAACGCGGTGGACGCCGCCTGCGCCGGCGGCATCGCCCTCGGCGTGCTGCAGCCGGACATCGTGAACGTCGCGGGCGTGGCGCCCATCCTGGTGCGGGAGGCCGCGGGCACGGTGTGGAGCATCGCGGGCCTCGGCCCTTGGCCCGCCGCCGCCGACCCGGAGCGCTTCCTGCGGGAGAACAACGGCGCCATCCCCGAAGGCGTGCTGCGCACCGTCATCCCGGCGGCGCCGGACGCCTGGATCACCGCGCTGAAGCGCTTCGGCACCATGTCCTTCGGCGAGGTGGCGGCCGCCGCCATCCGCTTCGCCGGCGAGGGCTTCCCGACCTACCCGCTGCTGTCCGACATGATCGCCGAGCGGCTCGAGAAGTATCGCCGCTGGCCCTCGACCGCCGCCATCTTCCTCCCCGGCGGCGAGCCGCCCAAGGTCGGCGAGCTCTTCGTGCAGAGCGACCTGGCCCGCAGCCTGACCTACATGGCCGACGAGGAGCGCGCCGCCCGCGCCCGCGGCGGCGATCGCGTCGCCGGCCTCGAAGCCGCGCGGGCCGCCTTCTACACGGGCGACATCGCCCGGATGATCGTGACGTTCCACGAACAGGAAGGCGGTTGGGTCACGGCCGCGGACCTGGCGAACTACCATTCGGAGGTGGAGCGTCCCCCCTCCGTCCGCTTCGCCGGCGCCGAGGTCTTCACCTGCGGCCCCTGGTGCCAGGGCCCCGTCCTCGGCCAGGCGCTGAACCTGCTCGACCCATCGGCGCTGCGCGGGATGGGGCACAACACGCCGGCCTATCTCCACACCATCACCGAGGCGCTGAAGCTCGCCTTCGCCGACCGCGAGGCCCATTACGGCGATCCGCGCTTCGTGGACGTGCCGCTCGAAACCCTGCTCTCGGAGGCCTACGCGGCGGAGCGGCGCAAACTGATCGACCCCGACCGGGCCTGGCCGGAGATGCCGCCCGCCGGGCTGCGGGGCGGCCTCGCCGGCGCGGGTTCCGTCCGTCTGGAGAACGCGCCGGCCAGCCTGCCGCGCGACACCTCCTACATCTGCGTCGTGGATCGCTGGGGGAACACCGTCTCCGCCACGCCGTCGGACGTGTCGAACGACACGCCGGTGGTGCCGGGCACGGGGCTCTGCCCCTCCTCCCGCGGATCGCAGAGCTGGACGACGCCCGGCCACCCGAGCCGCCTCGCCCCCGGCAAGCGCCCGCGCCTGACGCCCGCGCCCGCCATGGCCGTGGCGGAGGGGCGCTTCGTGCTGCCCTTCGGCACGCCGGGCGGCGACGTGCAGAAGCAGGCCATGGTGCAGGCGCTGTGCAACATGCTGCTCTGGGGCATGGACCCGCAGGAGGCGGTGGAGCATCCGCGCGTCGCCACCTACAGCTTCCCCGACAGCTTCGAGCCGCACGCCTATTACCCCAACCGCCTCTGCATCGAGGCGCGCATCCCGCGCGAGACCGGCGAGGCGCTGGCCGCCAAGGGCCACGACGTGCACTGGTGGCCGGAGCGCATCTGGCGCGCCGGGGCCGTCTGCGCGATCCAGGCCGATCTGGAGCGCGGCGTGATGACGGCCGGCGCCGATCCGCGCCGCCCCGGCTACGCGCTGGGCTGGTGATGGCGGGACACACCTGATGCCGAAGCACGCCATCCCCGCCGTCTTCATGCGCGGCGGGACCAGCAAGGCCATCATGTTCCATGAGCGCGACCTGCCGGCGGACCGCGCCGACTGGGACGCGATCTTCGTCGCCGCCATGGGCTCGCCCGACCCTTACGGCCGGCAGCTCAACGGGATGGGGGGCGGCGTCTCCTCCCTCTCGAAGGTGTGCATCATCGGACCGCCGAGCCGGCCCGACGCCGCTCTCGACTACCATTTCGCCCAGGTCCTGGTGCGCGAGGCGCGGGTGGACTGGCGCGGCAACTGCGGCAACATGAGCTCCGCCGTCGGGCCCTTCGCGGTGGATGAGGGGCTGGTGGCCGCCGGCGGCGACACCGCCGTCGTCCGCATCCACAACACCAACACGGGCAAGATCATCCGCTCGACCTTCGGGTTGGAGGAGGGGCGGGCGCGAGTCGCCGGCGACCTCGCCATCCCCGGCGTCTTCGGCACGGGCGCGCCCATCCGCCTCGACTTCCTCGACCCGGGCGGCGCCACCACCGGGCGCCTTCTGCCCACGGGCCAGGTGCGCGACCGGCTGGCGGTGCCGGACCTCGGCGCCATCGAGGCCTCGCTGATCGACGCGGCGAATGCGACGGTCTTCGTGCGCGCCGCCGATCTCGGCCTGACCGGCCGCGAGCTGCCGGACGAGCTGGAAGCGCGGCCCGAGCTGCTGGCGCGGCTCGACGCCATCCGCCGCGCGGCCTCGGTCGCCATGGGGATCGCGCCCGACATGGAGGCGGCGCGGGCGATCAGCACCGTCCCCTATGTCGGCATCGTCAGCCCGCCCGCCGAGGCGCGGACGCTCTCGGGCGAGACGCTGGCCGCCGCCGACATGGACCTCGCGGCCCGGGTGATCTCCAACGGGCAGCCGCACCGCGCCCTGCCCCTCACCGTCTCGCTCTGCACGGCGATCGCGGCCCGCGTCGCCGGCACGGTGGTGGCGGAGGCGCTGCGCGCCGCCGCTCCGGACGGGCCGCTGCGGCTCGGCATGCCGTCCGGCGTGCTGACCGTGGGGGCGGAGGTGGCGCAGGAGAACGGCGCCTGGGTCGCGCGGGCGGGCGGCTTCTACCGCACCGCGCGGCGGCTGTTCGACGGGCGGGTCTGGCTGCCGGGGTGAGGCTGGTGCCGGTCGGGGTCCGTGCCGCGGCGTTTCCCGCACCATGCTGAGACGCGCCCTCGCCGCTCTGGCGGCCCCGGCCCTCGCCGCCTGCTCGCCCCTCGGGCTGGCCAACGCGCTGACGCCGCGCGGCGACGTGGCGCTGGCGGCCGACATCGCCCACGGCCCGCTGCCCCGCCACCGGCACGACCTCTACCGCCCGGCGGGACTGGGCGCGGAGGCGCCGCTGCTCGTCTTCATCCATGGCGGCAACTGGCAGACCGGCTCCCGCCGCGATTACGGCTTCGTCGCGCGGCCGCTGGCGCGGCTCGGCGCGCTGGTCGCCGTGCCCGATTATCGCCTCTGGCCCGAGGTCGCCTGGCCCGGCTTCGTCGAGGACACGGCGCTGGCCGTCCGGGCGCTCTCCGCCGCTCATCCCGGGCGGCGCCTGGTGCTGATGGGCCATTCGGCCGGGGCCTACAACGCGGCGGCCGCGGCGCTCGACCCGCGCTGGGGCGCGAAGCCGCTGGTGGGCGGCTTCATCGGCCTCGCCGGTCCGTATGATTTCGGCGCGGAAGAGGCGTCGCCGCCGGCGATCTTCGCCGCCTCGCCCCGCGTGGTGGCCGCGCCCGATCCGCTGGAGGGGAGCTGCCCGCTGCTGCTACTGCACGGCGCGGCGGATGTGACGGTGGGGCCCTACCACTCCCGCATCCTGGCCGGGCGGGCGCGGCGCGCCGGCGTGCCGGTGCGGCACGTGGAGTATCCCGGCATGGGCCATATCGGCATCGTCGCGGCGCTGGCCGCGCCGGTGCGGGCGGTCGGGCTGGCGCAGGGCGACGTGTTGGGAGAGGTGCGGGGGTTTCTCGCGGTTCAAGCCTCGTAGGCCGACAAGTCAACGCGATGGATGCGGATGGTCTGAACCTCGCGCACGCCCACCCCGCTCTCGATCATCAGGCGGGCCAGCTCCTCGCCGTCGATCAGTACGATGCGCCGCTGAGTCGAAAGCCGCTCGGCCGCCTTCTGGGCGCCACCGGTGAAGCGGGACGTGGTGACGAAGACCCCCTTGGTCGCACCGCGCTCCAACAGCGACCCGGCGAAGGCCTGCACCGCATCCGGTCCCACGGGGTTTTCCGGCCCATACTTCTTCGCCTGGATGTATACCACGTCGAGACCCAGCGCGTCTTCCCGCATGACGCCGTCCACACCGCCGTCGCCGGACATACCAAGGCGCTCACCCCGCGCGGCGTCACGCCCACCACCGAAACCGAGTGCCAGGAGCAGGTCCACGACCAGCGCCTCGAAGCTGGTTGACTTCAGGCCCACGAGGGCCCGGAGCAGGTCGTCGCGCAATTCACGATCAAGCACCCGCACCGCCGCATCAATCGTGTCCGCCGGCTGGAGCGCGACGGCTTCCACCTCCGCCATCGGCACGCCGACGCCTGCCGGAGCCGCCGCGCTGCTCGCTCGTTTGGTGGCGTTCACAAAGCCCTCGTATCTCCGAAGCTCCGGGAGCCCGAACCTGGCAGGCTTCGCTGCCATGACACGCCGCCCCTCGGGCGAGAGCGCATAGGCCGAGGCGCCGGTCTTCTCGACAAGGCCCGCCTTCTGCAGCCAGACAAGCGCCCAAGCCACACGGTTTCGAAACACGGTCTGGCGGCCGCCGGCCTGAAGCTCGCCCAGATCCTCCTTGGACAGCGCCAAGCGCAAGGCCGTGAATTCGGCGATCTCCACGCCTTTCGCTACACCCGCATCCATGGCCGTCAGCGCGGGGAGCACCAACTCCTCGACGGTTGGAACCGCCATCGCTCAGCCCCCCGCCCCGTCCAGCGCGTCCAGCACATGGAGCGAGTAGGTCAGCGCCGCGCCGGCGTTGAGCGAGATCGCCACGCCCAGCGCCTCCGCCACTTCCTCCTTCGTGGCGCCCGCCACCCGCGCCTTGCGCGCATGGGCGTCGATGCAGCCCTCGCAGCGCGTAGTGACGGCGATGGCGAGGGCGATCAGCTCCCGCGTCTTCGCGTCGAGGTGCTTCGTGGTCGAGGCCCCGCGCGCGAGGGCGCCGAAGCCGCGCATCAGCTCGGGATGCAGCGCGGTGAGTTCCTTGCCGCGGTCGCGCAGCCCGGCGTTGTAGCTGTCCCAGTCCTCGATGCGGGTGTCGGCGGTCATCGGCGCGCTCCGGCGGTGAAGGTGGCCCCGATGGTCCCCCACCGGGGCACGCTTCACAACCGGCGCGCGGCGGGGTCAGCGCCAGCCGCGGTGGTGATGGCCCCAGCCGCCGCGATGGCCACCGCGCCAGTGCGGCGCGGGCTGATAGTGGCTGTAGGCACGGTTCTGCCAGCCGCCGTAATGCGGGCCGCCGTAGCGGATCGGCGCGGGGCCGGCGACGCAGCCGGCGAGCGCACCGGCGACGGCGAGAAGCGGGAGAAGCTTGGTCCAGCGGGCCATGGCGGCCTCCGTCCGCGGACGGGGGGTTCGGGGTCGTCCGCACGCAGCAGCAAACCCCGCGACCGCGGTCCCATCACGGCCGGATCGCGGCGGCGGCGCGGCGATTCAGGCGAGGATGAGGCCGAGCAGGCCGATCACCGTGACCACGGCGACGGTGAGAAGCGCCACCTGCGCGGCGGGCAACCCGTCTTCGGCCGGGAACAGCTCCACCTCCTCCGGTTCCTCGGTCAGCCAGGCGGCGATCGCGTCCATCATGCGACGGCCGCCTTCACGCCGGCGCCCCGCGCCGAGGCGGCGGCGAGGCCCACCACCTCCCCGATGACGACGAGCGCGGGGGTCGGCAGGCCGGCCCGCTGCGCGTCGAGGGTGCAGCGGCCGAGGGTGGTGCGCAGCGTCACCTGCTCGGGCGTCGAGGCGGCGGCGATGATGGCGACGGGCGTTCCGGGGGCGCGCCCGGCGGCGATCAGCGCGACCGCCACCTCGTCGAGGCGGGACAGCGCCATGAAGGCGGCCACGGTGCCGGTGGCCCCGGCCCAATCGGGCAGGGCACCCTCGGCGTCATGGCCGGTCACGAAGGTGACGCTGCGGGCGAGGCCGCGATGGGTGAGCGGGATGCCGGCCGCGGCCGGCGCGGCGAGCCCGGCCGAGACGCCCGGCACCACGAACCAGGGGATGCCGGCGGCATCCAGCGCCTCCACTTCCTCGAAGCCGCGGCCGAAGATGAAGGGATCCCCGCCCTTGAGGCGCACCACCCGCTGGCCGGCGAGCGCCGCGGCGACGAGGCGGCGGTTGATCTGGGCCTGGGACACCGGGGCAGCCCCGCGCCGCTTGCCCACATCCACGCGCTCCGCCCGTGGATGAAGGAGGCGCAGCACGGCGCGCCCCGGCAGGGCGTCATGCAGGACGAGGTCGGCGCGCTTCAGCGCCTCCGCCGCCCGAAGGGTCAGGAGGCCCGGGTCGCCCGGACCCGCGCCGACGAGCCAGACTTCGCCGGGACGGGGTCCGTCGGCGGTGGGGATTCGCGTCGTGCGGTCGGTGATTTCACGCCCCGAGTTCGACCTGATCGCTTTCGCCATACACCTTTATTCCACGCTTGACGTGAGGGTGTCATGATGTTTCACCTTCATCAAGTGGATTTTTGGGACCAGAGCGATGGGCAGCGGCGTCGAGGCGATCAAGGCAAGCAGCAACGGCCTGCGGGGCAGCGTCGCGGAGGAGCTGGCGGCGCCGGGCGCCAAGGGCGGCCTGTCCGAGGCCGCCTACACGCTGCTGAAATTCCACGGCACCTACGAGCAGTTCGACCGCGACAGCGCGACCGCCCGCAAGCAGGCCGGCGAGGACAAGGACTGGTCCTTCATGGTGCGCGTCCGCATGCCGGCCGGGCGGCTCACCGCGGCGCAGTGGCTCGCCCTCGACGACCTGGCCGGGCGGCACGCCGATGCCACCCTCAAGCTCACGACCCGCCAGGGCGTGCAATTCCACACGATCCGCCGTGGAACTCTCGCCACCGCCATCGCCGAGGTGGACCGGGCCCTGCTCACCACCCTCGCCGCCTGCGGGGACGTGGTGCGCAACGTCATCACCAGCCCGGCCCCCATCCGGGACGCCATCCACGCGCGGCTGGAAGAGGAGGCGCGGCGGCTCTCATCCGCCCTGCTGCCGCGGACCCGCGCGCATCACGAGATCTTTCTGGGCGAGGAACCGGCGGCCGAGGAAGCACCGGACCCGCTCTACGGCCCCACCTACCTGCCGCGGAAGTTCAAGATCGCCCTGGCCCATCCGGGCGACAACACGCCCGACCTCCTGGCCAACGACCTCGGCTTCCTCGCCGTCGCCGAGGGCGACCGGATCGCCGGATGGATCGTCACCCTCGGCGGCGGCATGGGCATGACGCACAACAAGCCCGCCACCTTCCCGCGCCTCGCCGACGCCGTGGCGCTGATCGGCCCCGACGAGGTGCTCGAGGTCGCGCGGGCGGCCGTGCGCCTCTCGCGCGACCATGGCGACCGGACGGACCGCAAGCATGCGCGGCTGAAATACGTGCTCGCCGAGCGGGGGGCCGAGTGGGCCCGCGCCACGCTCTCCGCCGATCTCGGGCGTGACCTCGGGCCGCCCCCGCCCCTGCCCCGACTTCATCTGCCGGAGCTGCTGGGCTGGCAGCCCCAGGGGGATGGGCGCTTCTGGCTCGGCGTGCCGGTGCCGGGCGGGCGGGTGGACGGCGCGCTGCGCGCCGCCCTGCGCGCCATCGTCGCGCGCTTCGGGGCGGATCCGATCGTGACGCCGCAGCAGGACGTGCTGCTGTCGAACCTGCGGGCCGGGGATCGCGCCGCGGCGGAAGCCCTGCTGGCCGAGGCGGGCGTCACCCCCGCCGATCGCCTCACGCCCCTCGCGCGCTGGACGCTGGCCTGCACCGCACTGCCGACCTGCGGCCAGGCTCTGGCCGAAGGCGAGCGCGTGCGCGGCGAGGTGCTGGCGCAGGTGCAGGCGGCGCTGGACCGGCACGGGGTGGGCGACCGCCGCGTGAGCCTGCGCATCACCGGCTGTCCCAATGGCTGCGCCCGCCCCTATGCCGGGGATATCGGCGTCGTCGGCCGCGCGCCCGGTCTCTACACCCTCTTCGTCGGCGGCGATTTCGAGGGCACGCGCCTCTCCTTTCCGGTGGCCGACAAGGTCGCGCTGGAGCGCATCGGTGCGACGCTCGAGCCCCTGGTCGCGCGCTGGGCGGCCCTCGGTGCAGGAGAGGGGTTCGGCGCGTTCTGCACGCGCCTCGGCCCCGATGCCGCGCGGGCGGCGCTGGCGGGGGCGCTCGCCGCCTGATGCTGCCGCTCGTCTTCACGCGGGCGACGCCGGTGCTGCTCGCCGGCGACGGCCCCGCCTTCGAGAAGCGGGCCGCCCTGCTCGACGCGGCGGGGATGCGCCACGTCTCTCTCCATCGCGGGCGGCCGCCGGTGGAGCGTCTGGACGCCGCGCGCCTCGTCTTCGGCGCGGGCCTCCCGGAGGACGACGCCGAATGGCTGGCGGCCGAGGCCCGCGCGCGCCGCGTGCCGGTCAACATCGAGGACGTGCCGCATCTCTGCGACGTCCACGTTCCCGCCATGGTGCGGCGGGGCGAGCTGCTGCTGACGGTCAGCACCGGCGGCGGCGCGCCGGCCGTGGCCAGCGCCGTGCGCGCGCGCCTCGAAGCGCTGTTCGGCGAGGAATGGGGGCCGCGCCTCGCGGAGATCGCGGCGGAGCGTCAGCGCCTGCGGGCGGCCGGCGTCGATTTCCACGGCGTCAACGCCGCGCTCCGCGCCATGCTGGAACGCGACGCCCCGGTTTGACGCGGCGGCACGGCGCGGCAACGCTCGCGCCATGGCCACCGAACTGACGCTCGCCTTCGCCCGCCTCACCGCCGAGGCCAATGCCGCCGACGGGCCGGAGGAAGCGATCCGCGTCTTCACCGCGGCGCTGCCCGCCCTCCTCGGCGACCGCGCCGCCGCGCTCCGCCCCCATGCCTTCCGCGAGGACCCGCCGCCCGTCCCCGGCCTCGCCTGCACGGCGTTCATGCGCACGGCCTGCGGGCGGTATCACCTCATCACCGGGAGCACGGGCTTCCCCGCCTCCCAGCATCACGAGCTGGTCGCCATCGAGCTCGGCCATCCGGGCGAGGTCGCGCGGACGCGGCGGCCCATGCTGCTGCACGACACGGCGCTGCATCACTCCTTCGTGAAGATCCTCCAGGCCTTCCGCGCCGGCTCCTCGATGTTCGCGCCCATCCTGTGGCGGGGCGAGTATCTCGGCGTGCTGATCTGCGCCACCGCGGCCCGCGGCACCTTCGGGGAGGGCGACCTGCAGGCCCTGGTCGCGGCCGCCAACATCCTGGCGCCGCTCTGGGTGGCGCATGGCGGCCCGGGCTGGATCGCAGGGCTCGACCTCTCCGGCCTGCCGACCCGAAGCGTCGGGACGTGAACGACTACAGGTAACGCTCGATGTCGAGGGTGCTCTCGCGCCCGACCTTGTCGAGGTTCTCCCGCAGGAAGTGGTCGGCCGCCTCGCGGCCGTACTCGCGCAACGTCTGCAGGAAGTCCCACTCGCCGTTGAACTTCGTGGACAGCTTGAACTGCCGCATGCGCTGCTCGTCCTCGATGATGTGGAGGAAGATGCGCCGGTAGCGCGGCTGCTCGAGCCGCCCGCCATCGAGCAGGCGCTGCACGAAGTCGATCGCGCGGATCTCGCTCATCAGCGAGGCGTTGAAGCTGATCTCGTTCAGCCGGTTGAGGATGTCGGTCGTGGTCGTCGGCAGTTCCTCGCGCAGCAGCGGGTTGAGCTGCACCAGCACGATGTCGGCCGCCATGCGCTCGTGATAGAGCGGCCAGAGCGCCGGGTTGCCGAGGTAGCCGCCATCCCAGTAGGCCTCGCCGTCGATCTCCACCGCCTTGAAGATGTTGGGCAGGCAGGCGGAGGCCAGCAGCGCGTCCACCGTGATCTCCTCGCGCCGGAAGACCTTGGGCTTGCCGGTGCGGACATTGGTGGCCGAGATGAAGAGGCGGACGGCCTTCTTGTCCTGCCGCAGCCGCTCGAGGTCGAGCGTCTGCTCGAGCGCGCGGCGCAGCGGATTGAACTCCATCGGGAAGGGGTTGAACTGGTAGGGGGAGAGCAGCCGCGTCGCCGTGTCGAAGGCGTTCCAGGCCAAGCTGTAGGTCAGGTCCCAGCCCCAGAGCGCCTTCTCGATCGGCGTGGAGCGGAGCGGGCTGACGGCGAACTTCGCCCCGAGCGCCACCCAGAACCGCTCCAGCGCCGCCTTGGCGCCCTCCCGCCCGCCTTCCAGCAGGCCCAGGGCGAAGATCGCCCCGTTGATCGCCCCGGCCGAGGTGCCGGAGAGACCGTCGAATTCGATCCCGTCCTCCTCCAGCAGCCGGTCCAGCGCGCCCCAGGTGAAGGCCCCGTGCGTCCCCCCGCCCTGAAGGGCGAGGTTGATGCGGCGGACCTTGTTCTGCTGGATGGCCGGCGCGGCCGGCGCCGGGTTCGGGGGAAGCGGAAGGTCCATCAGGCGGCGAGCCAGCCGCCGTCGATGGACAGCGCCGCGCCGTTCACCCCGCCCGAGCCGGGGCCGCAGAGCCAGAGCGCCATGCGGGCCACGTCCTCGACCTCCACCCAGCGCTTCGAGGGCTGCTTGGCGAGCAGATGGTCCTTGAGCGCCGTCGTCTCGTCCACGCCGTGCTTCTGCGCGAGCGGCGCCACCTGCGCCTCGGCCAGCGGGGTGCGGACGAAGCCCGGGCAGATGGCGTTGCAGGTCACCTGGCTCTCGGCCACCTCGAGCGCGACGGACTTGGTCAGGCCCACGACGCCGTGCTTGGCCGCGACATAGGCCGTCTTGAAGGGTGATGCGACGAGGCCGTGGGCCGAGGCCACGTTGATGATCCGCCCCTGGCCGCGGGCCAGCATGCCCGGCAGCGCCGCCTTGATGGCGTGGAAGTTCGAGGACAGGTTGATCGCGAGGATCGCGTCCCACTTCTCGTCCGGGAAGTCCTGCACGGGGCTGACGAACTGGATGCCGGCGTTGTTCACCAGGATGTCGAGGCGGCCGAAGGCGGCCTCCGCCTCCTGCACCATGGCGCGCACCTCGGCGGGCTTCGACATGTCGGCGTTGCTGTGGGGCGCGTCGCCGCAGGCCTTGCGGGCGGCGGCGATCTCCTCGGGCTTGCCGAAGCCGTTCAGCATGACCCGCGCGCCCGCCTCGTGCAGGATCCTGGCGATGCCGAGGCCGATGCCCGAGGTGGAGCCGGTGACGAGCGCGGCCTGGCCGCTCAGGAAGCGTTCCATCGGTGGCTTCTTTCCCCTCAACCTGCCTGGGAAGTGTCAGGGTTCCGTTACGCCGGAAGGGCGGGGGCGTCCATGGTCGGGACGTTCATCCGCCGAGCAGGCGGATCTCGGCGACCCCGGAGAACCGACGGGCGAGCCCGGCATCGGCTGTCACGAGGGGCGCGGCCTCCCGGCGGGCCAGGGCGACGTAGAAGCAATCATACGCCGGGTGATCGTGGGCCAGCGCCAGGGCGATGGCGTCGGAGTGAAGCTCCCTGAGCGAAACCAAGCGCGCGAAATAAAGCGGCATACCGTCGAACGCCGCCCACTTGTCGCTGGGCAGCAAGGCGCCCCGTCGCTTCGTTTTCCACAAGACGTTGGCCGTTTCGGCGAGAATCAGCTCGGGCGCCAGGAGCGGCGAGCGACGCTCGAGCAGCGCAGCGGCCTCCGCTGACCCGTTCTCGTTGAGGAACCACTTCACGGCGACGGACGCGTCGATGACCGAGGTCAAGGTTCGTCGCGGCCTTCGTGAAGCAGCGCGAGCGAGCCGGGCCAATCAGGCGGCAGCTTCACCTCGGCTCGGAACTGCTCGAGCATCTCGACGAGGGCGCGGCGTTGGACCTCCTGGGCGTCGCGCAGCAGCACCGCCCGCGCCTCGTCCTCGACCGTCCGGCCGGCCGCCGCCGCGCGCTCGGTCAGCGACGCGATGACCCGCTCGTCCAGCCCCGTGATCGTGATCTGGCCCATGGGCCCCTCCATCCGCGCCGGCAGACTACCAGATGCGCCGGCGTCCCGACATGGCGGCGGTTGACGCCTCCCCTCCCCCCTTCCTATACCCGCGACCACAGGGGCTGGCGCCAGGCGCGGCCCCCGTTTTCGTTCGCCCACCCCGTCGTTGCGCGGCCGGACCCGTCCCGGTCGCCAGGAGAGTTCCCGTGAAGCGCACCTATCAGCCCTCCAAGCTCGTCCGGAAGCGTCGCCATGGCTTCCGCGCCCGCATGGCGACGGTGGGCGGCCGCAAGGTGCTGGCCAACCGCCGCTCCAAGGGCCGCGCCAAGCTCTCCGCCTGACACGGGGTTCGGGGGGCGGATGGCGATGACGCTCGTCCGCCTCAAGCGCCGCGCCGAGTTCCTGGCCGCCCAGCGCGGCCGCAAGGTGGGCCGGACGTCCCTCGTCCTCCAGGCCCTGCCGCGGGAACAGCCAGATCTGCGCCTGGGCTTCACGGCCACCAAGAAGATCGGCAACGCCGTCGTGCGGAACCGCGCCAAGCGCCGCCTGCGCGAGGCCGCGCGCCTCACCCTCAGGGAGGCGCCGCCCCCTGGCTGGGACCTCGTGCTGATCGCGCGGAACGACACCGGCACCGTGCCTTTCGCCGACCTGATGGCCGATCTCGATTCGGCGCTGCGCAAGGCGGGCGTGCGGTGAACCCCGCCGTCACCGTGCTGCGCGGGGCGGTCCGCACCTATCAGTACACGCTGCGCGGCGTGATCGGCTGCAATTGCCGGTTCGAGCCCTCCTGCTCCCACTACGCGCTCGACGCCCTCTCCACCCACGGCGCGCTGCGCGGCACGGCGATGACCGCGTCCCGCATCCTGCGCTGCAACCCCTGGCACCCCGGCGGCTACGACCCCGTCCCGCCCCGGAAGAGCTGAAGCACCCTCATGGACCAGAAGCGCCTCCTCGCGGCGATCGCCCTCTCGATCGGCATCCTGCTGATCTTCGACGTGTGGAACCGGACGCAGAACCCGCCGCCCGCCCCGCGTCCGGAGCAGACGCAGCAGGCCGAGGTGCCGGTGCCCCAGACGCCCGTCACGCCAGGCGCGCCCGTCGCCCCGGCCGCGACGCCCGGCGCCACCACCGTCCAGGCCGATCCGGCGCGCCCGGCCGCGCGCGTGCCGGTCGAGAACACGCGCATCCAGGGCGCGATCTCGGCCCGCGGCCTCATGCTCGACGACCTGGTGCTGCGCGACTACCGCGAGACGGTGCGGCCCGACAGCGCCCTCGTGCGTCTGCTCGCGCCCCGCGGCCGACCGGAGGGCTACTTCGCCCAGTGGGGCTGGACGGCGGCCGACGGGCGCACCCCCGTGCCCGGCAACGACACGGACTGGACGGTCACGGGCGGCCCGCTCGCGCCCGGGCGGCCGGTCACCTTCACCTGGGACAACGGCCAGGGGCAGACCTTCCAGGCCGAGGTTGCGCTCGACGACAACTACATGTTCAGCGTGCGCCAGAGCGTGCGGAACGCCGGCAACGAGGCCGTGACGCTGCTGCCCTGGGCCCGCATCCGGCGCGAGCGCACGCCCCAGACGGCCGGCTTCTTCATCCTGCATGAGGGCTTCATCGCCGTGCAGGACGGCCGCCTGACCGAGATCACCTACGCCGACGGCAAGACCGAGGCGCAGCGCACGCGCGGCGCGGCGTTCGAGAACGAAGCCGCGCAGGGCTGGTCGGGGCTGTCCGACAAGTACTGGCTGACGGCGCTCACCGCGGCCGAGGGCGCCGAGGGCCGCATCCGCAGCGCCTTCCGCCACGTCCCCGACGGCAACGTGGACCGCTGGCAGGTGGACGCCGCGCCGCCCGTGCCGCAGACCGTCGCCCCCGGCGCGTCGGCCGCCTTCGCCTCCCGCCTCTTCGCCGGGGCGAAGGAGGTGCACCTGCTCGACCGCTACCGCGACCGGCACGGCGTGCAGGATTTCGACAAGGCCATCGACTTCGGCTGGTTCTACTTCATCACCAAGCCGTTCTTCTACGCGCTCGACTGGCTGTTCCGGATGACGGGCAATTTCGGCATCGCCATCCTGGTCTTCACCTTCGCGCTCAAGCTCGCCTTCTTCCCGCTGCAGAACAAGGCGTACAAGAGCATGAGCAAGATGCGCCTGCTCGCGCCGAAGATGACCGAGATCCGCGAGCGGTACAAGGAAGACCCGGCCAAGATGCAGGCCGAGATGATGTCGCTCTACAAGACGGAGAAGATCAACCCGGCGTCGGGCTGCCTGCCCATCTTGATCCAGATCCCGATCTTCTTCGCGCTGTATAAGGTCCTCTTCGTCACCATCGAGATGCGGCACGCGCCCTTCTTCGGCTGGATCCAGGACCTCTCGGCGCCCGACCCGACCAACCTGTTCAACCTGTTCGGGCTGATCCCGTGGGACCCGCCGCTGTTCCTGCACCTACCGCTGTGGGCGATCATCATGGGCCTGACGATGTGGGCGCAGATGAAGCTGAACCCGCAGCCGCCCGACCCGATCCAGCAGAAGATCTTCGCCTGGATGCCGCTGATCTTCACCTTCATGCTGGCGTCCTTCCCGGCGGGCCTCGTCATCTACTGGACGTGGAACAACCTGCTCTCCATCGCGCAGCAATGGTACATCGTGCGGATGGACCAGAAGGCACAGGCGGCGAAGCCGCCGGCCCAAGGCGGCCTCGGCGGGGGTGGGGGCGGCACCGCGGCGGCGGCCAAGAAGTGACGGGCACGCCCCTCCCCGCCGGCGGCCTGGCCGAGGCGCGGGACGAGGAGGAGCGGACCGCGCTGATCGAGGCCGGGCGGCTCCTCTTCGCCCGGCCCTGGGGCTTCGCCACGGCGACGCAGACGCTCGAACACCTCCCGCCGCCCGAGGGCGTCGAGGTCGCGCTCGCCGGACGGTCGAACGTGGGCAAGTCGTCGCTGACCAACGCGCTGACCGGGCAGAAGGCGCTGGCGCGCGTCTCGGTCACGCCGGGGCGGACCAAGCAGCTCAACTTCTTCCGCACCGAGGGCAGCCCGCTCACCCTCGTGGACATGCCGGGCTACGGCTACGCCCAGGCCTCCAAGCTCGTGAAGGAGGACTGGCAGGGGCTGATGTTCGACTACCTGCGCGGCCGCCCCAACCTGCGCCGCGTGCTGCTGCTGATGGACAGCCGGATCGAGACGAAATCCTCCGACCGCGCGGTGATGACGCTGCTCGACAAGGCGGCGGTGCCGTTCCAGCTCGTGCTGACCAAGGCCGACGCGGTGAAGCCCGAGCAGCTGGCGAAGCGCCGCGCCGAGGTCGAGGGCTTGGCGCGCAAGCATCCGGCGGGCCACCCCCTCGTGCTCGTCACCAGCAGCGAAACCGGCCTCGGGATGGATCTGCTGCGCGCGGAGCTGGCGGCGCTGGCGCCGGCTTGACCGCCCGCGGCCCCGCCGTCAAACCGGCCCCGAATTCAGGGGGAAGAGGGCGCGCGAGCATGGCCGACGACACGACGGCGCAGATGGAGATCCTGGCCGGCGCCCTGCCCTACCTCAAGCGCTATGACGACCAGATCGTCGTGGTGAAGTATGGCGGCCACGCCATGGGCGAGGAGGAGACGGCGCTGCGCTTCGGGCGCGACATCGCGCTGCTGGAGCAGGTGGGGGTGAACCCCGTCGTCGTGCATGGCGGCGGGCCGCAGATCAACGCGATGCTCACGCGGCTCGACGTGAAGTCCACCTTCGTGCAGGGCCTGCGCGTGACCGACCAGCAGATGGTCGAGATCGTCGAGATGGTCCTGGCCGGGACGGTCAACAAGCAGGTCGCCAACAGCATCACCCGCGCCGGCGCGCTGGCGGTCGGCATCTCGGGCAAGGACGGCAACCTGGTGCGCGCCCGCCGCGTGACGCGCACCGTGAAGGACGCGAACGGGCAGGCGCAGGAGATCGACCTCGGCCTGGTGGGCGAGCCCGAGCACGTGGACACGCGCGTGCTGAAGCTGCTGATCGGCGCCGACATCATCCCCGTCGTGGCCCCGGTGGGCGCCGATGCGGAGGGTCAGACCCTCAACATCAACGCCGACACGGTGACGGGCGCGATCGCCGGCGCGCTGGAAGCCGAGCGCATGCTGATGCTGACCGACGTGGCCGGGGTGATGGACGCAAACAAGAGGTTCATCCCCGAGATGACGGTGGCCGAGGCGCGGGCCGGCATCGCCGAGGGCTGGATCGCGGGCGGGATGATCCCCAAGGTCGAGACCTGCATCTACGCGGTCGAGCGCGGGGTGAAGGGCGCCGTCATCCTCGACGGCCGCGTGCCGCACGCCGTCCTGCGGGAGCTGTTCACCGAGGCCGGGGCGGGCACCCTCATCAGGCCGTAGGCCTTCCCCAGCCAGACTCGCGCTCCACTGCGCTGCGCTTCGTTCCGCGCGAGTCCGCCCGGGGGCCCCGAACACCTTCCCCAGCCAGACTCACGCTTCACTGCGCTGCGCTTCGTTCCGCGCGGGTGTGCCCGGGGGCCCCGGTTTGGGCTCCTATGGGGCGGGCGCGCTGCGCTGACGCAGGTCGCGGCGGCGTATCAGCGCAGATGTTCCTGCAAGCGGGGCATGAGTTCCACCAGGTTGCAGGGGCGATGCCGGGCGTCGAGCTGCCACACCAGGATGTCGTCCCAGGCATCCTTGCAGGCGCCGGTGCTGCCCGGCAGCGCGAAGAGGTAGGTGCCCCCCGCCACGCCGCCGATGGCGCGCGACTGGATCGTGGAGGTGCCGATCTTCTGGTAGCTGAGCATCCGGAACAGCTCCCCGAAGCCGGTGATTTCCTTCTCCAGCACGCGGGCGAAGGCCTCGGGCGTCACGTCGCGGCCAGTGATGCCGGTGCCGCCCGTGGTGATGACGCAATCCACCTGGGGGTCGGCGATCCAGGCGCGGAGCTGCGCTTCGATCAGCGTCGCCTCATCCTTCAGGATGGCCCGCGCGGCGAGCTTGTGGCCCGCCGCTTCGATGCGTTGGGCAAGCGTGTCCCCCGACCGGTCCGAGGCGAGGTCCCGCGTGTCGCTGACCGTCAGGACGGCGATGTTCACGGGCAGGAAGGTGCGGGATTCGTCGATGGGCATGGGCCGTAGTTAGGCCGGCGTGCGGGTGCGTGGGAGGGGGAGACCGTTCCGCGACGCCAGAAGCACCGGGCGCTCGCCGATACTGCGATCGGGAATATCCGTCCCTACAATAATCCAGTGGAGATCACCTTCGACCCGGCGAAGCGCGAGCGCACGCTCCGCGAGCGCGGGCGGGACTTCGCGGATGCGGCGGAGGTGTCCGCGGGGCGGCACACGGTCGTGCCGGATGATCGCCAGGACTATGGCGAGCCACGGTTCATCGCGGCAGGCCATCTGCGCGGGCGGATGGTGGTTCTCGTATGGATACCGCGCGATGGGGCGCGACGTGTCATCTCGATGAGGCACGCACATGCCAAGGAAGAATCCGTCTGGCGCAAAGCCCTGGGTTGATCCGGACGACGCGCCGCCGCTGACCGCGGAGCATTTCGCCCGCGCCGATGTCTACGAGGGCGAGCGCTTGGTGCGGCGTGGGCCCGGTCGCCCGAGGCTGCCAGCGGCCAAGCGCCAGGTGACGGTGCGGCTCGATCCTGACCTGCTGGAGCAGCTGCGCGCCACGGGGCCGGGCTGGCAGACCCGGATGAACGACGCGCTGCGCGCTTGGCTAACCAAGCGGTCAGCGTGAGGGCTGCTGGGCGGGCGTGTTGCCCGACCGGTCCGAGGCGAGGTCCCGCGTGTCGCTGACCGTCAGGATGGCGCTGTTCACGGGCAGGAAAATGCGGGACGCATCGGTGGGCTTGGTCGAGAATTGGAGTTGACCCGCTTCCGTGGACGGTTAGCGGGTAGGGATCAGTTGTTCTCGGCCATGGCTCTGGCTTCGTATTC
>JAIEOO010000140.1 GCA_019750475.1 Acetobacteraceae bacterium | reverse complement strand
CCCGCTTCTCCCCAGCCGAGTGCGCCAACTACATCGCACACTCAGCTTATCCACGGACGATGTGAAAAGGCTCTAGCGGCCTGCACAGGGATGCTCGCGCGAGCCAACTCCTCGACCAGCCGAGGCCACAGCTCGGTCGGCGGCTGCTGCAGTCCGATCTCCGCAATGCTGATGTAGCGCGCGACGGTGTCTGGGTTGGCGGCGGCTGCACGCTCAACTTGGCGCAACACGGCTGTCTTGCCGAGCTGCCGGCCACCATAGAGCAGGTGGGTGAACTCCCCGCTGCGCGCCGCAACAGCGCGCAGCTCGCGCGAACGGCCGAAGAACATCTCAGGTGCCGGAGTACCTGTGTCCGCCCAGGGTCGGCTGTCGGTGAACGGCAGCGTGCAGGCGAACAGCGCCATTAGCCGCCCGCGAGACAACGTGCCGAGATACAACGCGAGCGTCTCGTCGACGACTATGGTCGAGCGCAGCCGGTCCGCCCGTGCAAGGGCAGCGAGGCGGCGACGCTGCTCATGGTCGAGCGGGTTGAAGAAGAGGACGATTGTAGGTGTGCCGCTGCCCGGAAGCGCCGCGACTGCTTGCGCCACGTCTTCGGCGTCCCGCTTGTGCCAAAGACAGAGCAGCCGATAGGCGCCCTCCGCCTCAGAACCGAACTGCGGGAGCACCGCCGTGTCGCGATCACGCAGCGGCCGGACTCGCAGCTGCAGCACGGCCTCGGTGACTTTTCGCGGTGGTACGGCGAAGCCTGGGAGCTCGGGGTCGGTGAATCCGAAGGTGGCGAGGAGCCTCAACACCGCGTCCTGTAGCCCGTTGCGCGAGTTCTCCCGCACACAGTCCGCCCAGGCTTCGGCCAGCGCAGGGAGGTCAGGGCTTACCGCGGTTTCAGGAGCGAGCAACTCGGGCGGCACGCTGAGATTGCCGTCGGCAATCTCGCGCATCGCGGCGCGGCGGCCGCGCAGCCAGCCGGCGAGGCGCTCGGCGCTGGTCGGGAAGAAGGCGTCGAAGACCGTGTTGACTGGAACCGGCATCTGCGAATCGAGAGGCTCGCCGGCCTCCAACCGCTCGACCAAATCCTCCGCCAGGGCGAACTGGCCAACGCGGATCAGCTCCTCGACCCGATCGCGATCGGACCCGCGCAACTGGCGCAGCTGGGTTAGGCGCCGAGTAATGCGGTCGCGCGCCAGCACGGCTCGCTCACTTAGCTTGGCCTCGGCGAGCGCCACCTCGTGCCGCGCTTCGGCAAAGAGCGCGGCCGCCGTTGCGGCGCCTGCTGATGCCACCTGTTCGCGCGCCCGTAGGAGGCGCTCGGTCAGCTCCTGTGCGGGGCCGGTATCAAGCCGGCCGGCACGCTCAGCCTCTTCGACCAAGCTGCGCTTCATGTCGAGCGCCTCGACTTGCTCCGCCTTCTGCCGCTCGAGAGCGTTGCGCAGCTCGCGTACGACGGCGGGACGTTCATCGCTGTCGGCGGCTAGGTCGAGCGCCAGCTCCGCTCCTAGGAAGTCGCCGACAGCGATGCGCCGCCGCGCCGACATTGTGGGGTGCGGCAGCTCTGGAGACTCGGCGAGCACCAGCAACTCGTCTCGCACAGTTGCGGGCAGGTGCCCCGTGCGTGCCCAACCCGGCCCGAACACTATGTCCGGCACGTCGGCGAGGTCGCGTCCGAGCAGCGCTGCGAGCGACGGTGCGGCCCGCTGCGGCGCGGCGCCCTCGAGGACCGTCAGCAGGCGTCGAAGCGCTGCAGTGCCGCACGGCGCTCCGGCCTCGAGCAGGCCCTCGAGCTTGGATAGCTCCTCCATTGCCGCGCGGATGCGTGAGAGAAGCCTGTCACGCAGTTCCGCCAGCGGTTTGGCGCGCGTCTTGTCTGTGCGCGACGGCGCCCGGTCCGCCACTGCAAGCCAGTGGCGCAGACGAAGAATTGCCTCTGTGGCACTCTCCTCTAGCTCGCGGTATGCGGGACCGGAGATTGGCGACCGACGCGCCGAATTGACGCCGCGTACACTGCGCTCGACCTGACGGATCTCGCGCTCGACATTCATATTCGCGACAAGGTCTCGGATTTCTTCGGCGCGCGCCGTCGCGCCTTGCGCCGCAGCTTGGAGCGGCAGGTAGAACGCGCCGCCCGGCCGCAGCATCTCACGCCACACATCCGTCGCGGCAGCGTACCGGATCTGCCGCGCCAACTGCTGCCGGAGCCAGGAGGCGACGTCCGCGCAGGCCACCTCGAACTCCTCGCGCCAAGCCTCCTCTGTAACCAGGCCCATCATGACGTCAGATGCCGAGGTGAGCGCAGTGCCGGCGACGTACCCTCCGCGATAGATTTCAATCGCTAAATCGCGCAACGCCGGCAGCGCGTCGGCATAACGGGCATGGTCACCCTCGCCGCCGACTATCGCGGCGAGCAGGCTCGTCTGCCCCGATCCTGGGGCAAGCAGCGACAGCGCGGCGGCCGCGGGCAGGAGCAGCACAAGAGCCAGACGCGTCTCAGCGTCCACAGGCGCCTGCGGCAGCACGTCGAGCACTTTCCGTGTCGTGTCGCGGGCGCGGTCGTCGAGTTCACCGCTGGCATCCGCGACCATCGCCATGGCCACGAGCGGCAAGGATGCCTTTAGCAGCGCCGGCACCTCCTCCGGCGTCGCCACATCGGCAAGCGCCGAGGCAAGACCTAGGCGCTCGTTCCGGAGCGACTGAAGCAGCGCGCCGGAAATCGAGCCTCGCTGCCATCGAACCACGGCAACGGCAGCTGATGTTTCCGGTGCGGGGGCAGAGGTCCCTTCTGCTCGCAGGTCAGGGGCACGCTCTTCGCCGGCTTCCATGGCGCGGAAGCTGGTGGTCGCAGGTGCGTCGTAGTTCTCCGGAAGCGGCGCCCGCGCCGACGCCTCGTCGATCCTGCCCGCCAAATCGGACCTGGGCCGCGGCGAGGCAGACGGTGCGGCGATCGGATCGGCAGAGACGGGGGCGGGAGCGGGAGCCGCAGCGTCGCTGCCGATAGGTGCAGCGACGTGCCCGCCCGGCGGAGCAACCGCTACGTCTGATTGCCCTCGGTCGTCGGCCGGCAGCTCGATGCGTTCGCCGGTCCCGACGCCTTCAGCGCGATCATCGCCTCCGTTTGCGCCGCGACCGCCTGAGCCTCCGGCGCGTCCGACGTTGCGGACCACCCAGTCCGCGGCGTCTTGCCGTGCGGTTGATGACTCTTCGCGGGCGGCGCGCGCCTCAACGGTGAGGCGCGCCACATCCTCGAATTCGTCACGGTCTGCAGCGTCCTTAAGGTCTAACCTGGCCTTCTCCAGACGGCGCGAGGCGTCGTCGAAGCGTTGGGCAATAGCCTGAAGCTGTTCGAGGTCCTCTTCGCTGGCCTGCGCAATGTCCACCTCCGCCAAGCTGCCTAGCTCGGGAACTGCGGACATAAGTGCAGCCACCTGCTCGCGGCGTCGCCGGTGGTCATCGAGGGCACGCGTCGCCTGAGCCGCCGCAGTGGCGGCGGCCGCAAGCTGGTCGAAGTCATCGGCAGCCGGGGTCGCCGACTGCGAAATGCGTTGGTACGCCCGCTCGATCTCGGCCCGGCTGGCGTCCAACTGGCTCATGGCGCCGGCGTCACCAACCAGTTCCGTCGCAGAGGGGCGGCACTGCGTCATGCACTGCGGGCCTTTTTCCGAAACAGGATCAGATCCCCCGATCACCTGCGGCAGATTATCATTTATGCTTGGTATCTTGCACGCGTCCCCGGAGAATGCGGCCGGTGCTCCAGACCTTCGCGCCAAAGACACCTTCGCATTGCGAAAAGAAAAAATTCGCAAGTTGAGTGAAGCGAACTAGTCCGTGCATGTCCAGCAAAGTTTGCGCTCAGCTCCCCAAACGCCGAGTGGCCGTTGCGTGAGCTGCGAGAAGCGTTTTTCGTAGGCCCGGGCGCGAAGCAAGGAGCATCGCGTCAGCGCGCAGTTTGCCTTCGTGCAATCGGTCGACGAACTCACGTGCCGCGCACCACCCTTCCCCGGGACTGAACACCGAGCGCTACGAGCGACACCGCGCCCGTCGCTTGCGAGGGTCTTGCCCGCGGCTCACGCACGTCAGGCCAGATCCACGATGATCTCGGTGCTGGCGCCCTGTCTGGAGGCAACCGTCTGGTCGAGCGTTCTCAGGATCTGGGTCTGCCTGGCGGCACTCGCCGTGAAGTCGAAGTCCACGCGCCGCGCCGGCGCCCAGTGGCCGAAACCGTGGTCCAGCAGCAAGGTCAGGCGCGCGCCGTCCGCGCGCGTGAGGCAGAGCCTCCTCGCGTGCTGCGTCGAACGACGGTCCAGGGCCGTGATCCTGGCAACCAGGCCATCGGCCCGCAAAAGCCCGTCGAGGACGCTGTCCCGAACCGCCGGCGCCGACCAATCGTCCTGCAGCCGGTGCGGCAGCCCGTATCGGGCGCCGTCGCGCTCGCCCATCGTCGTCACCTCGACGGTCGCTCCGGCCGCCAAAGGCCCCTGCTTGGACGCGAGCACGGAGTAAAGCAGGCCCACAACGAGAGGCGAGAAGAGATAGCGGTCGGCGTACGCGGCGCTGCTGACCGGGCCGGCACTCAGCCAGGCGTCGACCGCCGGACTGCCGCGCAGTAGGGACCAAAACCGCGTCCCGAAGCTTCGAAGCGGTCCGTCGAGCTCGCGCGCGATCGTCTGCCTGATCGTGGTCTGGCGGAGCGCCCGGAGGCGGTCGTCGAGCTGCAGGGGGCGCACGCGCCGCCATGGCGGGCCGTCCACGCGTCCTCGAAACACGGCGGCCGGGGGGATCCGTCCCGGCGGCATGGCGGTCGCATCCGTCTCCACCCAACCGATGCCATCGTCCTTGCCGACCCAAGCGACGAGCCCCGGCGGGGCCGAAAGGCTCCCCTCCCACGCGACGACGTCGAGCCGGCCTCCGCAACGCTCGCGCAGGCCGCGCAGCTCAAGCACGTCGTCGAAGCCGAGCCGGGTCGCGGCGTCGGGCGAGACCGCGAGGGTCAACGGCACATCGTGCCGGCCGAGGTCTTCCAGAAGGCGTCCGCCCCACCAAGTCGGCAGGTCCCAGTCCGCCGCGTCGCCGTGGAGAAAAAGCGCGACGGCCGCGCCGGGCCGGGCCGCGGCTTCGAGCCGGATCTCGACCGGAAGGGGGCTCCGGGCCATGCGCTGCGACGGATCGTCGCCAAAGGGTCGGGGCCCTTCGCTGCCGAGGGCAGCAATCACCGCATGGAGATCGGCGGCCGCCTTCCGGCGATCCAGCTTTTCGGCGCGGTCGGCCGTGTCCCGCGACACAAGGCACGTGGGACAGGCGGAGTCGCACGACGGGTTCGTGCAGTCCAGCGACCGGCTGGCGTCGAGCAAAAGGTCGGGAAGCACGGCGGCCGCGCTGCACGAGTAGCCCGCGCCGCCGGACGCCGTGTCGCTGAGGACGATGGTCCACCCGCGTGAGCCGTCGGGCAGGACGGCCGAAACGGCGTCGCACGCGACCTCGTCCCGCAATATGCCCAGCCGGCCGCAGAGGGCCTCGCGCAGGGCGACGGCCAAGGTGAGGGCACTGGCCTCGCCGGACAGCCCGAACAGCTGAAGCTCGAAAACGTCCGTCTGCCGCTCGTATCCCAGCGACAGGTGCCGGCGGACGGAGAAACCGCCCTCGTCCGCCTCGCAGGAGAGCTTGCGCTTCCGAAGGCCGCGGAGCGGTCTGTGGCCGATCATGGCGGGCGGGATGCGCGAGCCGGGCCCTTCGCCGCTTTCAGGCTCCGCGCGCCCGCACGCAAGGCAGAGCGCATAGCCGAAGCCGTTCGGCCCCCTGCTGCGCGCGAACACGGTGCCGTCGGAGGCGCACCGCACGCGGCCCACCTCCGGCGCGACCGCCGGCACCCACGACGCGTCACCCGCGGAAAAGACGGGGCGCATCGGAGGCACGTAGGTCACCGTCTCGACGGCATTGCCGGCGTCGGCAGCGAGGTCGGTGGAAAAGCCGGCCGGCTCCAGGACCTCCTCGCGCCGGAGGTTCGTCGTCCCGCAGCGGCTGCACATGTCGGGCCTGCGCGGCGTCGTGCCCGTGGTCCCGCACCCGCCGCAGGTCCAGAACCAGCGGATCGCCTGGATCTCGCGGGTGTCCTCCTCGGTCGCCGGCCGCCGCCAGTTCAGCGTGACGCCGGCGGACCGGTGCACGACGCCGTCCAGCACGACGTCCGCGCCGGGCGCGTACTCGCGGATGGCCGTTGCCAGGTCCCGGGTCGGAAAGCCCCGAGCAGGGTGCGGGGCGTCGTCGCGGCCTGCGTTCTCCGGCGCCGGGGGGAGCCGATCGGCGGGGGAGAGGGCGACGAAGGATACCACGTCTGTGGGAAAGCCGTGCCCCGGAAGGAAGCCCGAGCGCGCGAGCTCCTTGAAGAGAAACTCCTCGTCGGTCCGTCGCAGCTGGATCTCGAGGGCGCGCTTCGCGGCCGGATCGGCGACCGCGGCGAGGTCTTCGGCTACGATGTCGCGCTCCGCCAGCCATCGCTTCGCGATCGCCGACATCGCGTCCGCGGCGGGGGTCAGCAGGTCCCGCGCGTCCTGCAGCACGCTCCGGACAACGAGGCGCCGGACGGCGCCGCGCACGTCCGCGTCCTCCGGCACGAGAGCCGCCAGCCAGTTCAGGAACGCTTCGTAGGGCGCCGCGCCCGCTTCCCCGCGAAAGAACGCCCCCGACTGCAGCTTGAGCGCCTCGACGCCCTTCGTGCGCAGGAAGCGGCCCAAGAGGAGAGCGTTCACGTGGCGCTGGACGAGGACGCGGCTGTCCAGGGCCACCCGCGGCGGCTCGATGCGGGCCTGAAGGAAGCGCCGCGGGTCGTCGAACGCGTGCCAACCTAGCGGAGCGTCGTTGCAGTAGGTGAACGCCACCGCCAGCTCCTCGCCCCGTCGTCCGGCACGGCCGACGCGCTGCCGGTACGAGGCGGGCGACGGAGGCACGTTCGCCATCGCGACCGTGGTGATGCCGCCGATGTCCACCCCCATCTCCATCGTGGTGGAGCAGTTCATGACGTTGACGCGGCCGTCCTTGAACAACCTCTCGTAGTGCCGGAGACGTGCCGGCGGCTGTTGGGCGGAGTGCTCGACGAAGCGCACGTAGGGCGCTCTCAGCGCCGTGCGGTCATGGAGATCGGTCCAGACGCCGCGCTCGCGCAGCCCGGCGATCGCGGGGTCGGCGGCGAGCCACGCGCGCACCTCGGCCGTCCGGTCTACGCGGGCCCGGTCGCGAAGCCACGGGAAGGGGTGCGGCGGAACCTCGAGGCGAGCGCAGCGCAGGCTTCCGGAGGGCAGCGACACCGATCCGAAGGGGCTCAGCCCCCGGAATGCCCGGTCGAGCACCCGCCGGGTGATCGGGCAGAGCCACGCCTCCCGAACCGGGACGAACGAGAGCTTCGTGAGGTCGAGTCGGAACGCCTCCTGCGCCTCGACTCCCACCGGGCCGATGCAGGCCCACGCGGCCTCCAAAGCGTCGTTCACCGCGGTGCGCACGGCCGGCTGGTCGAGATCTAGCCGGAGGCCCAGCTGAAGCATCCGCACGGCGCGGTGCTCGCGCCCGCCCCGGGCCCTCAGGTGGGGCCAGGCCAGGATGCGGCGCTCGGGTTGCCCTGGCTCGCCGGGCCGCGCGAAGCCGCGCTGGGAAAAGCGCTGGCCGGTCCAGCGCCGGAGCGTCTGGTCGACGTGGACCGCCGTGTTTCCCCGGACGACGAGGTTGAGCAGGAGGTAGAGGTAGTCGCGCCAGTCGACCAAGCCGGCGCCGTTCTCGCGGAAGAGGGGCGGCACCGCCGCCTCCGTCAGCCGGTCGACGGCCTCGTACCGGAGGGCTGCAAGCCCCATGGTCTCGAGGTTGTTCGACCGCACCGGGCGCCGGAGGAACTCCGTGACCAGCTGCAGCCGCGCGAGCTCCTCGGGATCGGCGAAGCGGCCTTCCATGCCTTTCCACGAGTCGAGGAGCTCCGTCTCCTCCGCGTTGGCCTCGGCGAGGTGCCGCCGCAGCTCCTCCCAGCGGAGGGAGCCACCCCGCTCGAGCGCCGACAGCTTTTCGCGCTCGTCGCGCAGCATTCCCTCGAGGACCGGGCCGGGAGCGACGGCAGAGGCCCGCTCGAGCTCGGCGATGCGCTCCGCGAGCTTCTGCCTGTCCGCCGCGTCGTCGGTCTTTCCCGATTGAAGCGCGTGGTACACGAGGCTGCGTGCGTACGCGCGCTCCGCCTGCTGCTGGCCCATGGCCGCCGAGCGCGCGGTCCCCTGCCGGCTGTCGGTGAAGGTGATGAGCTGCCTCCCCTCGTGCGGCAGCCGTGCGTTGCTGACGCCGCGGGGTGGCGCCGCGTCGAGAAGCAGGTTGACGGCCGTCCCCACCACGAAGGGCGCGCCGACCCGCAGCCGACGGAACAGCTGTCTCCCGGCGTCGCCTGCGCCGCAGCACGGGCAGAAGCGCGTCAGGTGCCGGGAGAGGACGACGGCGCCGTCCTCCGTGTCGCAGAGGAGCCCGCTCGACGGCTGGACAGCGATTCTGCCGGCACCGCCGAGGGAGGGCGGGCCGAGCAGCCACTCGAGGCCCGCCTCGCCATCCTCGTCCTCGTCGTCCGCGTCCTCGCGCTCGGCGTCCAGGCCGAACTCGTCGATGCGCCGGCCGCCGGCCGGCCGCAGGAGCCGGCTGTGCGCCGCGTCGGTGGCCGCCTCGAGGAAGGGGGCCCCGCAGTCGTCGCATAGGAGGACCTCGAAGGTCTTTCCCTTGCAGTGGGCGCAGGTCGGGCCGTCGCGCTCGAGAATGGCGCCGAACGGCCAATCGGGCCTGTCGAGGCCGGAGGCCGCGCGGCCTGGACAAGCCGGGTCGACGCAGGCCCATAGCCCCGACTGGGACCGATGGAACAAATGGACGCGGAGCGGCAGGAACGGCGCCCCGTCGGGTCCTCGCTCGCGCATCCCCGCTTCGAGGAGCGGCTCCAAGGGCCGCGGCGCGACGAGTTCCGCAAGCTCGGTGAAGCTCGCCGGCCCCCGCGCCAGACGCTCGCGCAGCTCGACGGCCACGGGGTCGCGACCGAGGAGGCCGTGGCTGTCGGCCGTGACCGAGGGGACGTGCCTTTGCCCGAGGACGACGGTGACGCGGTCGTCGGCAACGCCTGCCATGTCCGCCAGGAACCGGACGAGCTTCGCCTTCGTCTCGTCGCTGTCCTCGCCCAGCGTCGCCGAGGTGGCGATGAACCGCACCTGCCCCGGCTCCATGCCGAACGCCAGCAGCGTCCGCCGGAGGAGCAGCGCCATCTCGGCCGCCTGCGAGCCGATGTAGGTGTGCGCCTCGTCCAGGACGACATAGCGGAGCCCGCCGCGCGACGCCGCGAGGATCGGGGCGTCCTGCGCGCGGAGCAGCATGTACTCCAGCATGGTCGCGTTGGTGACGAGAACCGGCGGCGGATCCTTGCGCAGCGTCGTCCGGTCCTGGACCTCCCACGGCGCGTCCGCGGCCGTGCGGCGGCGTTCCGGCGTGTTTCCATTGAACAGGCAGAACCTGAGCCGGCCCCCGAACGGCGCCATCCAGTCCGACAGGCGATCCTTCTGGCTCGCGATCAGGGCGTTCAGGGGGTAGAGCAGCAGCGCCTGCACGCCGGTCAGGCGCTTCCCGCCGACGGCTTGGCGCGCGAGGTCGTCGATGATGGGGACCAGGAAGCTTTCGGTCTTTCCGGAGCCGGTGCCCGCCGAGACGAGAACACTCCGCGGCGGCTCCGCGGCCAGGGCGGCCCACGCGTCCGCCTGATGGCTGTAGGGGCGCAGGGTGGGCGGGAGACTGTTGCGGCCGCGCCCCTCCGCGCCGGGCAGCGGGACCGCCTGGCCAAGCGCCGAGACGGTGTCCGGGTGGAGCCTTCCGGACCTAGCCATCTCCTCCAGGGTGCTTTCCGCCGCGCGGTAGCCGAAGGCGGCCTCGAGGAGCGGGGCCGCCATCAGGCTCCCGGCGGCTCCCGGGCTCTGTGCGAGCCTGGACCGGAGCGCGGCGCGAAGCCCGTCATGGGCGATGCGCGCGCGGCCGAGGATCGCCTCGGCCGACCGGTCGGCGAGCCTGGAGGCGAGGCCGAGAACGCGGCCGGCCGCCGCGTCGGGTGGCTGGTTAGTGTCCAAGGAGAAGCACTTCCCTCATGAGGGCGAAGCGGAAGGCCTCGTCGAACACGTCCGGCTCGAGGTGCCTGATGGTTCGGATGCCCGCGACCAGAAGTTCGGACGCGCCGGCCGCTCCGATGCTGACCTGCGCCGCCACGCCCGCGGCGGCGCGCCGCAGGTCGTCGGACAGGTTGCGCCAGTCCAAATTGGCGCCCAGCGCCGCCACCCAGGCGGCCGGGTCGTCGCGCGGCCCGGCCGCCTGCTCGGCGACGGCGCGAAGCGCCGGATGCCCGAACTGCTCCATGGCGGGTTCGCCCTGCTTGCGCGGCAGCGCAAGCCGCTCCCGCAGGATCCAGGCGGGCCCCGCCGCGGACGGGCAAGGCAGGGAGAAGGCGTTCAGCCTCTGGCCGAGCGTGTCGTCGACCAAGGCGCGGTCGCCCAAGAGCGCTGCGTAGAATGTCCGGAAGCGCACAGCGGCGTCCTGCCAAGCCGCGAGCGGAACGAGGCACCAGGCCATCGGCAGGTCGTCCTCAAGGGCCGCCAACCACCCCAGCGTCCTGTCGTCGGCGCGGAGCGCCCAATGAGCAAGGACGGACGGCTCGCGCGCGACGGCGCACAGAAGGTCGAAGCTGACCGCGGGCGCGTATGTGTGGGCCGCCGCCAGCGTGGCATCGAGCAGGGCCCAATCCGACCGGTGCTCCTGCGCGTGCGGGTCGGCGGCCAAGGCCATGAGCCGTTGGGCCAAGGCGGCGGTGCGGACACCGTGCTCGCGGAGCGCCACCGCTTCGCGCAGACCGGCAAGGCCGGGGCGCGGCTCGCCTACGGCGGACCAGACGCGCGGGCGGACGATCCGTTCGAGGCTCCCGGAGCCCACCACCAGCCGAGGGCCGTCCGCCTCGGCCGAAGCCGGGAGCAGCCACCAGCCTTTCCCTCCGCGCTCGAGGGGCACCACGCCCGCCTCCGGCTCCGTAAGATCCAGGACGGCCAGGCCCCCCCCGTCCGGCGGCCAGACCACCGCGCCGGCCTTGTCCGTCAGGGCCACGCGCCCGGCAGGTCCGTCCAGCTTGAGGTCGTGCGTGAAAGCGGAAAGGCGCATCAGCCGCCCGGACATGCCGTCGCGCAGCACGTCCACGGTGAGCTCCGCGTCCTGGTCGCCAAGCGTGGTCCACATGCGGCGGAGCAGGCCGCGCACGCCCGCCATCGGCATCTCGCCGACGAAGCTCGCAGCCAATTCGATCCTGAGGCCAGGGAACGCGGAGGCCGACGTGCCGGTGAGCCGCGCGCTGAGCACGGCCGGCCGGCCGTCGGCGTCGCCGGAGCAGGCGGTCACCTCCGCGAGCCCTCCGAGGGTCCGTGCCGCGTGCGCGGGCAGCATCCCGCCGTCGCCGACCCGGAACCCGCCGTGGCGGAGCCGCAGCGGAAGGCGGTGCCGCGTCTCCCCCGCCTCGCCGGCCAGCCCGGCGCGAAGCGTGATGGCGGGCGGCGGGGAGTCCGGAAGCGCGACGCGCAGCGTCGTGACGCCGGGCCGCTCCGTGCGCTCCACTGGCGCAAACTGCTCGATGCGGGCCGTCGACGGGGCGAACCCGCGCAGGGTGACCTCTAGCTCGCGCTCGGTGTTGGAAACCGTGACGCTCGCGTCGGCCGGCAAGATCAGGAGGCGTCGGCAGTCCAGGATGAGCCCGTTCTCGATCAGCGCGATGTCCACCTCGCCCAGGGGCCAGGACGACGCCGGCAGGGCCTCCCACCGCGCGCCGCGCCTGTTCGCGCGGAGGTGCGGCCGCCCTCCCTGGCCGGAGGGAAGGCCGATGAGGGGTGGCCCGAGCGATGCCTCGGGCGCGAGCACCTGCCACGGCGGCCGCCTCGGGGTGAGGGCCATTTCCTGCGGCGGCGCTGCGGCGGCGCTCCCCGTCCGAAGCCGAATGCCTGCGCCCCCTTCGAAAGGGCGCCAGACGACGGTGCCGGTCACGCGAAAGACAACCCGCTCCGTGCCGAGCACGGGCCCCAACTCCTCGACGCCACCCTCGCCCGTGTCGAAGCGCCCGGTGCCGGGCTCCGCCACGAGGTACAGGGTCGCTGCCTGCACGGTCCGGCTGCCGAAGCCCAGCAGGCACAGACTGCCATCGGCCTCCGCCGACTCCGCGAACACCCAGGGCAGGTCCGGCATCGGCTCGCCGCCCGGCAGCAGTAGGTGACCAATCTCCTGACCGTTCACCAGCAGCCGGCCAACCACACCCTCGTCGGCCGGGAACGGAACAGTTCGGCGCCCTAGGGGCGCCACCCGCCAGCGCCCCGCCCCTTCGCGCTCCGCGATCGCGATCTCCCTCCCCTGTCCGGCCGTCAGCGCGATCCGGACGCGCAACGGCGGGTCGGCGGCCGAGAAGGGATGAAGCTCGGCGATGCTTGGGGGCAGGAGGCCTTCCCGCTCCGGCGCGAGCACGCACCGCCAACCCGGCCCCTCGGCGGCAGGGGCAAGTCTCCGCCCGACCAGGGCCCGCAACGTCGGCAGCTGGTCCTGGCGCTGGCGCGGCGCGGCCAGGAGGGATCCGATGAGCCTCGCGGCCCCGGCGTCGTCGAGGTTGATCGGAAGCTCATCCCGCCAGCCGGGATGGCTGGCGTTGAGATGCGCGACGGCCCGGGACCCGTCGACGGTGTCCGGCAGCCGCGAGCGCCAGGGGCGGAGGGACAGGAGCAGCTCGGCCGCGAGGCTGCAGCTGAGGGGTTCGCGCCAGGCGGGCGGAAGGAGGTGCTCGTGGCGCGCGGCGAAATGCTCGATCGCCGTCAGGTCGATGTTGGCGATGGCGTCGATCTCGGATTGCACGCACCGGAGGAACCGCCCGAGCTCCTCGCGGGCGAGAAGGTTGGCCGGAAGCCCACCTTCCAGCACCAGGCTCCGGAGGAAGCGTCGCCTGCCGCCGGCCTGCACCCGGAGTTGCCGCCCCCAGTAGCGGAGGCCCTGCCCGGTAAGCCCCCTCATGCGTTCGTCGTCGAACCTCGGTCCGAGGTGATGGCGGATCCGCTCCCAGGTCCAGGCGCCCCCGGCGTCGGACCGGAGGAGGATGTCGACCGCGACGAGGCAGAACACGCCGGCAAAGACGTCGCCGGATTGGTGTTCCGGCGCGCTTCGCAGGGCGGCGACCGCGCCCTCGAATTCCCTCTCCGAAAGCCGGTGGCGGCCGAGCGGCTTGCCGTGCCGGTCCCGCCTGATCAGGGCGATGCGCACGAGGTCCCCCGGGATGGCCGTCTTCGTTTTCATCAGACGGAAGCATGCCAAAGCTTGGCTGCGCCACCAACAACAAACCTTGGCGTTGGCAGCCTTACGTTGTGTGCGCCGAGGGCGCGGCGGCCGGTCCGAAGACTTCAGCCGCCGCGCTTATCGGCGATCGTGGGTCTCAAGCGTCGCCAGCGGGCACCGCCAGCAGCTCGGCACGGCAACTCAGGCAGGCCCGCTGGAGGGTTGGCGAAAGGGTATAGCTCTCCTTTCGAGGTGCCGTGCCTACCGCACGTCAACACTCCGGCCTCGCGCGCCCCCGCGCGGCTCCGCGAAAAGTGGCGAGCCGCGGGACGCGCGGTTCCCCTAATCCGCCGAACTAGGACGATCGCGGATCGGCGAACTCGTGATCAATGCCAAGTTCCGCGAGGGCTTTCGTCAAACCGCCATCCGTGAACAGCGGGGAGGAATCGGTCACGACGACCCGGGGGGGTTGTTGACGTTCCCCTGCCGTCGACCGGGCGGCATCCAGACCGAACACCTCGCCGAGGAGAAGAGGCCATACGGGCTCGCCCAACGCAACGGTGAAGCCAACAAAGAGCCGCGTATCGAGGTCCAGCGCAACAAACGAGCGCGGACGTTGCAGAGGAGGCGTGGCGCCCGCCACGTGGACCATCACGTCGAGTGTCCCGCAATCGAGGCGGACTGCCGGACGGGCCGCGTCTCCGCCGGTGGGAGGTGACGTGCCAGCGACTGCGGCACCGGCGCCACGGTGCGGGCGAGCGGAGCGGCGCGCGGCGCTGGCTGCCGCTTGCTGACGACGGCCAGGACGAGGAGTGCTCTTCATCGATGAAATCCTGTTGAGAGGGGAACGGACGAGAGAGACGAGGGCCTGTTTCACAGCGCCGGCGGCCCGCGGGCGTGGAAGGCGTGGAGCGCATGGTCGGGATCGGCGGGCGAGGATGTTGGTTGGTGGTGAGGACCTTTCCGCAACGCGGGTGCCGCGCCTTGGCGATCCCCTCCGATAGAGGGCGACGGCAGAGGCGCCGGCGGCGCCTCGCGTCTGACCACGGCGATGCACGCGAGGCGCGTCGGGGCGGTCATCGCCATGCTCATTGAACAGAAGACTGCACGGGCGGAGCATCGACACGACGGGCAAAACTTAGGCGCCGCGACATGCCGGCCGGGCCGATGACCCGGGGCACGTCGCCAACGACCACTGTAGCCACCTTCGGCGGCCGGCAATGGCCGCCGGTGAGCAAGACGATCAGCAATGATCGTCCGCCCACCAGGTCGATACAGCCACGGCTGGGAGCGCGGGTGGGCAAAGTTCGCGTCTCGCTGTGCATGCCCGTTTCGCGGCGTGTCAGCGCTCCGACGCCGCCTTCAGCGCGTCGATCAGGCTCTTCGCGAGACCGCTGTTGAGACGTTGCTCCTGGTCGTGGAGCCAGCTCTCCCCCGGGCGAAGGAGGACGTGTTCAATGCCGAGCTCATCCAAAGCTTGAGTCAGGCCCCCGTCGGTGAAGATCGGCAGGGGGTCGGTCACGACGGTCCGCGGACGCTCGCAAGGCATGGCGCCGATGCCGAGCACCTTGGTGACGACAATCGGCCAATCGGGTTTGCCGGCCACTCTCACGACCCCTACGACCACCCGCGTGTCGTGGTTCACGGCGTACACACAGAGCCGGCCCGGCGGCGGGGGGACGGCCATGGATCCGCAAACAGCAACACGCGATCGGAAGCATTCGAGCGCGATCAGCGGCCGGTTGGGCTCCGCATCGTTGCGACCGGCCGGAATCCCGACACCGGTGCTGTTGGAGAGTAGCGTGCCGGTGCTGCCAGACACGTGGGAAATGGAGGTTTGCCGCTCGACGGCAGAAGACGAAACGCTCTTCATGGGGAGGGTCCTCTTGCTGAGGGACGCTAGGGGCTCGTTGGAAGGCTCGTGCCGAGGTCGGCGGACCGCGCGCGTTGCATGCGGGGGAGGGGCATCGCCTCGTTCGCCTGAGCGGGCGGAAGCGCCTCGGCGAAGGCGCTGCAAGCGCACGCGGATGTTTGGCGGCGGGGGGACAGCTGTACAAAGACGCCGTCCTCAGGCCCTCGGCGCCGCTTCGCCAGCCAAGCGGGCTACCACCAGCGCGACTTGATGGCGTTCGAACAGTAGACGGCGACGACCGTCGACTCCAGGCCCGCTGACCGGGGTGACTCCGAAGGCCAAGAGGTGCCGCCGCACTAACTGTTGGCGGAAGCCGGTCGCGCGGGCGATCTCTGGCACTAGGATGTAGCGGCGAGCAAAGAGCTCGACGCCCTGCGCCGGGAACACAAGGCGGTGCGGCCTAGACCACAAGGGGTCGGGCGGGCCGAAGTAGCCCGCCGCCGCGAGCTCGCCGGCAGTCGTTAGATCCAGGGCGAGCTGCGCCCTCGCCATGGGCACCGTTGTGAGGCCCGCAGGAATTTTGAATGGCCGCCGGCGGGGAAGCGGGATGGGGAAACGGAGCCTGGCGAGGCCTTGCGCGTCCGGGTCGATCCCAACAAGCCGAAGGTTCCCCGAGAGCACCTCAGAAAGCACCCAGCCGATGCCGCCGGGTGAGCGGCGCGAAAGCTGCGCGAGCGACCACGACGCCACCGGAGCGGGTGTCTGCCCGAGGAGGTCCGCCGCGCCTACAAGGCGGGCCATCAATCGTCCTACCCCTGCCCGCGAAAGCGTCAGGGGCGTCGTGGAAGACGATCGCTCGCCTAACGTTGGAAGATGCCCGGCTCGGACCAGCTTAAGGACTGAGAGGCGCGTGATGCCCAGCAGTCGCGCGGCAACGTGTGTCGAGATGCCGTCCCGTAGATCGCGCCGAGCCCGCTCGACCGCTTCGGCATCCAGCAGCCTGAGGATCCCGCTGCCGCTCCCCTGTCCGACGTACAGTTGCCTGTCGCGGGCGATCTTCTGCAGCTCCCGCAGGGAAACGCCCAGGCGTGCGGCGGCGGTCCGCGCATCTAGCGGTGCGCCGCCCCGCGCCGTTCGGCGAAGCGTCAGCACCTGCGGAAGCGGCGTGGCGATATCGCGCTGGCAGGCGACGTAGCGATCCATTTCGCCCGACAGCAGGTCCCCTGTCTCCGTCCCGCGCAGGAGGCCGACCCACAGCGCGAACTCGCCGAACTCGTGGATGACGCCCTGCCGTCCGCGTCGGATCCGCTTCCGCTCGCGCAAGGTGCCCAGGAAGCGGTGGAAACCGCGCGGCCAGTCCTCAAGCGCCGCGAAGCCTGCTCGAACGAGCCGGCCGTATGCCCCAGGGTCGCGCCTCGCAAGCCCGCCGGCCGCCCTCAGCGGCTGTCCTCCGACGAAGCATCCCAGCGCCTCTCCCACCCAGACAGCCTGCCCGGGCGGGATCGACGGGAAGCCCGGCCACCCTCCCCGTTCGAGGAGGCCCGTCACGATGGCCGCGGCCTCTGCGGACGCGGCGTCGAGCGGCGACTCATGGGCCGCATCCTCAAGGGCGAACCCGCACTCGAGGTGATTGCATCGTTCTGGTGTACCCCAAGCCCATCGGAGTGGCCGCTCGCAGGCAGGGCAAGCCGCGAGCAGCGCGAGGTTGTGCCTTGAGCAGCCCGGAAGGACCCGCAGATCCCATAGGGAGCGGTGGTACGGTGCCTCGGCGAGGCATGCCGTGCAGACTCGACGATGCCGCACGCTCGCCAGCTTGATCGGAACCGGGTGACCAAGGATGAGGCGCTCGCGCGGATTGGCGCTCCACGATCGCACCCGTTGGAAATCGTCCGCCGTGAGGCCCAGCGCTTCCCGCATCGCCTCCGCCAGGACCTCGTCGTAGCTCCCCGTCGCAAGCGACGAGAGCGTGCGCCGGTGCAGACCGAGTTCCGCAAAGAGGGAAGCTGGCCGGGGGAGGCCGATGGCATCCGCGCGGCGCGAAGCGAAGCTCGCAAAGCTCTCGCCGGGAAGTAGGGGGCTGGAGGTGGCGCGATGGATCAAAAGACGCCCTCGCCGATGTTACGCTTCAGTTCGGCGACCGCGTCGGGCGCGTCGTCCGCGAGGCGCGGATCGCGAGGCGCAACCAAGAAGGGATTGAAGTCCGAGGCAGCCCCGGGCAGCGCAAGCTCCTGGGAGGCTTCAACCAGATGGCCGCAGGAAAGCTCGCCGCCCCGTTCGCGCTCCGCCACGATGCGGCCGCGCGTAAGGAGGCGGGCCGCCAATCCGATGCGCCCGCCCGAATAAAGGTGGAGTCGGCGCATCTCCAAGTGCGTTCGCAGGGGCGACGCTGCCGAAACGCGAAGCTTGTCGAGCATCCCGCTGACCATGAGGCAGAAGGCGCCGCGCTCGTCGTCGTCCGCCCAGTCGCACGGGAGGACATAGTTGATCCCGACGGTGCGTCGCTGAAGGTATACGTTCTGGCGCAGGAGGGAGACGAAGGAGAGCTCGCCCAGGGCGATGATCGGGCAGACAGTCGCGTTGAGGAGGTCGGTGATCCAGCGTGCGCCGTCGGCGCCCGCCTTCACGCCCCGCGCGATCAGGACGCGATGGATCTCGTCAAAGAAGACGGCGTCGAACCCTTCCCGCAAGAGCGCCTTTATCACGCGGTTGGTCTTTTCGATGAGCGTGCCAACCGTGGGTACGGGCTCGCCGAGCGCGATTAGGGCTGCCGTCGCGATCTCCATCGCGCTGCCGCCCCGCGTGACCTGCACGAAGAGCAGCCGACGTTCGCGGAAGCCGGGCGCCCCACGCGCGCATAGGTCGTCGTAGGCGCCGACGAGAGAGGTCTTGCCGCAGCCGTTCGGCCCAAGAACCGGCAGCATGAGGCAGTTGTCGGCGTCGCGGCCGTTCTCGACTGCCTCCTCGATCGCCCTCAGGCAGGCGCGGGAGAGGTGCGTCGGAACGAAGACGTGGCCGAGGGATCTCGTGTCGGTGCCCTCGCGCCGGTAGCCGACGATCATGGACGTCAATCCTCCACCAGCTTGTGCCGCGCGAGATACGCCGCCTGGTCTTCGTCGAGCCGTCGCGTTGGCCGGTTGCCGTCGGGAGCGGGGTCGTCCCGGTCGGGGCCGTCCGAAGGCGCGAGCAAGCGGCCCTCGGCTGCTGGCTGCGGAGCCGGATCGACTGGGAAGGGTTCGAGGAAGCTTGTGCCCTGCGCACCGGCCATCGACGCGCTGAGATTGCTGGTCCGCGACAGGGCGGAGGCCGTGCGCCTCGTCAGCCCGGACCGCGCCCGCTCGGCCTGTTCCTTCGTGCGGCGCTGCGCCCCGAAGGCGAGCCGCATCTCTTCGATGTCGTCGTCGAGCGCGGCGTGGTTCGCCACCACCTCGGCCCGGCGTTCGGGACTCAGCGAGCGCGCCCTCCGCTCCGCGCGGGCCTCCGCGAACTCCTCGGGCGTTCGCCCCGCCACCGCGTCGTAGTCGGCCGCCGCCACGGGCGCTTCCCGCCACTCACCGGTCAGAGGGTCCTGGAAGACCACGCGGGTGAGATCGAGCGGCGACCGCGCCACCGCCACATCGACGGGTTCGCCCGTTCTCTGAAAGACCTCGGCGGTGGCTTCGCTGCGGTAGTGGACGTCGTCCACGCGGATGCCGAGCTGGTTCAGGCGCCGAACGCCGCACCATCCCAGCGCGGAGGCCACCATCTCCTCGGCCGGCTCCGGGTACTCGGGATTGGCGGCGAGGCTCTCGTAGTAGATGTCGAGCGGCGCCGCGCGGAGGCCCTTGTGGTGGCGTATGTGGTACACGTCCAGCAGCGCGCGGCACGCGATGTTCCACACCTGATCCAGCGTCAGGCCAGTCTTGAGTTGCTCCAGCGCTTCGGCGTCGCGCTCCGCGGGGCTGCCGTGCGTGGTGCCGGGAAGGCTATTGAAGACTAGGCTGTCGAGAGTCCGGAAGTGTCGCTCGACCACGCCCCGAACTCACGGCTGGATGACCGGCGAGAAGTCCACGGACGCGCCCAGGAGGGCGAGCCGCTCGCGGAAGTTCCCGGCTTTGAAGGACGTGTCCTGATCCATCAAGATCCGCGTCGCGACGTTGCGGCAGGGCCACGGGCTCCGGACTCCCGCTCCGTGCCGGGCGAGGAGCTTTTCCTTGGGAAGGATCGCCACAAGCAGCGCCCGGCAGGCAACCTCGACGGACGGCGCCTCGAAGCCGATCCAGAAGCCGACGAACACGCGCGAGTGCACATCGATCACGGTGGTCAGCCAGGGCCGCTCCAGCTCGTGACGGCGCCGCCCTCTTCGGACCATCACGTTGAGAAGGGTGTGGTCGATCTGCCAAACGTCGTTGTGCGACGTCGGATGGTCGCAGCCGGTCACGACCTTAAACTTGCGCGCCGCAGCCTGTGCGCCGTAGCGCGTGAACTCCGCGGCAAAGGGACATAGCTCTTTCCGAATGTAGCGCCGCAACGCGGCGACGCTCGGGCACTTGAGGAGCCCGGCCCCTTCCGCCGAGCCGTTCGTTTCGTTTCTGGCGTTGACGGCGGCTTCGAGCAGGCTGTGCACCGCTGCGGCAGCGAGCCGCCTCTCGGAGAGATACGTCTTTTCGACCACCTCAATCATGAGGCGGCGGGCCTCCGCGGTGAGGCGCGGCGAACGGTTTCCGCAGCGGTACGTCTGCGGCAGGAGGCCTTCGAGGCCGAATTCCCGGTACCGGCGCAACCAAGTTCGCAGCGTCCGCGGAGACGGCGGCCGGCCGAGGCTGCCCGCCTTGGGCGCGCTTTTGTGGATGCGCTTTGCGAGATCACGCTGCGCCTCGTCGGTCGGTGGCATTCCGCCGCCTTCCATGACCGCCTGGACGAAGTGCAGCTTGAACAACGCCAGCGCCCGGAATTCCGTGGGCGCCGTTTGCCACAGCAGTTGCGGGATTTGCCGGGAAGCCTCGCCGTCGCCGGGGTCGCCGGTGCGGCGGCGGAGCTTTCCCGAGCGGGACAGGTCGGCGGCCTCGGCGTCCGACAGCTGATGGATGTAGCCGTCGTCTTGCCGGAAGACATGCACCGGGGGCTGGGTGCTCGCGTTCCTTTTGACGTAGGTCACGTTGAAGCCGTGCAGGCGGTACTCGGCGCCTATCTGGAAGCGGTACCGGGGCGCTGCGTCGGACATCAGCGCGCCGCCCTAAGGCGCACGCGGATGTCGTCGCGGTCGTCGAAGTCGAGGTCTGGCTCCAGGACGCGGTGCCAAGCAAGGGCACGGGCCGCCACGGACGCTGTCCGCTCCTCGGGGAGGAGCAGGCTCAGCTCCCGCAGGCTCCGCTCGCCTTGGCCAAGCGCCAGTTGGATGCGGCGCGCGAGCTCGTCGCCGACGAACGCGGTGCGGCAGCTCGCCACGTAGGCGGCGTTGCGATACTGGCGCGACCGGACGAGCGAGGCGTGCGTGCGCGGGGCGTAGGCGATGCCGCAAGCGGAAAGGCTATCGGCGAACAGGCGCGAGAGGCCCCGCCGCTCCAGCAGAACGGCTTCGTCGGTCGAGAGAACGTCGAGCGCGAGACGGGTGCCGTTCGTGCGCCGGAGCCCGAAGTCGACCGGCCAGGCGTGATGCCGGCCGCCGTCGGTGAAGACGATCTCGACCGGCCACACCTCCCAGCTCGCCACGCCGGGAAGGAGGTCGAGCAGGTTGCACGCATCGCCCTGGGGGGCGCCGATCCACTCCACCGGTCTGCGCCCGGGACTCGGGTGCCAGCCGTGGAACGTCTTGCCGATGCGACCGCGCAGGAACTTCCGCCGGTCTGCGTCGACGGCGCGCACCTGAGCGTCGGCGTTCCGTGCGTGGAAGTCAGCGGGAAGCTCGCGTCCGCGGGCTCCGGGTGCGGGGGGAGCCTCGCTTGCGGGCGAGTGAGACCGCCGGGCGCTCATCGGACTGGGTCACGCCGGACCCGGGTCCCTGCGACCTCGGGTTTCCACTCCACGAGCCGCCGCCCTGTCCCGGCGGCGAGGACGCGGACCGCGGTATGTGGGCCGAGAGCTCCCCCCTCCGTGTCGAGGGAGAACGCCCCCCACAGGCCGCAGGCCAGCACCGCTTCGCTTTGGAAGCCGCGTAGGGCCGGGTGGGCCTGTAGGTCGCCGAGCGTGGCGGTGCCGGGCGCCGAGACGGCTTCCCGCACGTGTCGCACCATGCCGTCGGTGACAGGCGTGGCAAACGCGCGGAAGAGGCGCCTGGCGTTGGCGAGCCTCGGCTCCGCGAAGATGCGGTCGTCCGCCAGGACCAGGTAAGCCACCCCAAGCCCGGCGGCCGCCGCGGCCACCGCCCGCAAGCGACGGGCGTCGGCGATCAGGCGGCGGCGGAGTTTGACCTCGACGAAGGCGAAGCTGCCGTCCGCGAACCGGACGAGCAGGTCCGGCGTGGCGCGGCGCTCCACGCCGTCGAGCACATACGAGAGCGTCGCCGGCTGGGCCCAGTACCCCCAGACGGTCGGATCGACGTCGAGCAGGAGCGCCGCGGCCCCTTCGCAGGCCGACTCATAGTGGCGCGGCGCCAGCATCAGCCTCGAGAAGTGCGACCCGACAGGACCGTCTGGCCGAACCCGGCGAACGGCGCGGGCCGGCCGGGGAAAGTCCTGCGGCAACACAGCCAGCAAAGCCGCCGGCCACCGATCGAAGTCGCTCACGACGCGGCTCGGGTCGTGGCGTCCGGCCTGCGGGATCAGGACGGCGTCGCACCGTGGGCCGTTTTGCAAGCCCGTGCCCTGTGGAGGCACTTCACCTCCTGCGCCGCCCGCGACGAGCTCGTAAGCGGAGGCAACGGCCGAGAAGCCGCTGCCCGCCGCCGTGACTGCAGCGCCGGCGAAGGTCTGGCGAACGGTGCCCGGGGAGAGTGTCGAACCCTTTCGACCCTCGGGTCGGCCGGGACCGCCCCCACCCCCCGACGCCCGCGAGGGGGTGGAGCCCGGGGTTCCCCCCGGCGATTCTCGGCCCTTCTGGGACGCCGCCTCCCTCTTCTCACCCATCCACCAAAACCTCGCAGCCTTCCGCACCCAGCACTACGCCGAGACGCCCAAGTCTTATGAACCACTACGCGGGCTAAATGTCAAATCACCCTCATCTAATGCCAAACCAAATCTCAATCATAGGTTCGTATCTGCGCGCCATCACCAAGACAAATGTCAACCAGAAATTCTCAATTCTCCGGAAATCTGGGCCCACAAGTTTTCTTGAATTCGTCTTTTTCTGGGATTTCTAGAGATGTATATTTCCGGAATTCAGAGTTCTTATTGTGTTCCTTTCGATTGGCGAGTAAGGCTTGTGCGTCACCAGGAGCCTTCCGAACGATGTCCAAGCGCCGCACGCCTCCTCCCGGCCGGACCGGTGAAGCTGCCCCCGCAGGCCTCGCCTCACCCGGTTCGGTCCGGCCGACGCCGCGCACTGCACCCACAGCACCGCAGTCGACGACTGCGCGACCACCGCCGCGAGCGGCGCACCTCCGCGGCGCCCGGCGCCCCGTCGTGCACGTCCCCAGCGTCGCCCTGGGGCGCCTTCTCGCCGAGCGCGCCCTCGGCGGCGGGCCACGGCCCCTGGATGCCCCGGTCGCCGAGGGCGCCGTGCTGATCCTCCGGGCGCCCTCCGCCGAGTGGCAGGCGCCCCTCGAGGCGGGGCTCCGCCTCCTCGCGGCCGCCCACGGCGAGGCCGGGGAGCACCGCGAGCGCGAGGACGCCCCCGCCACGCGGGGCGCCACAAGCCGCGCGGACACCTGGGACGACGAGGAGGAGGACCTCGCCCTGTACGCCCGGGCCAACCGGGACAACCGGTCAGGGCGGGACAACGGCCCGCGGCGTCCCCCCGAGCCGGGGTCCCTCCCGCCCCTGACGCCCGGCCGCTTCCCGATGCCCCTTGTGGAGGCCGGCCGCGACATCGAGTGGACCGACCGCGACCGCCTCCGCATCGAGGCGGCCCACCGCCAGCGCCGCGCCGTCCTCGCCGTCGCCGCCCGCCCCGAGCGCCGGCTGCCCCCCGAGATCCGCCAGCTCGCCGCGCGCACCATCGACATCCCCGGGCCCGACGAGGCCCTCCTCGTCGAGCTCGCCGTGCTGCTCGACGGCGTCGCCGCCGAGCCCGGCACGGCCGCGTGGACCCGCGCCCGGCGTCGCCTCGGCCCCCTCCCGCCGCTTCCCCTCAACCCCGACCCGGCGCTGCTCGACCTAGCCCACCGCGAGGGCGAGGGCGGCGCTCTCTGGCTCCGCCGCGTGGCGGCGCTCGACGCCCGGCGCCGCGAGCTGTCGGCGGCCACCGGCCCGCGCCTTGAAGACCTCCACGGCTACGGGGAGGCGATGGACTGGGCGCTCCGCCTCGCTGCCGACCTCCGCGCCTACGTGGCCGGCCAGCTCCGCTGGGAGGACGTCGACAAGGGAGCACTGCTGACGGGCCCGCCGGGGACGGGCAAGACCACGCTCGCCCGCGCCATCGCGCGGTCCGCGGGCGTCGCCTTCCTCTCGGCCTCGCTCGCCGAGTGGCAGGCCAACCGTGACGGCCATCTCGGCGATCTGCTGCGCGCCATGCGAGCGGACTTCGCCCTCGCCCGGCGGAACGCGGCCTGCGTGTTCCTCAATGACGAGCTCGACGGCATCGGCGACCGCCGCCGCTTCGACGGGCGCCACAGGAACTACTCGACGCAGGTCGTGAACAGCTACCTCGAGCTCCTGGACGGGGCGATCCCGCGCGAGGGCGTCGTGGTGATCGGCTGCAGTAACGACGCGTCGGCGATCGACCCCGCGATCCTGCGGCCCGGGCGGCTCGAACGCGTGATCGAGATCGGCCTGCCGGACGCAGCCGGCCTCGCGGGCATCCTGCGTTTTCATCTGGGCAATGACCTGCCGGACCTGGACCTCGCGCCGCTGGCGGCCGCGGCGGCGGCGCGGGAGGCGACCGGGGCGAACGTCATGCTGTGGGTGCGGGGCGCGCGGCAGCGGGCCCGCCACGCCGGGCGGCAGCTGGAGCTCTCCGATCTCGAGGCGGAGGTCGGCACGGCGCCGGACGCCTTTCCGCCCGAGCACGTGTGGCGGGCCGCGGCGCACGAAGCCGGCCACGCGCTCGGCTTCCTCCTCGTCGACCGGTCGCGCTCGCTGCTGGGCGAGGTCGCGGTGGCCCGGACGCCGCTGGAGCGCGCGCGGCGCGGACTCGGCGGATCGACGGAGGTCGACTTCGCCCGGGCGTTCCCGATGCAGACCTCCGTCACCCCGCGGCGGCTCGCGAAGTACCTCCGGGCACTGATGATGGGGCGCGCCGCCGAGGCCGTGCTGTGCGGCGAGCCGTCGGCGGGTTGCGGTGGGTCGGAGCAATCGGATCTCGCCGTGGCGACGCGCATCGCGACGGTGGCGCTCGGCGCGATGGGCATGGGCGGGGCGGGCGGCGGGCTGCTCTGGCGACCCATGGCCGGCGACCCCGACCGGGTGCTTGCGGCCAACCCTCGCCTCGAGCGTGAGGTGGCGCTGGCGCTGGCTGAGGCCGACCGGCAGGCCCTGCGGCTGGCTTTCCGGTGCAAGCCGGCCTTGCTGAGGCTGGCGGGGGTCCTGCGCGAACGAGGCGCCCTTGGGGCGGACGAGGTCCGCGAGGCGCTGCGGGGCGCCGATGCCGGGGCGCCCGGCGTGCGGGAGGCCCGTCGCGCCAAGGCGCGCTCGAGATGAGCGGCGCCCTGGAGGAGGGCGGCCGGTGCGGGCGGTTCGTGCTGCTGCGCGACCGCGACGGGACGTGGCACGCCGTGGCCGCCGTGGCGGTGGCGGCCGTGTGCGACGGGGACGCGGGCACGACGCTGCTGCTGCCGGGCGGGCGCGTCGTGGTGGTCAACCGCCCGTTTGGCACCGTGCTCGGCTGGCTCGAAATGGGCGGGCGCCCGGTCTGACGGGGAGCTCGGCCACCCTAGGTGGGGTTTCGTGGGGGCTCGCTTCGAGAATTTCGGTTTCGAGGACCTGCGGGTCGTATCTTTTCGGTCAGCCGCCACCGCTCCGAAACTGAAAGGAGAACCCGATGACTCTGCCCGCAACCCCCGCTCAGCATATCCTTGGCGCGCTTCGCGATTGCCTGCTCGCCCACCGCGCCCGCCGGGCGCTGCTGCCGGACCTTTTCGCCCGCGAGGAGGCCTGCCTCGTCGCGGCCGTCGCCGGCGACGCCGGGGCCGCCCGCGAACTCGTTCAACTGCCGTCCGGCCTCGTGCAGACGTCGGGGACTTTGGACCGATGGCCAGCGTTCGTGGCGGTCCTGCATCTGTACCGCCCGTCGCTCGACGCCCGCATGGACCGACCGAAGAGGGACTTGCCCGACGAGATCATCCAGGAGGTTGTCCGCGCGGTCTGGCCGGCGGACTCTCGCGGCCTGATCCGTGGCTTCTTCGGCGACATGGCCGAGATCCGGGCGCTTCTCCGGCGCGGCGGCCGACGCCCGGGCGACGACTTACCCGAAACGGTGACCATCTACCGCGGTGCTCAAGAGGTCCACCGGGGAAGCCTCGCCACCGATCTGGCGTACGCCGCCGGGGGACCGTGCTGGACGCTGTGCCCGGACGTGGCCTGCTGGCACGCGATGGACCGGAGCCGGCGCCCGCTCGGGAGCCCCGTGGTCTTCCGGGCCCGGGTCCCGCGATGCGCCATCCTCCACGTCGAGTTCGGCGGCGGCGAGAGCGAGGTGGTGCCGGCCGATGTGCAGGACTTTGAGGAGTGGGGGACTCACAGCGAATGGGTCGCCGGTGCCGAGCGGCACGAACGGCGTATCGGAGAGCTGCGACTGGCCGAGGCGGGCACCGCAGCCTGAGGGGAATGGGGCTGCCTTCGGACCGTTCTGCTTGATCACCCTGCCGCAGCTTCCGTCTGCCACAGCCGGGTCAGGCGGTTTTGCCAGGCGTTCTAAACGTCCAACCCGGCTCCATTCACGCGCAGCCACTCCTTTCGTTCGCGATAGTTCGGCATCACCTTGTCAACCTCGTTCCAAAACGCGTCTGTATGGTCGAGGTGATGCATGTGGCAGAGCTCGTGGACAACGATGTAGTCGATGATCGTTTGCGGTGCCATCATACACTTCCAGTGGAAGGCAACCTCGCCACCCGCAGAGCAACTGGCCCAGCGGTTTCCAAGCTCCCTAACGGCGACCGATGCGGGCGAAACCCCAACCTTCTGCGCAAAATACCCAACTCGGTCCGCGATTCGCCTGGCGCCGAGCTCGATGTAGTAGGCCTGAAATGCGGCCTTGGCTGCGTTAAGGGAGCCGGCCTTGTCGACAAGGTCTCGGCGCAGGCAGAAGCGGCCATGTCGTAGCTGAAGCGGCGCTTCCTGGTCTGACACCAGCGCGAGCCGGTAACTCCGCCCGAGGTACAGGAAGCTCTCGCCGTTTCGGTACTCGCGCAGGACGCGCGTCGCGTTCAGGTCGCGCCACTCAGCCAAGTTTTTGTAGATCCAGTAACGCTTATCGTCGACGAGAGCGTCGATCCGCTCATCCGCCACGGCTTCCGGAGCCCGGACCAGGACGCGGCCGTCCCGCTCAATCACGATGTCGGCCGTCGTCCGCTTGCTCCGCACCACGTCGAAGGAAATGTCGTCCACCGCGCGCTTGGTCACTTGGTCAAGTCCTCGTGCCGCCGCTCGGCCAACTTCACAAGCTCGACCGCGATTCGCTCATGCTTCTCGATCAACTGCGGCACTCCCGACAACAGAATTTCCGTATCGATATTGCCGCGTAGTCGCTTGACCTCAATGGGTTTTTTCCAGAAGTCCAAGATATCGATGGTGTCCTGAAGCACCTCCACGATGCGTGCCATTACCTTGCGCAGTGCCTCCCGTGACTCCTGCGGCACAGCGCCACCATCAAACGCCAGTTGCACCACGTAGTCGTAGAAGGTGCTCGCCTCCCGGCTCAGTCCCTCGACGGTTTCGGTGCGTCCAGCCTGAGCCTCCCGGCGCAGCCCTTCATACCCTTCGGCGAGGGCCTCCCAGTTGTCCTGGTGGTCCTGGATCAGCTTCTCCAGCTTCTCGCTGAGCCGCTTGTAGAAGGCCGGGTCCTCGTCGAAGTGGATGGTGCAGTGCTTACGGATGGCGTGCTCCATCTCGCTCGCTTTGGCCTCGGGGTTGCCGCCGGCGTGCTGCTGCACGCTGTCGATGAAGGCGTCAGAGAGCAGTTCCACGGGCGGGATCTTGGGGTTGATGCCGAGTTCGATGAGATGCTCGTTGATCAGCGCCTTCACCTTCGCGCCTGCATCGGCGATGTCGAGCGAGTCGTCCTTGTATCGCTCCTTCACCATGCGCAGCAGATAGCCGAGGCGTCGAGCGGGCCCGCGATAGGGGTGGCCGGCGCTGTTGGGCAGGATCAGGTTGAGGCTCTGCAGGAACTTCTTGAGGTAGACCTCGAAGTCCGCGCGACGCTTGATGTCCTTCATCGCGCCGACCGCGGCATGGACCACCGCCACATCGGCCTCTGGGCCTGCCAGCTCGCCCTTCAGAAATGCCTCGATGGCTGCCACTCCGGCTGAGCGGAAGTGCTGAAGCAGGCGCTGGTAGCGCTCCTCAAGGATCGGCACCTCAGTCAGCAGGTTGCGCAGCCCGTCGTGGATGTCCTGCGCTTCCTCGGCCGAGTAGATCGCCAACGCCTGCGTCAGGTGATTCGCGAGCCCGATGTAGTCCACGATGAAGCCGCGCTGCTTCCCCTTCGCGACCCGGTTCACACGCGCGATCGCCTGCAGGAGGTTGTGCTCCTTCAGTCGCTTATCGATGTACATCACCTGCTCGATCGGCGCGTCGAAACCGGTCAGGAGCATGTCGCATACGACGAGGAAGCCGATGCCGGTCAGCGCTTTGTCCGCGTCGTCGAAGTCGAATGGCTTGCAGAAATTCTCAACCGCATTCCAGCGCTTCGCCTCGCGCCGGGCTTCCGTGATCACCGCTGGCTCATTCGTGGCGTCGGAAGACACGACGACTGCGACCTTGAGGAACGCGATGCGCTGGATCAGGGCCTGGTCGGGTTCTGCCTTCGCGCTCTCGCGGGCCAGGCGCTCCTGCAATGCCTCGCGGATGGCCTGCTGATAGCGGATCGCCGCGAGCTTCGAGTGGCAGACGACCTGTGCCTTGAAGCCATCCGGGAAGATGTTGTCCATGTAGTGGTCAACCATGTCCCGCGCGATGGCGCCGATGCGCTGCTCGGCCTCAAGGATATCGCCGCTGGTGCCGTACTTCTTCTTGATCGCCAGGATCTCCTCATCCGTCCGGTGTCGGAAGAGGTCCTCGAACTTCGTATCGAACTCATGCTTGTCCCGGATCGCGGTGTCGGCGGTGCGTCCCTCGTAGAGGATCTGCAGCGTGGCGCCGTCATGGACGGCGTCCATCAGCTTATAGGTATCGATGTAATCGCCGAACCGCTTCACCGTGCGTCGCGTCCCGTGCTGCTCCGTGATGAGGGGAGTTCCCGTGAAGGCTATGCGGGTGGCGTTCGGGAACGCCTCGAAGATGTTGTCCCCGAAATCTGAACTCTGGGTGCGGTGCGCCTCATCGATCATCAGGATGATGCGGTCCGACGCGTTCACCATGCCAAAGCTCTGGCCCGAAGGCGCTGGCCGATAGCTGCCCAACGCCTTCGCCACGGCGGCCGGCAACGCCTCCGCCCGCTCCATGAATTTGTGGACCATGACCATGTTGATGTCGGAGGCGCCGGTCGCGAGCTGGCTCCGCAGCTCCGCGGTGCTCTCGATGACATTCACCTTGCCCCCGATCAGCCTAGCCGTACCGCTGAGCTGATCCTCGAGGTCCACGCGGTCATTCACCAGGACGATCTTGAAGTCCGCCAGATCCGCCGAGGCGCGCAGCATGCGGGCGACGAACACCATGGTCAGGGATTTGCCGGAGCCCTGGGTGTGCCAGACGACGCCGGAGCGAGCCTCTGGCGTCGCGCCATGGCGCAGCCGATCGACCAGGCGCCGGGCGGCGCGATACTGCTGATAGCGGCAGACCACCTTCACCCGGCGCCCGGAATCCGTATCCATGAACACCGTGCAGGTGCGCAGCACGTCCAGCAGCGTGGCGGGCGCGAGGAGGCCTTGGATCAGCCGCTCCTGCTCCCGCTCGACGCCCAGGGGCGGCGTATAGGCGCGGTTGCTCTCGGGCCAGATGTCCTTCCATGCGTAGAAGTGCTCATGGCCGGAGGTGATGGTGCCGAACTCCGCCTTCTCGCCGCAGGTGCGGATAACAAGCAGATTGGTGTGGAACAGCCGCGGCTCACCCTCACGCAGGCCGGCGGCCTTGGTTTCAGGGCGGCCGTTGCGGTAGCGCAGAAGCTGCTCGAAGGCGGCATGCATCGGATTGGCGGTGGTGGCGTCGCCGATCTTGGCCTCGATCACCACCAGCGGGATACCGTTCACGAACAGGACGATGTCCGGGATGATGCAGGCCTTCACGCAGCCTGGCGTGTCGATGCGGAACTGGTTGATGGCGTGGAAGGTGTTCCGCTCCGGATGGGCGAAGTCGATCAGCTTCACCACCGGGTCTGCCTCCCCGGTCACCTCATTCACATCGACCTGGGCCTTGAGGAACAGGGCCTGGATCGCCTCATTCGCTTCCAGCAGGGTACGGCCGGGCTGGCGTAGGATATGATCGCGCAGGTCGTCGAGCTGCCGATCGGTGAGCCATTCCTGGCCCGCACTGGTGACGTTCAGGCGGCGCACCGCGGTGCGGAACACATCGGGCAGCAGCCATTCGCGGAAGGTGCGGCGCAGGCTGATCGAGGGGTCAGAGGGGATAACCCCGACGCCTTGGTCAATGGCGTTCCAGCCAAGCGCCGTGAGCTGATCGAGGAAGGGCTTCTCGACGTGGAGGTATTCCGACATCAGGCCGATACCCGCCTTCGCCCTGAGAGCAAGTCGCTACTCAGGCCGCGTCGCAAGGCCCGGAGGGCGTCGAGCGCCTTCAGGTCCGCTTCTTGTTGTCTGGTGTGTGCACGAAGCCTTTCGACAATGGCTCTTTGCTCTTCAAGACCGGGTACCGGAAAGCGAAGCTCATTCAAAATTGCGCTGTTCGCCACGTCGCGCCCGCCCGCATTCACTTTAGCCCTGATTTGGGCTCGGATGCGGCCGTCATACGCTAGCAAGGCCTGCAGAAAGTCGGGCAACATCTTTGCCTTGTCCACAGAAATCCGCATCAAATTTGAGGACATGATCCATCGATGCTGATCATCCCGGATTACAACCGAGCGGCCCACATCTGCCACTCGTGAAAACACTACGTCTCCGACTTCCAATTGGAATTCGAAAAGGCGCTGGGCGGTTGTAGCGCTGACAAACAACAGATGCTCGCTATCGATCCGTCCTTCACCCAAAGATCCGATGGTAATGACAGGATGCCCTTCTTCCTTCCAATGCTCAATTTTCAAAGAGCTTCCGAAAGGTCCAGTCCTTAAGTGAGGACGGCCGGGACGGGCAAGATCTCGTAGTCTACAGGCACGCCAGGATTTCGGTACAGGGCCAAGGCAACCTTGCTCATAAAGACCCGGAGCATCTTGGAATGCATCCCTCAATCTACCGTTCGACGAGACGCCGCGACACAAAACATCACAAGCAATTCCGCCAAATATAGACTTCCTTTTGGTGATCAGGATTTCGGTATTTTCAATGAGTTCGTCCAGTTCCGACAGGATCTGTGCGATGCGCCGCTGCATCGGCAGCGGCGGCAAATCCAAAGGGTATGCAGTCAGGTCGGACCGGATGATGCCATTGATGCTCGTTCCCTGGTTCAGCTTCTTGAGGTCCTGAACGCCTGCTCGCATGCGGTGGAACAGAAAGCGCGGGTCCGCCTTCGTTTCGTCAACATACAGCCCGGTGATGTCCTGGCTGATCGCAACATCACAGGGCGCGAGGGCCAATTTTCCGACCCCTGTGCGCGTAACGATCAAGAGCTGTCCCCGCTGGATCACATTAGTCGACGTCTGCCGAACGGCTGCCTCTGACACGAAGCGCCGGAATTCCCCCACGCCCCGGGCGGTGAAATCGGCGCCCGTGATCCACGGGATTGTTCCGTTCCAGAACGCCTCAATGTCTGTGGGGGTCGTGTCCCTGATGATGGTGTAGGAGCGTTGGCTCCTGCGGGTTGGCCGCTGGTCAGGCTGGCACGGCGGACA
>JAIEOO010000090.1 GCA_019750475.1 Acetobacteraceae bacterium | reverse complement strand
CGGGCGGAGCTGGTGGCGCGCGACCTGACCTGGGACGGGAATGCGCGGCGCGTGGCCGCCATCGCGGCGGAGGAGATCGCGCGGCGCCGGGCGCGGCCGGCGGTGACGGCGCCGGCGCGGGCGTGAGCATGGCGCCGTTGCTGCTGCACGTCTTCCCGAGCTTCGCCGTGGGCGGGGCACAGGTTCGCATGGCGGCGATCGCGAACCGGTTCGGCCCGCGCTGGAAGCATGCCGTGGTGGCGCTGGACGGCCGGCACGACTGCGCGGAGCGGCTGCGGCCGGACGTGCCCTGCGAGCCGGTGGACGTCCCGCGCCGCGACGGGGAGACGCTGCCGGCGCGTCTCTCGCGCATCGCGGCGGAGCTGCGCGCGCGCCGGCCGCACGCGCTGGTGACGAGCAACTGGGGCAGCATCGAATGGGCCATGGCGCGCCTCGCCGTCCCGGGCCTGCGGCACGTGCACATGGAGGACGGCTTCGGCCCCGACGAGGCCGCGGGACAGAAGGCGCGGCGCGTCTGGACGCGGCGCCTGGTGCTGCGGCGAAGCGAGATCATCCTGCCCTCCACGCTGCTGCTCCGCGCGGCGCGGGAGCAGTGGCGTCTGCCGGAGCGGCGGCTGCATTTCATCCCGAACGGCCTCGACCTCGCGCGCTTCCGTCCCGACGGCCCGCGCCTCGACCTCGCACCGGAGGGGGAGGGACCGGTCATCGGCACGGTGGCGGCGCTGCGGCCGGAGAAGAACCTCGAGCGCCTGCTGCGCGCCTGCGGGGCGCTGCTGGCGGAGGGCGCGAAGCTGCGTCTAGTCGTGCTGGGCGACGGGCCCGAGCGCGCGAGGCTCGAGCGGCTGGCGGGCGAGCTGGGGCTCGCGGCGCACGCCCGCTTCGCGGGCCATGTGCCGGATCCGGCCGCGGCCTATCGCGGCTTCGACGCCTTCGCCCTCTCGTCCGACACGGAGCAGATGCCGTTCTCGGTGCTGGAGGCGATGGCGAGCGGGCTGCCGGTGGCGAGCACCGATGTCGGCGACGTGCGGTTCATGCTGGGCGAGGCGCAGGCCGCGCATGTCGCGGCGCGCGACGCCGGCGCGCTGGCCTCCGCGCTGCGCCCATTGCTCGCCGATGCGGCGCTCCGCGCACGCCTCGGTGCGGCGAACCGCGCCAAGGCGGAACGCGACTACGACCAGGAAGCCATGTTCGCCGCGCATGCGCGGCTGCTGGATGGCGGGTAGCGCGGCCGGCATTCGGTCGCGCCGGTTCGTAGGAGGCCCGTCGTCCAGGGGCCGCGGCGGTGCCCCGAGGCGGCTCCGCCGCGAGGGCAGCGCGCGCTCGCAGGATCAGGCCCCGTGCATTCGGTCGCGTCGGCAGCCGACGCCTGCTGCATCCAGGGCCCGCTGCGGTGCCCCGAGGCGGCTCCGCCGCAAGGGCGGCGCACCCTCAAAGGATCAGCCCAACAACAGCGGAAGGCTTGGACCAACCGCACTCGCCTGCGCTCGTGCGGTTGGGGCCCCCGCCGAGGTTTTCCGCAGAACGCAGCGCAGCGAAGTGGCGCGGAAAACTTCGGTGGGGATCAAGAGTACATATGCGCCCGCTCGGCCGCGCGCGCGGCCTCCCCGGCGGCGAGGTCGCGGCGGATGCGGCGCAGCGCCTGCCAGTCGAACCAGGTGTCGAGGCCGCGCCAGCGCGGGCGCAGGCTCTCCGCGCGCAGCCGGTAGAGGTCGAGCACATGGGCCGGCATCGCCTCGACCCCGCGCTCGTAGAGCAGCGGGTACAGCATCTCGGCCTGGCGCCGGCGCAGGGCGTAGCGCCGCCGGCGGTTGCGGTAGATGCGGAGGTCGGACAGCCGGCCGGGGTCCAGCGGCTCGAAGGCGAAGCCGCCCTGCTCGGTGTGGGTCACGCGCTCGTCCCGGATGCCCGAGAGCGGGTCGAGGTCGCATTTCACGAGCATGGTGACGAGCCCGTCCTCGCCGAACATGCCGAAGGGAAGCCGCACGCCCCGCGCGCGGAAGGCCCGCAGCATCACGCCGCGCAGCGCGTAGAGATTGCCCGACATCTCGCGCCGGCCGACGAGCTTGTCGCGGAAGGCCGCGCGGGATCGGCCGGTGAGGGGAAGCGCAGCGCAGCCCATCGCCTCGGGCTGGCGCTCGAAGGCGTCCAGCAGCCCGGCGATGCTGCCGGGCGCCATGCGCAGGTCGCCATCGGTGAAGACGTGCATCGCGGCGCCTTCCGGCGCGGTCTCGTGGACATAGGTGTTCCAGGCATTCGACTTGTCCCCGCGCGCGATGACGACGGGAAGGACGGCGAAGCCGCGCGGCCGGTAGGCGCGCACGGCGGCCTCGGTGCCGTCGGTGCAGCCGTTGATCATCACGTGCACGGTGAGCGCGGCTTCCCCGGCGCAGGCCCCGATGGCGTCGAGGCAGCCGGCGATGCCCGCTTCCTCGTTGTAGGCGAAGACGCAGACGGAGACGGGCACGCGGCCGTGGCTCGGGGGGACGTCTCCCGGCGTCGCGGGCTTGGCATCGGGCATGGGTGGCATCCGCGGGTTCGTGGTGCGCCCGGCGCGGCTCTCGCGCGCGGGCAGGGCATGAACCCGCGAGGGGGCTTGGCCGTTGAGGCGCCATGGCCGCGCCCATGACCGTGCTGTTCGTCCATTACGGTGAGGACTGGCTGCGCGGCAGCGAGATCCTGCTGCTCGACCTGATGCGCAACCTGGACCCTGGCCGTGTGCGGCCGGTCGTGTGGTGCAACGCGCCGGCGATGGAGCGCGCCTGCCGGGAGGCCGGGCTGCCGGTGGAGCGCGACGACTTCGTCTTCTACCTCGACCACGGCTCGCCCGCGCCCGACCCGTGGCGCTGGGCGAAGCTCGTCGCCAAGGGCCGCAACCTGATCCGGCGGCACGGCGCGGCCGTGGTGCACGCCAACAGCGCCGCGCCGGCGCAGTGGATGGTGCCGGCGGCGCGGCTGGCGCGGCGGCCGCTGCTGCTCCATCTCCACATCGCCTATCTGCGGCGCGGGCGTTACGTGCTGCTGCAGCACCAGGCGGACCTGGCGGTCGGCGTGTCGGGGCAGGTGCTGGAGGGGCTGCGGGCCGACGGGATGGATCCGGCCCGGCTGCGCGTCATCCCGAACGGCATCGACCCGGCGCGGCTCCGTCCTTCGGGCGGCGACGTGCGGGTGGAGTGCGGCATCGCGCCGGATGCGCCGGTGATCGCGACCATCGGCTCCCTGATCCCGCGCAAGGGGCACGACGTGTTGTTGCGGGCGCTGGTGCAACTGCCGGGGGTCACGCTGCTGGTCGGCGGGGAGGGACCCCAGCGGGCGGAGCTGGAGGCGCTGGCGGCCGCGTTCGGTGTCGCGGAACGCGTGCGCTTCCTCGGCCAAGTGGACGATGTGGCAAAAGTGATACAGGCGGCCGATATTTTCGCTCTCGCGTCGCGCCACGAGAGTTTCGGGCTCGTTCTGGCCGAAGCGGGATGGTTCGGCCGGCCGGTCGTCGCGGCGCGGAGCGGCGGCATCGCCGAGGTGGTGGCGGAAGGCGAGACCGGGCTGCTCGTGCCCCGCGACGATCCCGCGGCGCTGGCGGCGGCGCTCGGGCGGCTGCTGGCCGATCCCGCGATGCGCGCGCGCATGGGCGAAGCCGGACGGGCACGGGTGGAGCAACGCTTCACGGTGGGCCGGATGGCGGACGGCTTCGAGGCCGCCTATGCGGAGCTGGCGGAGGGGCCCCGGCGTCGCGCCGCGGCCTGGCGCCCCTACCTCAGGATGGGATGAGGCCGCTCAGCGATTGCCGCGCTGCGGCCGCTGGATCATCCCGCGCAGCAGCGACTTGAGTTGCTTTTCCTCGATCTGCGGGTGCCGGGCGAGAACTTCGGCCTCGTGGCGCTTCGCCTCGACCAGCAGATCCGCGACCATGCTCTCGCCGAGCGGGGTGATGTGGACGCGGACCACGCGCCGATCCCGCAGATCGGGCTGGCGCCGGACCAGGCCGTCGCGCACCATGCGATCGAGCAGCTTGGTCATGGTCGGCTGCTGGAGGAGGCACGCATCGGCGAGGCCCGTGACGGTTTCGCCGGAATGTCCCGAAAGCGTCGCGAGGACGCGCCACACGCCGACGGACACGCCGCTGCGCCGCAGGATTGAGCCGAACTCCAGCGACAAGGAGTGAGAGGCCCGCGCCATCAGGTACAAGAGATAGTCGTCAATGAACCGCCCCCCCCGACCGGGGGGTGGCCGAGGCCGCGGCGCTCTTGTCCATGCACGACTTCTCCATCGCGAGGTCTACATGCCTTGACCTTGGCCATACGACAAGCACAGTCTGATTAATACATGATCAAGCATGGGCTGCCACGGACAAATATGAGTAATCAAAACATGCACATTGCCCGCAATTCGTGCCTCGCCCTCGAACAGGTCTGGCTCGATGCCTTCCGCGAGACAATTGCGCGCTGTGCCACGCCGCCGGGCGACCCGGTCTGCCTGCTGGCGGAGGGCCGGTCGAGGCCGGTGCTGCTCGCGCTGGCCGAGGCCGCGTGTCTCTCGCTCGGGCTGAGGCCCTTCCTGTGCCAGGTGCCGACGCCGGCGCCGGGCCCGCCGCTGCCCGTGCGCTCGACCGGAGCGTCGCAGGCGCTGCGGGGCCATCCCGGGGTCCTCTCGGCCCTCGCGGCCTCCCCGCTCGTCATCGACATGACGGTCGAGGGCCTGCTGCACGCGCCCGAACTGCCCGCGATCCTGAAAGGGGGCTCGCGCGTGCTCATGGTGAGCAACGAGCATCCGGATACGCTCGCGCGGCTCGTCCCGCAGGATGCCGACGAGGCGCTCGTGCGCGAGCATGCCCGCCAGCTGAAGGCGGCGCGGGAGATGCGCGTCACCTCCGCGGCGGGGACGGAGCTGACGGTGGACATGCGCGGCGCCGCCACGGCCGGCGTGTGGGGGTGGACGACGCGGCCCGGCACCGTCGCGCACTGGCCCGGCGGCGTCGTCGTCTCCTTCCCGCGGGCGGGCACGGTGAGCGGGCGGCTGGTCCTTGCGCCGGGTGACGTGAACCTGACCTTCAAGCGCTATCTCGAGAGCGCGGTGACCCTGACGCTGAAGGACGATCACGTCACCGCGATCGAAGGGGGCGGGCCGGACGCGATGCTGATGCGCCGTTACCTGGCCGGCTTCGCCGCGCATGAGGGCGGGCGCTCCGCCTACGCGGTGAGCCATGTCGGCTACGGCCTCAACCCGCGCGCCCGCTACGAGGCGCTGGCCTTCCACGACCGCGAGGACACCAACGGGACGGAGCTGCGCTGCGTCGCCGGCAACTTCCTGTTCTCGACCGGCGCCAACGAGTTCGCCGGGCGCTTCACGGAGGGGCATTTCGACATCCCCGTCTTCGGCACGACCATCGCCCTCGATGGCGAGGTGGTGGTGCGGGAGGGCGAGGTGGTGGCGTGACCGCATCCCCGACGCTGCATTGGCTCGAAGCCTCCGGGACGCTCGGCCGGTGGAAGCCGGTGGTCGCGGCCGAGATCGCTTCCGGGTGGGAGGCGGCGGAGGCGCGGGCGACGCTGCCGCCCGTGGACGCGCTGGTGCAGCGCGGCCGCGACGTGATCCCCGAGATCGGCATGGGCGGGTGGAATTACGGGCCGAACCTGCTGCGCTTCTCGTTCGATCCCGACAACCCGCGCTTCGCCGCTGCGATGGCCGAGGGCGCGCTGCGGCGCCTCGTGGTGCATGAGCTCGCCCATGCGGTGCGCTGCGCCGCCATCGGCTGGAACCACAACCTCGCCGACGCGCTCGCCGCCGAAGGGCTGTGCGGGCATTTCGTCGCGGAGTGCCTGGGCACGCCGCCCGAGCCCTGGGAATGCGCGCTGACGCCGGAGCAGATCGAGACTTGGCTGCCGCGCGCCCGCGACGCCGCCGAAGGGCCCTATGACCACGCCGCCTGGTTTTATGGCCGCGGCAGGAGCGCGCCGCCGCGCTGGGCGGGCTACGCGCTCGGCTACCTGCTGGTCGGCCGGGCGCTGGCCGGTCGCCCGGCTTCCGCCTGCCTGGGCGAGCACGCCGCCCGGCTGCTGCGCGACGCCTGGGACGCGAAGCCGGCAGACACATGAATTTTCACGGACTATGCTGCCCGCCACAGGAGCCACGTCCATGGACATGCCGCCCCGCGCCGCCGCCAGCGCCCCCATCTTCGATCCGCGCGCCTTCCGGCTGACACCCTTCGAGGCCGAGCTGACCGCCCGCGCGCGGGAATTCGGCGAGCGCGTGCTGGCCCCCCGCGCCGCGCGCTGGGACCGGGAGGCGAGCTTCCCCACCGACAATTACCGCGACATGCACGCCGAAGGCTGGCTCGGCATCTGCATCCCCGCGGGTGAGGGCGGGCTGGGCGCCGGTTTCCGCGCCTATTGCCTGGCCGCCGCCGAGTTCGGGCGGTTCTGCGGCGCGACGGCGCTGACCTGGAACATGCATGTGTGCAGCACGCTCTGGACCGGGGCGCTGACCGACGACCTCGACCTGGGGGAGGCGCGCGCGTCGCATCTGGCGCGGCGCGGCCTGCACTACGCCCGCATCCTGAACGACGACGCCGTCTATTCGCAGCCTTTCAGCGAGGGCGGCGCGGCTGCCGCCGGCACCGTCGCCTTCGGCACCACGGCGCGGCGCGTGCCGGGCGGCTTCGTCGTGACCGGAAAGAAGATCTTCGCGAGCCTGGCGGGCCACGCCGATTTCTACGGCATCCTCTGCACCGAACTCGCCGAAGGACAGGAGAAGGGCTCGCGCCGCGACACGCTCTACCTCGCCATTCCGAAGGACGCGCCGGGCGTCGAGGTGCAGGGCGAGTGGGACCCGCTCGGCATGCGCGGCACCGTGAGCCGCAACCTGATCTTCCGCGACGTCTTCGTGCCGGAGGATGCGGCGCTGATGCCGCCCGGCGTCTACTTCCAGGCCGCGAGCCGCTGGCCGCACATGTTCATGACGCTGACGCCGACCTACATGGGCCTCGCCCAGGCGGCCTGCGACTTCACCGTCCGGTATCTCCGCGGCGAGCTGCCGGGCATGCCGCCGGTGAAGCGCCGCATGTACCCGACGAAGCAGATCGCCGTCGCCGAGATGCGGATCACGCTGGAGCAGACCAAGGCGCTCTGGTTCCAGGCGATCAGCGAGGCCGGGCCCGATCCCTCGAAGGAACAGCTGCTCCGCGCGCTCGCGGCGCAGCACACGGTGATGGAGAACGCCAACGCCCTGGCCGCCAAGGCGGTGCGGACCTGCGGCGGGCAATCCATGCTGAAGTCCCTCGCGCTCGAGCGCATCTACCGCGACAGCCGCTGCGGCTCGCTCATGCTGCCCTGGACGGCGGAGCTCTGCGTGGATCGCCTCGGCCGCGAATGCCTCTACGAGCGCGGCGAGACCGATGACTGAGGACGGGCACGGGGCGGCGCTGCGCGGGGGCGGCATCGCCTGGTCCCACGCGGCGCTGCGCGCCGTCGCGGCGCGGCTCTCGGGCGTCTTCGCCTATCACGGCGTCCATCCCGGCGAGGCGGTGGCCTTCCACGGCCTCAACAGCCCCTGGCAGGTCGCGACCGTCCTCGCGGCGCGGATCCTCGGCGCGCGGGTGGTGCCGCTCAACTGGCGGCTCGCCCCGGACGAGCTGCAATGGGCGGTCGAGGATGCGGAGGTGCGCGTCCTCATCCAGGGCGCGCAGCCCGGGGCCAAGCTGCGCGCCCCCGTGGTGCTGGACGAAGCGGCGCTCTCCCCGGCAGACGCGACCCCGCTGCGCGAGGCCCGGGACCTGTCCGCGACGCTGCTGCACGCCTACACCTCCGGTACGACGGGGCGGCCCAAGGGTGCCTTGCTGACGGCCGACGCCTTCGACGCCAACACGCGCCACGGCATCTCCCTGTTCGGCCTGACGCGGGCGGACCGCGTGCTGACCGTCCTGCCGCTGTTCCATGTCGGCGGCCTCTGCATCCAGACCATGCCGGCGCTGGCCGCCGGGGCCGAGGTGCTGCTGCATCCGCGCTTCGACGCCGACGCCTTCTTCGACGCGGTCGAGCGCGACCGACCGACCCTCTCCCTGCTGGTGCCCGCCGTCATGCAGGCCCTCGTCGGCCACCCGCGCTGGGACCGCGCGGACCTCTCATCGCTCCGCGCGGTGGCGCCGGGTCGTCCGACGTGCCGCTGCATCTCATCGAGGCCTTTCAGGCACGCGGCATTCCCGTGCAGCAGGTCTACGGCATGACGGAGAGCGGCCCCATCGCCATCGCCCAGACGGCCGAGGAAGCCGTGGCCGCGCCCGGCTCCATCGGCCGCGCCTGGGGCGAATGCGCGGCGCGCATCGCCCCCGACGGGGAGATCCAGCTGCGCGGCCCCAACCTCCTCGCCGGCTACTGGCGCGACGAGGACGCGACCCGCGCCGCCTTCACGGCGGACGGCTGGTTCCGCACCGGCGATGCCGGCCGGGTGGACCAGTCCGGTCGCTACTGGTTCACCGATCGCCTGAAGCACCTGATCATCTCGGGCGGCGAGAACATCGCCCCGGCGGAGGTCGAGCGCGTGCTGCTGACGGCCCCCGGCGTGCGCGAGGGCGCCGTGATCGGCCGCCCGGATCCCCGCTGGGGCGAGGTGCCGGTCGCCGTCGTCGTCCCCGGCCAGGGCTTCGACCGGGACGCCGTGCTGCGCCACTTCGACGGCAAGCTCGCGCGGTTCAAGCAACCGCGCGACATCGTCACGCTGGGCGCGCTGCCGCGCACGGCACTCGGCAAGGTGCAGCTCGGCGAGCTGCGGCGCCTGATCGAGGCGCGGTAGCGCCGCGCCCGGAGGGCCGCCTCAGCGGTGCGACCAGGGCGTCGCGCGCCAGAGGTTGCGGTAGCCTTCCTCCTGGCTGCGCAGCCGCGCCCACCAGGCCTCGCCCGGCTCCCACAGCGGCTCGACGAAGCGGGCTTCCAGCGCGCGGACGAAGTCCGGATCGCGTGCCACGCTCTCCGTCGCCTCGCGGAAGCGCGCCACCACGCCCGGCGGCGTGCCCGCCGGCATAACGAGGCCGCGCTCGCTCGCCATCTCGACGGGGATCCCGAGTTCCCGCAGCGTCGGGATGGCGGGGGCGAAGCGGCTGCGCCGCGCGCCGCCCTGGCTCAGGATGCGGAAGCCGTCCGGCGTCGCCAGCACGAAGCCGAGGTTCAGCCCCGTGCTATCCACCTGACGCCCGAGGATGGCCGTGCGGATCGGCGCGTCACCCTGGAACACCACGTGGTTCAGCCGCGCGCCGGTCGCCTGCTGGACCAGGACGAGCTGCAGATGGTCGTCCGTGCCGATGCCGGGCGAGGCGAAGGAAATGGCCTCGGGCCGGCGACGCGCATCCTCCAGCAGATCGGGCAGGGTGCGCCACGGGCTGTCGGCATGGACGGAGATGGCGGAGGGATCGGTGACGAGGTTGCCGATGGGCGCCAGGTCATCGAGGCGGTACTGCGCCGTCCGCTCGATGGGGATCGTCAGCAGCCCCGGCATGTTCGTGGTGCCCAGGCTGTGCCCGTCCGGCCGCGCGCGAGCGGTCGCGGCCAGCGCGACCTCTCCCCCCGCGCCCGGGCGGTTCACCACGACGACGCTGCCGCCGATGCGCGGCTCCAGGAAGCGGGCGTAGAGCCGCGCGTCGAGATCCGTGGCGCCGCCGGCGGCGAAGCCCACCAGGATCTCGATCGGCCGCTCCGGCCGCCAGGCGATGGAGCCCTGCTGCGCCAAGGCCGGCGCCGCCAGCAACGAACCCGCGGCAGCCAGCGCGCCGCGCCGCCCGAGGGGCAATCCCGTCATGCGTTTCCTCCATCCTTCCAGCGGATCAGCCGCGCGATTCCCTCGCGCATGTCCACCTTGGGCGCCCAGCCTATCACCTCCCGCGCCTTGTCGTGCGGGATTCGGAAGGCGCCGCCCGATGTCAGCCGCACCTTCCCCGGCTCGTTGCCGACGAAGCGCGGCGCCGGCCCGCCGCCCGCCAGCTCGGTCACCAGCCTCACCAGCTCCAGCGTCGTGACCGGCTCCGGCCCCGAGCAGTTCACCGCCACGTCGCTCGCCGCGCTCTCGAAGGCCATGCGGTTGGCGCGCGCGAGGTCGCCGACATAGACGAAGTGCTTCGTCTCGCTGCCGTCGCCGAACACCTCCGGCGCCTCGCCGCGGCGGACCTTCTCCAGCGTCTCGATGATGTAGAGGGCGTTGGCGGCGCGATGGTGCTGGCGCTCCCCGTAGACGGTCGAATAGCGCAGCACGACGTGCGGCAGGCCGTGACGGTGGGTGTAGTGCCGGCAGAGCTGCTCGCCGATGATCTTCGACGCGCCGTAGAGGATCGCGGCCGGCGGCGCGCCCTCGCTGTGGAGGGGCACGCCCTCGGCCAGGTCGCCGGCGACGCCGGGCCCGTAGCCGTAGACCGCGTTGGAGGAGGCGAAGACCACCTTGCCGACGCCGCTCGCCCGCGCCGCCTCCAGCGCGTTCTGCACGCCACGGATGTTCACGTCCAACCCGCCCCACGGGTCCCGGTCCATGGACAGCGTCATGTAGGCGGCCAGCAGCAGCGCCCCGTCCGCCCCCCGCATCGCATCCAGCAGATCCGGCATCCGCATCACGTCGCCACGAACCACCTTGAGGCGCGGGTGATCCCGCAGATGCGCGATCGCCTCCTCCGACCCGAAGGCGAAGCTGTCGAACAGCCGCACCTCCGCCGCCCCGTGATCCAGCAACTCCGCCGCCGTGGCCGAGCCGACCAGGCTCGCACCACCCACGATCACGAACACCTTCCCCTCGATCGGCATCGACGCCATGCACGCCCTCCCCAAGCCTTGGTTGCGGCAGGACGGCGCCGGGTGGCGCTCGTGGCGTCGGGGGAGGGCTTTGCCCTCCCCCGAACCCCCACCCACCGAAGGCCGAGAGGCCTTTGGAAACCATTGGTTTGATCGGGGTTGAGGGAGAGGGCGGCGACCGACCTTGATCAAGGTCGCTCGCGTGAAGCCCTCTCCCTCATCCCGATCAACGAACGCCGGGTCCAGGGGCCGCGGGCCCCTGGTGGGGGAGGTCCGGAGGGGGCGAAGCCCTCTCCGGCGTCCACAGGGCAACCGACGTCGCCCTGCCGCTTCCGAGCTTGGCGCGGCGTGCGGGTCAGCGCCACTCCAGGGGGGGCAGGCGGGCGATGGGGATGCGGGCGATGGTCAGGGCGCCGCCGCGGATCTCGGCGGGCAGTTCGACCATGGGGCCTTGGCCGTCGCCGGGGTCTCGCGCCGACATGCGGACGACGAGGCGGGCGGCGGTGATGCCGCTCTGCGGCACGAGGCCGGTCTGGGCGAGGCTGTTGAGCAGTTCGTCGGCGCCGCGCAGGCGGAGCGTGAGGCGGCCGGAGGGCTGGCGTCGGTCGTCGGGGGTCAGGGTGCCGGAGAGCTGGGCGGCGAGCGCGCCCCAGCGGAGTTCCACCTGGCGGAGTTCGATGGAGGCGGGCTGGGCGCGGAGGTCGGCGCGCAGCGTCTGGATGGTGTTGCCGAAGCCGCGGAGGACGAGCGGCAGGGCGGCGTGCGACAGCCGGTCGGCGGTGAGCTGCAGGTTCTCTCCGGTCTGGGAGAAGGCGAGGGAGGCGATGGTGAGCGGCTGGTCCTGGCCGAGGCGCAGCGTCGTGCCGTCGAGGCGAGCGGCGCTGCCGTCGAGGGCGATGCGGGCGGTCAGCTCCTGCGTGCGGAGCGGCAGTTGCACGCCGCCGAGGGTAAGGGCCTGTTCGCCCTGCGGGCGGAGGGTGACGCCCTTGAGGTCGGATGGCGACAGGGTGAGCTCCAGCTCCTCGGCGCGGAAGCCGAAGCCGCCCGGCATGGCGCCGCGCGGGGCGCTCAGGTTCAGGCCGGGCAGGCGCAGCGCGGCTTCGAGGCCGTAGGGCCCGCGCTCGGGCGTCATGTGCTGGATGGTCCAGCCCTCGGCCCGTCGGCGCTCGGCCCAGTCCCGCCACCCGGCTTCGAGCCGGGAGGTGGCGATGTGGAAGGCGAGGATGGCGCCGCCCCCCGCCAGCACGGCGAGCGTGAGGAGCAGGGCGAGGATGCGCTTCAGCATGGGGCGGCCATAGAGCATGATCCGCGGAGGCGGAACGCCGAAGCGGTGAATCATCCTCTCAGCGCCGGCGAAGGTGCGCCGCGGCAGCGGGGCGCCGGAGCGCATGATCCGCGGAGGCGGAACGCCGAAGCGGTGAATCATCCTCTCAGCGCCGGCGAAGGTGCGCCGCGGCAGCGGGGCGCCGGAGCGCATGATCCGCGGAGGCGGAACGCCGAAGCGGTGAGCGCCGCTCTCGGCCGCGCCACAGCCTCCCCCCTTTGTCGGGGGGCGCCTGTAGACCGCGGGCGACGCGCGCGGCAATGGTGACGCCGGCATGTCGCTTCCCCTGGACCCGGACGGGCATCTCTACGTCTTCGGCTATGGCTCGCTGATGTGGCGGCCTGGCTTTCCGCACGCGCAGGCGCACCCGGCGCTGCTGCGCGGGTTCCACCGGCGCTTCTGCCTGTGGTCGCGCCATTACCGCGGCACGCCGGAGACGCCGGGCCTCGTGCTCGGGCTCGATCGCGGCGGGGCCTGCCGGGGCCTCGCCTTCCGGGTGGCGGCGACCGACGCGCCCGCCGTGCTCGACTACCTGGAGGAGCGCGAGAACCCGACGGGCGAGAGCGTCTATCACCGCCGGCTGCTGCCGGTGCACCTGCTGGATGGCGGGCGGCGGGCGCTGGCGGTGGCCTATGTGGCGGATCCCGCCTGCCGCGCCTTCTGCCGCCCCTGCGAGGCGACGGCGGCGCAGGTGATCGCCCGGGCGCGCGGCAAGACCGGCCCGAACCGCGAGTATCTGCTGAACACGCTGCGGCACCTCGAGGCGCTGGGCGTGCGCGATTCGCGCCTCGCGCGGATCGCCGCGCTGATGGAGGGGGCGCCGGCGTGATCCGCTGGGTCGTGTTCGACGTGGGCGGCGTGCTGGTGGACGAGGCGCGCGTCTGGCGCGGCTGGGCGGACCTCGTCGGCCTGCCGGAGGAGAGGTTCCTGGCGGTGCTGCGCGACGGCATCGCGGCGGGGAAGGGCATCGGCGGCACCGTGCGGGAGATCGCGCCCGGGCTCGACATCCGGGCGCATCGGCGGCGCCTCGCGGAGCTGGAGATCCCGGGGGAGGGCGACCTGTATCCAGATGTGCGGCCGGCCTTCGCCGCGCTGCGCGCGGCCGGGCTGCGCCTCGGCATCGCCGGCAACCAGCCGCCTGGCGTGGCGGAGGCGCTGGAGGGGTTGGCGCTCGGGGCGGAGTTCGTGGCGACGAGCGCGCGATGGGGCGTCTCGAAGCCGGAGGCGGGCTTCTTCGCCCGCGTGGCGGAGAGCTGCGGGGCGGAGCCCGGCGCGATCGCCTATGTCGGCGACCGCGTGGACAACGACGTGGAGCCGGCGCGCGCCGCCGGGATGCGGCCCGTGCTGATCCCGCGCGGCCTGTGGGGCCACCTGGCGCGGGTGGGCGACGTGGCGAGCCTCGTGGAACTTCCCGCGCTGCTGCGGTGACGCGCGGCGCTCACTGCTCCTTGTAGCGGTAGCCGATGCCGTAGAGCGTCTCGATCTGGGCGAAGTCGGGGTCCACGGTGCGGAACTTCTTGCGCACGCGCTTCACGTGGCTGTCGATGGTGCGGTCGTCCACGTAGATGTTCTCGCCATAGGCGGCGTCGATCAGCTGGTCGCGATTCTTCACGAGGCCCGGCCGGACGGCGAGCGCCTTCACCAGCAGGAACTCGGTGACGGTCAGCTGCACCGACTTCCCTTTCCAGAGGCAGGTGTGCTTCGTCTCGTCGAGGGAGAGGTCGCCGCGGACCAGCAGCCCGCCCGCCACCTGCCCGCTGCCCTCGGCGCGGCTCGCCTCGTTGCGGCGGAGGAGCGCGCGGATGCGCTCGATCACGAGGCGCTGGCTGAAGGGCTTGGTGATGTAGTCGTCGGCGCCGAGGCGCAGCCCCATCAGCTCGTCCACCTCCTCATCCTTGGAGGTGAGGAAGATCACCGGCATCTGGCTGCGGGCGCGCAGCCGTTGCAGCAGCTCCATCCCGTCCATGCGCGGCATCTTGATGTCCAGCACCGCGAGGTCGGCCGGGCGGGACATCAGGCCCTGCAGCGCGCTCTCCCCGTCCGTGAAGGTGCGGACCTGGTAGCCTTCCTGCTCGAGCGTCATCGAGAGGGAGGTGAGGATGTTGCGGTCATCATCCACGAGGGCGATGGTCTGCGGCATTGGTTCGGCCCGTGCTTGGCGTGCGAGCATGAGGCTCGCACGTAATTATGGCAGGGCCGGGCCGAATGGTGAACGATTGATGGCGCTCAGGCTGCGACCCGCGCCCGGAGCGGGAGGAACACGTCGGTGAGCCACTCGCCCGGCGGCAGCGCCCGCGGATCGTTGAGATATTCCTCGAGGCAGGGGTGGTCCGCCGGGTCCTCCCCGCTCTCGGGCAGCCAGGCGCCGTAGAGGCGGTCATAGGCGTCCTCCAGCTCGGCATAGGGGCCCTGGTGGCGCAGCCGCGCGCAGCGCAGCGCCGGCACCTCGAGCAACCGCGGCCCACCCTCCGGCACGCAATCGGCCGGCACGGTCAGCCCGGCCTGGGCGCGCAGCTCGGCCGGCGGGACGGTCCTGGGATCGTCGAGGTAGAGCGCGAAGAAGCGCGTCTCCGGGCGGAGCAGCCCGCGCGCCGCCGCCCAGGCGTTCAGCCGGTCGAACGCCGCGCCGATGCCGTCATAGGGGCCGCGATGGTTCAGCGCGGCGAGGCGCAGCGGGGGAAGATCGGTGATGCGGACGTCGTCCATGGTCGTCTCCTCCGACAGGGCTTCGCGGCGATCCGCGACCCGGGCCCGGTAGGCACCGGGCGGGATGCCGTAGGCGGCGCGGAAGGCGCGGTTGAAGGCGGCGACGGACCCGAACCCGACCTGCCGCGCGACGGCGGCGAGGGGCGCGTCGGTCTTCGCCAGCGCCGCCGCGGCGTGGGACAGCCGCAGCCGCGCGAGGGTCTGGGCCGGCGTCTCGCCGGTCAGCGCGTGATAGGCGCGGTGGAAGTGATGGGGCGAATAGGCCGCGACCGACGCCAGCTCGTCGAGGGAAGGGGCGCGGGAGGGGTCTTCCGCCAGCCTCGCCATGGCGCGGGCGATGCGGCGGGCGTGGTCGGTCAGGGTCGTGACGCGAAGCGGCATGGCCGCGTCATGCCACGGCCGCGCTTGATCGCGCTTGCGAAGTTGCGCGGCGCGGCCACCATGGGGGCATGAGCGACGACGCCTCCGCCCAGCCACCCACCGGCCTGCCGGGCGAAGACAAGCGGGAGGTGGCCTTCGAGGCCCGGAAGCTGCTCCGCCGCGTCGCCTCGGGCGTGCTGGCGACCCAGCAGGACGGCCAGCCCTTCGCCAGCCTCGTCACGCCGGCGACGGCCCCCGACCTGTCCATCCTGCTCTGGCTCTCGACCCTGTCGGAGCACACGCGCCACCTGGCGCGCGAGCCGCGCTGCGCGCTGATGGTGCAGGGCGCGCCCGAGGGGGCGAACCCGCAGACGGCGCCGCGGCTGACCGTCACCGGCCTCGCCGAGCGGATCGAGGACGAGGCGCTGAAGGGCCGATGGCTCGGGCGGCATCCCTACGCCGCGCTCTACGCGGGCTTCGGCGATTTCGGCCTGTGGCGCGTCGCGATCGGCGGGGCGGCCTGGGTGGGCGGCTTCGCCCGCGCGCGGCGCTTCCGGATGGAGGACTTCCTGCCCGACCCGGCGGCCGTGGCTGCCCTCGCGGCCGCCGAGCCCGGGATCCTCGGGCATGTGAACGCCGACCACCCGGACGCGGTGGCCGTGATCGCCCGGCATCTCGGCGGTGCGGACGGCGATTGGCGGCTCGTCGCCGTGGACACAGATGGCTGCGACCTGGCCGCCGGGGAAGCGGTCGTCCGCATGCCGTTCTCGCGCCCGGCGGGCGACGCCGACGATGTGCGGCGGGAGCTGATTCTGGCGGCCCGCGCCGCGCGCGCCGCGTGACGCGAAACGGTTGCGGCATGCACAACCGGATGCGGCGAAGCCTTTGCTGCGGCGCGGTATTTTTGTGCATCGCAACAATGGTTCGGTCCGGTTGCGCCCCATTTCCGCCACTGGTAAGCGCCAAGTGAACGGGGGGCGACAAGACGGGTGAAATCCGTCATCGCCCCCTTTCGCTGCCAGGAGACACAGCCTCGATGAGCGCAACCGCCCTTGCCGGCACCGGCGTTTCCGCCGGCGGCCCCGTCCTTCCCAATCTCGCGGCGGCGGAGCTGGTCGGCCACGCGCTGCGGCGGGGCGAAGGGCGGCTGTCGGCGGATGGCGCCTTCATCGCGCTCACGGGCCAGCACACCGGCCGTTCCGTCCAGGACAAGTTCGTCGTGGACGACCCCGAGGTGACGAAGGACGTCTGGTGGGGCCGCATCAACCAGAAGATGGAGCCGGCGAAGTTCGCGGGCCTCGCCGCGAAGGTCCGCGGCTGGCTCGGCCAGCGCGAGGTGCTGTTCACGCAGGATCTCTACGCCGGCGCGGACCCCGCGCACCGCATCCGCGTGCGGCTGGTCACGACGAACGCCTGGCACGCGCTGTTCGCGCGCAACATGTTCATCCGCCCGCCGCGGGCGGAGCTGGACGGCTTCCAGCCCGACTTCACCATCCTGCACGCGCCGGAATACGAGGCCGATCCCGCCGCCGATGGCTGCCGGACCTCCACCTGCATCGCGCTCTCCTTCGCGGCCAAGACGATCCTGATCGCCGGCACGTCCTACGCGGGCGAGATCAAGAAGAGCATCTTCACCGTCATGAACTGGCTGCTGCCGGCGCGCGGCGTGCTGCCCATGCATTGCTCGGCCAATGTCGGCCGCCACGCCGATGTCGCGCTGTTCTTCGGCCTCTCGGGCACGGGCAAGACGACGCTCTCCTCCGACCCCGAGCGCGCGCTGATCGGCGACGACGAGCATGGCTGGTCGGACACCGGTGTCTTCAACTTCGAGGGCGGCTGCTACGCCAAGGTCATCAAGCTCTCGCGCGATGCCGAGCCGCAGATCTGGGACGCGTCGCACCGTTTCGGCGCGGTGCTCGAGAACGTGGTGGCCGATGACCGCGGCAATCTCGACCTCGACGACAACCGCTACACCGAGAACACGCGCAGCTGCTACCCGATCAACTTCATCCCGGGCATCGCGCCGGGCGGCCGCGCGGGCCTGCCGAAGAACGTGGTGATGCTGACGGCCGACGCCTTCGGCGTGCTGCCGCCGATCAGCAAGCTCACGCCGGCCCAGGCGATGTACCACTTCCTCTCGGGCTACACGGCGCGCGTCGCCGGCACGGAGAAGGGCCTCGGCAAGGAGCCGCAGGCGACCTTCTCCACCTGCTTCGGCGCGCCCTTCCTGCCGCGCCACCCCGAGGTGTACGGCAAGATGCTGGCCGAGCGCATCGCGCGCGACGGCAGCGATTGCTGGCTGGTGAACACCGGCTGGACCGGCGGCGCCTACGGCACGGGCCACCGGATGAGCATCCAGCACACCCGCGCCCTGCTGCGCGCCGCGCTCGACGGCAGCCTCGCGAAGGTGGAGTTCGTGCGCGACCCGTTCTTCGGCCTGATGATGCCGAAGTCGGTGCCGGGCATCCCGGACAACGTGCTGAACCCGCGCGACAGCTGGGCGGACAAGGCGGCCTACGACAAGACGGCGGCGCACCTCGTCTCGCTGTTCGAGAAGAACTTCGAGAGTTTCGCCGGCGCCGTCGGCGACGACGTGAAGGCGGCCGCCATCAAGGCCGCGGCTTGACGGTGACGATGCGCGCCGGGCTCGCGCTCGGCGCGCTTCTTCTCCTGCCGGTCCCGTCCGAGGCCGCCGATCCGGCCGCCTGCCGCGCCAACCGCGACGCGCTGCGCGCGGGTGCCATGCGCTACGTCGAGCGGCAGACCATCCGCGAGGCCTGCGGCCGCAGCGAGCAGCCCTTGCAGGCCCTTGTGGGTGAGGTGGAGGCGCTGGCCATCCAGCGCCTCGCCCGCATGGACCCGACCTGGCCCGAGGACGCCGTGCGCACCGATTTCCAGCGCCTGCGCGCCCAGACGGCGCGCGACTACGGCGCCCGCGGCGCGGCGCCCGTCTCGCGCGAGGTCTGCGCGCGGGAGGAGCCGCTGGAGGCGCGCCTCGCCGCGCTGCGCCAGGCGCGGGACGTGCTGCTGCGCGAGATGCAGCCCGGCGGCTCGCTCGACTGCCGGGTGGACCACAACCCGGGGCGGCGCTGACCGTGCCGGACGGATCCTCCTTCGGGCGGGGGCCTTCGGCGCGCAACGTGCTGGGTGGCGTGCTGGTGTCGTGCTCCACCGATCCCGTCACCGGCTGGTACCGCGATGGCTGCTGCCGCACCGACGAGAACGACCACGGCAGCCACACCGTCTGCGCCATCATGACGGCCGAGTTCCTGACCTTCTCGACATCGGTCGGGAACGATCTCTCGACGCCGCGGCCGGAATACCGCTTTCCCGGCCTCAAGCCCGGGGACCAGTGGTGCCTCTGCGCGATGCGCTGGGAGCAGGCGCGGCAGGCCGGCTGCGCGCCGCGCGTGGTGCTGGAGGCGACCAACGCGGCCGCGCTGCGCCACTGCGACCTGGAGGATCTGAAGGCCCACGCCGCGTAGCGCGGCGCCGGATCAGCCGCGCCGGCTCAGCGCGGCCCGGGCGTTGTCGGCGCGGCCGGCCATGGCCTGGCCTTCGGCGCCGGACAGGAAGCCGTCGGCGCGCTCGATGTCGAGGCGCTTCGTGCCGCACCATTGCGCGCGGTCCTGCCCGCGGCGGGCCGGGTCGAAGGCCGGCGGCTGGACCGACCGCAGATACTGGTCCCGCATCGCCGCGCCGCCCTGCTGCTCATAGGCGAGAAGGGCCGCCTGCTCGATCCGCGCGGCGCGGTCCTGCGCGGTGAGGGAGACGGGGACGCCACACGTGGCGGCGGCGCGGATCAGCTCGCCGAAGATGGGGGCGCTCGTCGCCAGTTCCTGCAGGTCGTAGCTGCCGGCGCGGCTGCCGAGGCGCGCGCAGCCTGCGAGCGCGGGCAGGAGGAGCAGGAGGGCGAGGGCATTCCGCATGGACGCAGCTTTAATGCTTGGGCGCGGCGGTGGAAACGGGGCGGCGGCCGTGGCCGGTCGTCACGCCGGGTCGCCCGTCAGTTCTTGAGCCAGAGATCGGCCGTGCGTTCGAGGCGCAGGGCCTGCTCGCGGGCCTCCGCGAGGTCGAGCCCCACCTCCCCGAGACGTCCGCGGAACTCCGTCACCGTGCCCTCGAGCTCGTGCATGGCGTGCCCCAGCGAGGCGATGCCGTCGCGGAAGGCGCCGATGGCCCGGGCCTGATCGTCCAGCGCGGCCTCCAGGTTGCGGAGGGCGTGCCGCAGCCGATCCTCGGGGCGTCCGGGGAAGGGGACGATCTGCGGCTGCATGGCGGTCTCCATCGGCTGGTTGCCGACATGCTAACGGCGCCGAAAATTTTAAACAAGTCTCAAAAAACCAATGCTTCAGCTCGCCGCCCAGGCCGCCACCAGCGCCAGGCTGGCGCAACCCGTGAGGAGCCAGCGCAAGCCCATGTAGCCGCGCGGCACGAGGCCCCGCAGCGCGCCCCATTGCTCGGTCCCCGCCGTGCCGAGCAGCCCCGCGACGAGCAGGGCGTAGGCCGGCTGCTCCGGCAGCAGCAGCGCCAGCCAGGCGACGAGCGAGGGAACGACGCCGAGCGCGAGGCGGGCCGGGCCGAACGCCGCCTCCTCGGCCGGGGCGCGCAGCGCGAGGCCCCAATGGACCGCGCCGAGGAACGACAGGATCACCGCCGCGTAGCCGAGCAGCGCGCCCTTGGCGAAGTCGCGCCAATCCTCCGGTCCGGCGGCGACCCCGAGCGCCGCGACGAAGAAGGGGATGAGGCCGGCGAGCCCGAGCAGCCAGGCCGTGCGCGTCGTCTGCGTGTCCATGCGCCGAGAGGTGCCCCGGCGCGGCCGGTTCCGCAACCGCCGGGCCCTCGGTCCAGGCTTCGTCCCCGCGGCGCGCGGGAGGACGGCGGATCGCTCCGGCGTTTCCGCCTTGGCGGCGCGTGCTCTAAGAGGACCGGGCCATGGGCATCACCTCCGAGTTGCTCTTCGTCCTGCTGCTGACGGTGCTGAACGGCGTCTTCGCCATGGGCGAGCTCGCGGTCGTGTCGTCGAAGCGCGCGCGCCTGCTGGCGATGCAGCGCCGCGGCAGCGCCGGCGCCGCGGCCGCCCTCGCCTTGCAGGACGACCTGTCCCGCTTCCTCCCCACGGTGCAGGTCGGCATCTCGCTCGTCGGGATCCTGGCCGGCGTCTTCGGCGGCGCGACGCTGGCCGGGCCGCTCGGCGCCACGCTCTCGCAGATTCCGGGCCTGCAGCGCCTGGGCGACGAGATCGCCTTCGCCCTCGTCGTCATCGGGATCACCTACCTCAACCTCATCCTCGGCGAACTCGTCCCGAAGCGCCTCGCGCTCCGCCAGCCCGAGGTCTTCGCCGCCGCCCTGGCGCGTCCGCTCGCCTGGCTCGCCCGCGCCACGGCGCCCTTCGTCTGGCTGCTGTCCCAGTCCTCCGACCTCATCCTGCGGCTGTTCGGCGCCCACAAGCCGCTCGACCAGGCCGTCACCGAGGAGGAGGTGAAGGCCGTCGTCGCCGAGGGCGTGGAGGCCGGCGCGCTCGAGAAGGAGGAGCGCCAGATGATCGAGCGCGTCCTCCGCCTCGCCGATCGCCCGGTGCGCGCCCTGATGACGCCGCGCACCGAGGTCGCGTGGATCGACCGCGGCGCCCCGCCCGAAGCCATCGCCGCCGCGCTCCGCGCCGAGAACGTGACGCGCTTCGTCGTTGCCGATGGCCGCGTGGACAATGTCCTCGGCGTCGTCGCCGCCAAGGACCTGCTCGACCAGCTGCTGGAGGGGGCGCCGCTGGGCCTGGCCCGCGCGTTGCGCCAGCCGCTCATCCTGCCCGAGAACCTCTCCGCCCTCGACGCGCTGGAGCGCCTGCGCGCCGACGCCCTCGGCCTCGCCCTCGTGCTCGACGAGTATGGCACCTTCGAGGGCGTCATCACCGCCTCCGACCTGCTGGAGGCGATCGTGGGCGAACTCGGCCCCGCGCCGGAGAGCGAGAAGCCCGCGGCGGTGCGGCGCTTCGACGGCTCCCTCCTGCTCGACGGCATGATGTCGCTCGACGATCTGCGGGAGCGGCTGCAACTCGCCGAGCTGCCGCCGCGCGCCGGCAACTACCACACCGTCGCCGGCCTCATGCTCGCGCTGCTCGAGCGCGTGCCGCGCGAGGGCGACCGCATCGCCTGGAGCGGCTGGCGCTTCGAGATCCTCGACATGGACGGCCGCCGCGTGGACAAGGTGCTGGCCGTCCGGGAGTAGCCGCCACCGGATGGCTGAAATCCTGGTTGATTGAGTCTCCGGTGCCCCTTCGCCGGGCGGGCCAAGCCTTCGCCGCGCGAATGTTGAGTTTCCGGCGTTTTTACATGCTGAGCCGGCCTCGGTGTCCGGCCTTGGCCACGACGCGGGCGCGACGCGGCCCGCGCCCCGCATCCAGGTCCCGCTGCGACGCCCCCGAAGTGGCTCCGCCACGAGGGCAGCGTCACCCGCCAGGATCAGGCTCTCACCAGCATTCGGTCGCGCAGGCATCCCCCGCGCCCATCATCCAGGGCCCGCTCCGGTGCCCCGAAGCGGCTCCGCCGCGAGGGCGGCGCCACCTGCCAAGGTCAGCCCAGCGACACCGCCAGGCCTGGACCAACTTCCCCCTCCGGCGCGCGTGCCGACGGGGCCCCCGCCGAGGTTTTCCGCAGAACGCAGCGCAGCGAAGTGGCGCGGAAAACTTCGGCGGGGATCCGCACTAGGTGCGCATGCTGCGGATGGTCTCCAGCATCACCAGATGCGAGCGGATCGCCGGCACGTTCAGCGTGCCGATGATGCGCTCCTCCTCGCTCGCGCCGGATTGCGCGATGCGCTGCATGATCTGCAGCGCCTCCTGGTGGCCGTTCATCTGCGCCTGGATGAAGAGCTGGTCGAAATCCGCGCCGCTCTGCTGCTCGAGCTGCTGGAGTTGGCGCAGCTTGTCGCCGGAGGCCGCGACCTGCGCCGGGATCTGCAACCGGGCCAGCTGCATCGCCTGCATGTTGGCCTGCTGCTCCTCGGCCTCGAGCTGCGCGAAGGTGCGCAGCATCGGGTTCTGCGCGCGCTGCGCGCCGAGCTGGGCGGTGCGCAGCAGGAAGGTCGAGCCCTCGATGGCCATGCTGCGCATGCGGTTCGGGTCCGTCGTCGGCGGCGTGCCGCCGGACTGCGTGTGCTGCTGCGCCGGCGGGATGGACTGCGCCTGGGCGAGGATCGGGAGCAGGGCGCCGGCGCCCGCGAGGGCGAGGCTGTTGCGTCGAAGCATGGGCGTTCTCCGTGACCGTGTCGCATCGCGCGGTGCGCGACGTCTGGCGGCCAACGGGCGGGCACAGGGCCGGTTTCCACGGCCAAGCGCCGACGCCTGAACAGATATTCGCGGTGTCCAGGGCTTGACGCGGGCGCGGCCGCGAGCGTGCGCCCTAACGCTTCGCGATGGGTGGGACGAACTGCTGCTCCGTGTCCCAGGGGAACAGGATCCAGGTGTCCTGGCTCACCTCGGTGATGAAGCTGTCCACCAGCGGCTTGCCCGCGGGCTTGGCGTAGATGGTCGCGAAATGCGCCTTGGGCATCAGCGCGCGCACCACGCGGGCGGTGGTGCCGGTGTCCACCAGGTCGTCGATCAGCAGCCAGCCGTCGCCGTCGCCGGCGGCGGGGGCGGGCTTGGCCACGCGCGGCTCCCCCTTCACCTCCTCGTCGTAGGTGATGACGCTGATCGTCTCGATGATCCGGCAGTCGAGCTCGCGCGCGACGATGGCGGCCGGCATCAGCCCGCCGCGGGTGATGGCCACGACGCCCTTCCACGGCCCTTTCTCGACCAGTCGCCAGGCCAGCGCCTTCGCGTCCCGGTGCAGTTGGTCCCAGGACACCGTGTAGTAGCGCTGCGCCATCAGTGCATTCTCGCTCCGTTGGGGACGGGGAAGTCGGGGCGGAGCAGCACGATCGCGCCCTCCGCGTCCGCGAGGCCGAGGACAAGCACCTCGCTCATGAAGGGGCCGACCTGCCGTGGCGCGAAGTTCACCACCGCCAGCACCTGCCGCCCGATGAGTCGGTCCGGCGTGTAGTGGGTGGTGATCTGCGCCGACGACGTCCGCACGCCGAGCTCGGGGCCGAAATCCACCCAGAGCTTGATGGCGGGCTTGCGCGCCTCCGGGAAGGGCTGGGCGTCCACCACCGTGCCGACCCGGATGTCGAGCTTCAGGAACTCGTCGAAGGTGGCCGTCTCCGTCATGTCGGGGCGATAGCGGAGGCCCCGCGGTGGCGGAAGCCCCCCGCCGCGGAGCGGCCAAGGATCGCGCCGCGGAGCGGCCAAGGAACATGCCGCGGAGCGGCCAAGGATCGCGGTGCGGAGCGGCCAAGGATCGCGGTGCGGAGCGGCCAAGGATCACGCCGCGGGGCGGCCAAGGAACACACCGCCGGGCGGCCCGGCATCGCGCCGCGGACCGCCACGGGGCGGCACCGGGGCGCTGCCGGCGGGCCCGGTCTATGGACGCGACCGGGCTGGCATGCCAATCGAAAGGGCAACAAATTGGGGGAGAGACACGCTCCGATGCCCTTGCCGCCACCGCCCTCCTTCCGCCTCGACGGGCGGCGCGCCCTCGTCACCGGCGCTTCGCGGGGCATCGGCCGGCACGCCGCCATCGCCCTCGCCCAGGCCGGCGCCGAGGTCGTGCTGGCCGCCCGCGCGCTGCCGGAGAGCGAGGAGACCGCCGCCGCGCTGCGGGACGAGGGGTTCGGCGCGACCGCCATCGCCCTCGACGTGACGGACCGGGCCGCGGTGCGCGAGGCCGTCGCGGCGGCGGGGCCCTTCGACATCCTGGTGAACAACGCCGGCGGCAACATCCGCGAATCCACGCTCGACGTCACCGACGAGGCCTTCGACCGGCTGCTCGATCTCAACATCCGCGCCTGCTTCACCGTGGCGCAGGCCGTGGCCCAGGGTCTCGTGGCCGCCGGGCGGCCGGGCGTGATCGTGAACCTCTCCTCGATCAACGGACACCGTGCCGCCGCCGGCCGCGCCGTCTACATCACGACGAAGCACGCGGTGGAGGGCATGACGAAGGCCATGGCCGCCGACCTCGCGCCCCAGGGCATCCGCGTGAACGCGGTCTGCCCCGGCTTCGTCGAGACGCCGCTCACCGCCGGGGTCCTGGCCGATCCCGGCTTCCGCCAGCGCGTGGTCCAGCGGATGCTGATCCAGCGCGTGATGACGACCGACGACATCGTGGGCGCCATCGTCTTCCTCTGTTCCCCCGCCGCTTCCATGATCACGGGCGCCTCGCTGCTCGTGGATGGCGGCGTCTGCGCGATCTGAAAGAGACACCGATGTTCGACTTCCCCCTCCGCGACTTCCACTCCCATGGCCGCTCGCCGGTCATTGCCACGCGCGGCATGGCCGCGACCTCCATGCCGGCCGCGACGCAGACGGCGCTCGACGTGCTGCGCGCCGGCGGCAACGCGCTCGACGCCGCCATCGCGGCCGTCGCGGTGCTCGGCGTGATCGAGCCGCAGAGCACGGGCATCGGCGGCGACTGCTTTTGTCTGTACGCCCCGGCTGGCACGGGCCAGGTCATCGCGATCAATGGCAGCGGCCGCGCGCCGGCCGCCGCGACGACCGAGGCGCTGCGGGCGAAGGGCGTGGACAAGCTCGTGGACACGAGCGCCCATGTCGTCACCATCCCCGGCGCCGTCTCCGCCTGGGAGGCGCTGAACACCGCCCATGGCCGCAAGAGCCTCGGCGAGCTCCTCCAGCCGGCCATCCGCTTCGCCGAGGACGGCTTCCCGGTGCTGGCCCGCGTCGCGCATGACTGGGAGGAGGCGGCCGGCAAGCTGAGCGCCAACCCGGCCTCCGCGAAGCACTACCTCAAGGACGGCCGCGCCCCCCGCATGGGCGAGGTCATGCGCTTCCCGGCGCTCGGCCGGACGCTGCGCGCCATCGCCGAGAAGGGCGCGCGCGGCTTCTACGAGGGCGAGGTCGCGGCCGACATGGTCAGGACGCTGCGCGCGCTCGGCGGCCTCCACACCGAGGAGGATTTCGCCAACGGCCTGCGCGGCGCCGAGTTCGTGACGCCCATCCAGCGGCGCTGGAAGGGCATGGACATCTTCGAGTGCCCGCCCAACGGTTCGGGCATCGTGGCGCTGATGATCCTCGGCATGCTCGAAGGCTGCGGCGCGCCGGCGGAAGGCCCGCTCTCCGTCGCGCGGATGCATCGCCACCTGGAGGCCGCGCGCCTCGGCTACCGCGACCGCGACGCCTTCGTGGCCGATCCGGCGCAGGTGGAGGTGCCGGTGGAGATGCTGCTGTCGGACCGGTACCTGCACGGCCTCGCCAAGCTGATCCGCGCCGACCGCGCGATGGATCCGCTGCCGCTCGCCGGCATGGACGCGCTGCTGCCCAAGCACAAGGACACGGTCTATCTCTGCGTCGTGGATGAGGACGGCAACGCCTGCTCCTTCATCAACTCGCTGTTCAAGAGCTACGGCTCGGGCATCCTCGCCGAGGAGAGCGGCGTGATGCTGCACAACCGCGGCTTCGGCTTCGTGATGCAGGACGGGCACCCGAACTGCATCGCGCCGAACAAGCGGCCGATGCACACCATCATCCCCGGCATGGCGATGAAGGACGGCAAGTGCGTCATGCCCTTCGGCGTGATGGGCGGCCACTTCCAGCCGATGGGCCAGACCTGGCTGCTCTCCAACATGTTCGACTACGGGATGGACCCGCAGGCGGCGCTCGACCTGCCGCGCCTCTATCCCTTCGACGGCATCATCGAGGTGGAGCGCGGCATCCCGGCCGAGGCCTGCCGCGCGCTGGAGGCGATGGGCCACACGCTGAAATGCATCGACAAGCCGCATGGCGGCGGGCAGGCGATCCTCATCGACCAGGCCCGCGGCGTGCTGATCGGCGGCACCGATCCGCGCAAGGATGGCTGCGCCGCGGGGTACTGAATTCCCCACCACGGTTTGCTGCGCGAACCGTGGCGGGGAGGCCGTTCAGGTCTTCCGGCTGCGGTTCGCGTCACTCATTCGGGAGGCGTGCCCATGACCGAACCCTGTGACCTCACCGCCGTCGAGGCGCGCCGCCTGATCGGGCAGCGCCGGCTGTCGCCGGTCGAACTGCTGGAAAGCTGCGTGAAGCGCATCGAGGCGGTGAACCCCGCCGTCAACGCCATGACGGCGATGGATGTGGACGCCGCCCGGGCGACCGCGCGCGACGCGGAAGCGGCGGTGATGCGCGGCGATCACCTGGGCGCGCTGCACGGCCTGCCGCTCGGCATCAAGGACCTCGAGGAGACGAAGGGGCTGCGCACCACCTGGGGCAGCCCGCTCTTCGCCAACCACATCCCCACGCGCGACGAAGGGATGGTGACCAACCTGCGGAACGCGGGCGGCGTCGTCCTCGGCAAGACCAACGTCCCCGAATTCGGCCTCGGCGCGAACAGCCGCAACCGCGTCTACGGCGCGACGGGCAACGCCTTCGACCCGACGAAGAACGCCGCCGGCTCCTCCGGCGGGTCGGCCGTGGCGCTGGCGACCAACATGGTGCCGCTCGCCACCGGGTCGGACACCGGCGGTTCCTTGAGCAACCCCGCCGCCTTCAACGGCATCGTCGGCTACCGGCCCTCGCCGGGCCTCGTCCCGCATGAGCGGCGCGGCCATGGCTGGAACCCGCTCTCCGTCCTCGGGCCGATGGCGCGGAACGTGCCCGACCTCTGCCTCATGCTCTCCGCCATGGCGAGCGACGAGGCGGGCGATCCGCTGGCCTACACGCTGCACGCCCGGACGGTGCGCGGGGAGCCGGCGCTGTTCCACCCGCCGCGCGCGATCGATCTCTCCACCATCAAGCTCGCCTTCACCGAGGATTTCGGCCAGGCCCTGGTCGAGCAGGTGATCCGGCGGAAGTTCCTCGCCATCGTCGAGGCCTGCCGCCCGCTCTTCGCCCGCGTCGCGCACGCCACGCCCGACGTCTCCGGCGGGGACGAGGCCTTCGAGGTGCTGCGCGCCGTCGGCGCCGTCGCCGCGCACGCGGAGAAGGTGCGCAAGACGCCCGAGCTCTGCGGCCCCAATGTCCACGCCAATGTCGAGGAGGGCCTGCGCTACGGCATCGAGGATGTCGGCCGCGCGCTCACCCGGCAGACGCAGATCTACCGCGGCTTCCAGGCCTTCTTCGCCGAGCACGACGTGCTGATCACCCCCGCCATCACGACCAGCCCGCGTAGCTGGCGGGAGCTGTTCCCCTCGGAGATCGACGGGCAGCCGACGCGCACCTACTTTCACTGGCTGGCGATGGCCTACTACGTGACGCTGACCGGGCACCCCGCCATCTCGCTGCCCGTCGGCCTCGACGAGAAGGGGATGCCCTTCGGCCTGCAGATCGTGGGGCCACGCGGCGGCGATGCCTTCGTGCTGGGGGTGGCCGCCGCGCTCGAGGAAGCCTTCGCGGGCGACGCCGCGCTGGCCCGCCCGGTGCCCGACATCGCGAAGCTGAAGGCGGCGCCTCCCATCTCCACGATGCCGGAGTTCATGACCTTCGGCTGAGCGTCACCAGCCGCGATAGGGGCGGTCGTAGTAGCCGTAGCCGCGCGGCCGCCCGTAGGAGCGCTGCTCGACGTAGCGCAGCTGCGAGGAGTTGCTCGCGGCCGCGACGCCGAGGCCGGCCGCGGCGCCCAGACCGGCGCCGAGCAGCGCGGTCCGGCCGGCATCCACGCGCCCATACTGGTCGGTGCAGCCCATCAGCGCGACGCCGGCGGCGAGCGCGAGGAGCGGAAGCTTGATTCGCATGACCTGAACCTCCTTGTTCTCAGAGGCTCAATCCGCATCCCCGCGCTCAGGTTTCAGCCGGTCACCAGCGGCGCCAGCCCGGGGGCGGGCCGTAGCCGTACCCGTAGGCCGGGCGCGGCGCGTAATAGCCCTGGTGCCAGCCCCCGCCCCAATGCGGGCGGCGCGGCTGGCTCGCCGCCGCGATGCCGAGGCCGGCGGCCGCGCCGATTCCGGCGCCGAGCAGCCCCGTCGCGACCGGGTCCACCCGGCCATAGGGGTCGGTGCAGGCCGCGGTGCCCAGCGCCGCGACGAGGGCGAGGAGGGGGAGCTTGCGCATGGTCGGATGCCTCCTTGGCATGGCGCCAACCTTCGCTTCGTCCTGCGGCGGGGCCGCGACCGGATGAAGGCGGGATGATGCCGGGTGCGGCGGAATCGTGGCGGGGCCGCCGCTCCGTCACGGCCGCTCCGCCGGGGGCGGCGGCCGGACGCCCACCTGCCGGCACATGGACAGCAGCGGGCAGCGCGGGCAGCGCGGCCGTTCCCCCGTGCAGGTGAACTTGCCGAAGGGCACCAGCCGCTCGTTGATCTCGACGCGGTAGCGTTCGGGCAGGATGGCAGTGAGCGCCGCCTGGGTCTGCTCGGGCGTCCGGGTCGCCACCACGCCCCAGCGGTTGGTGATCCGGTGGACATGGATGTCCACCGCGACGAAGGGCTTGCCCAGCGCGACGCCGAGGGCGAGGGCGGCGATCTTGGGGCCGACGCCGCGGAAGGCCATCAGCCCCTCCGGCGTGTCCGGAACGGCGCCGCCCATCGGCCCCGCGATCGCGCGCGAGAAGGCCAGGATGTCGCGCGCCTTGGGCTCGGGGAAGGTCGCGCCGGACAGCAGCCGCGTCAGTTCCGCCTCGTCGAGACGCGCCATGGCCTCCGGCGTGCGCGCCCGGGCGAAGAGGCGAAGGCAGACCGGGATCGTCGTCTCGTCCCGCGTCCGGGCCGAGATGAGGCTGGCGACGAGCTGCTCGTAGAGGCTGCCATGGCCCCTGTCGCGCAGCTCGAACATGGCGGCCTTCGGCTTGCCCGCGAGATGCGCGCGGAGCCGGCGGAACGCCTCGTCCCACTCGAAGGGTTCCCTGGCCGCGTGCGGCGAGGCGCTGCCGGCGTCTTCCATGGCGGCGCGAACGCGCCGCCGGGCCCGCCGTTACCGCGAGAAGGCGTTGAAGGTCTGCAACGTGTAGGTGTCCTTCACGCCGGCGACCGTCTGCACCTTCTCGACCACGAACAGGCCGATGTCCTGGTCGGCGCCGAGGTAGAACTTGCCCAGCAGGTCGTACTGACCCGAGATCGAGTGCATCTCCGACAGCTCCTCGATGCTGTCGGCCATCTCCCGGGCCACGCGATAGGCGTGGCCCATCTCGCACTTGATCATCACGAAGATGGCGCGCATCGGCGAGGCCTCCTGTTGGCCGGCAGGGTAGGCGAGGGCGGTCAGTCCTTGAAGGGGTCGAACTCCCCCGGGCCCGCCATGGCCACCGCGAAGGGCCGCAGCCGGTGCAGGATCCGGACGGTGTCGGCGTGGTCGGCCAGCACCTCGGGCAGGCGGCGATAGGCCATCGGGCTCTCGTCGAGGTCCCCGCCCGAGAGCAGCACCCCCCGCGCGCGGAGCCAGGCGTCCATCTCCTCGCGCCTGAAGCTCCGCAGCGCCTCCTTGCGCCCCCGCACCCGGCCGGCGCCGTGCACGGTCGAGTAGAGGAGGCGCGCCGAAGCCTCGCCCTCGACCCCCTCCAGAATGACCGCGTCGTCGCCCATGGAGCCGCCGACGAAGCCGCGCTGGCCTGGGAAGGCCGGCGTGGCGCCCTTGCGCACGACCCAGAGGTCGCGGCCGCCATGGCGCTCCTTCCAGGCGAAGTTGTGGTGGTTGTGCACGCTCTCGGTCACGGCGCCGCCGATGATCGCCCGCACGCGCTCGACCACCCATTCGCGCCCCGCGGAGGCGTAGCGGCCGGCCAGCTCCATCGCCGCCAGGTAGCGCGCGCCGATCTCGGACCGCTCGGCGACCACGGCGGGCGGGACGTGCATGCCGTCCTTGCCGCCGGCGAGCTTCAGGTAGCGCGTCGCCGCCGTGTGGCCGAGCCCGCGCGAGCCGAAATGCACCCCGATCCAGACGAAGCCCGCTTCGTCCTCGAACAGGTCCACGTAGTGGTTGCCCGAACCCACGGTGCCGAGCTGCGCCGCCGCCTTCTGCCGGTAGTCCTCCATGCCGGAGGCCGCCCAGGCCGCGTCGTCGTCCAGCACCGGATGCGCCGGGCGCTCCGCGTTCACGCGGCCGATGCCGAAGGAAACGTGGCGGCGGATGTCGGCCAGGATGCGCGGCGCGGCGTCCCGGATCGCGGCACAGGGCGTGTCGAGCCGGACGGCCATGTTGCCGCAGCCGATGTCGAAGCCGACGCCGCTGATGCTGATCGCGCCTTCATAGGCGATCACGCCGCCCACCGGCTGGGCGTAGCCGAGATGGCCGTCGGCGCAGATGGCGCCCGCGCGGACGGGGCCCACCGCCATGCAGTTCCGCATCTGCCGGAGCGTCCCCGGATCATGCGTGCCGATGACGGTGAGCGGCGCGTCGGCGCTGGGCGCGCCCAGCGTCGCCTGCAGCTCCGTCGCCTGGCGTCGGGCGCGCTCGGCCCGCGCGGCGTCGCGGAAGGCCGTCCAGGCCGGCATGGTGCGGCCCGTCCCGTTGCCGGGCATGGGCAGGCGCGCTTCGGGGTCGTGCCCGGCGGCGGCGCAGAGTTCGCGCGCGAGGGCTTCGAGCGGGTCGGGCTGTCGGGTCATGGCGGTCACCATGCGGATGGGGCGCGGGCCGCTCGCGCGGCGCGCCGGTGTCACGGAGGCAGGAAGGGCAGGGGCGGCCGCGCGTGGCGGCCGGGGGTCATCCGACGCGGGGCGTCGGACTGAGCGGGGCCTGGCCGACCGGGGCCGGACGGACGGCGCGCCGGAACCCGTTCGCCGGGCGCGAGGCCGGGCGGAGCTGGGGTCGGGACGAGGGCGCGCGGGTCATGGTCGGGTTGGTTCCGGCCGCGGCGCATACGGCACCGCTCCGTCCCGACGCAAGCGGAATCGCGCGCTCTGCCGTCGCCGCGGGCGCAGGCGGCGCCCGCTGCCCACCCGCG
>JAIEOO010000048.1 GCA_019750475.1 Acetobacteraceae bacterium | reverse complement strand
CTCGGCGCCGGCGCGGACGCGGCGGGCGCGGCCGGCCCGGTCGGCTTGAGGCGCAGCCGCGCCCGGACGCGCGCCACCAGCTCGCGTCCCGAGACGGGCTTCACCAGGAAGTCGTCGGCGCCGAGCTCCAGGCCGAGGACCCGGTCGGTTTCCTCGCGGTTCGCGGTGTGAACGAGGATCGGCGCGCTCGTCACCGTGCGCAGCGTCGGCAGGAGCGGCAGCGTGTCCACCGGGCCGAAGCGCTGGTCGAGGATGATGGCGTCCACCGTGCGGGTGGTCAGGACCGCCATGGCTTCCGCGAAGGTGGCGACATGCAGCGGCTGGAGGCCGTAGCGCGCCAGATAGTCGCAGATCTCGGCCGCGAGGTCCGCCTCGTCATCGGCGACGAGGATGACGGGCCCCTCCGCCGCGTCATTGGCGGCGGCCGGGGGTGAAGCGCCGGTCCCACCGGGCGCACCACCCAAATCCAACGAAATCATCCCTCTATCCCCCAGAGGTTCAGATCGTACCGTAGGCTTTCCCGGACCCTCGGGGTTCCCCAACCCCGCCGGCCCAAGACGCAGCGCGACAAAGGACGCTCTGCGTCGCGGACTATCTACAAAACACGGCACCCCCCGCAAGGCGAATTCGGGCAATGGATCCGGCAGGCGGAAGTCGTGGGCAGAAAGACACACAGGCCCGCTGCGCTTGGAGCTTGGAATGTTCGAAGAAGAGAGGGGTTCCGACATGTTCGAGGAAGAAGGGAAGGTCTCGCCGGCGCCGCGGCTGGGTCCGCTCGACACGCCGCGGTCGATCTCGCTTCGCCCGGCGGCGCCGGGGACGGAAGAACTCGCCGTCCTGCTCCTGCACCCCGAGCCCGCGCTGCTCGACGAGGTGGCGGCGCTGCTCCGCCGCCGGAACGTGCCGGTCCACCTGGCGACGACGGCCCCCGTGGCGCGCGAGACGCTGAAGGCCCACCCGGCCATCGGGGTGGTGCTGACCGATGTGCGCCTGCTGGAGGCCGACGGCCTCGTCCTGGCGGGCGAACTCCTGAACGGCCGCGGACCCTTCGGCCCGACCGAATTGCTGCTCATCGCCGGCGGCCTGGCGCGCGAGACGGCCGATGTGGGCATGGTGCCGGAAGGGCTGCGGCTGCGCGACGTCGCCGCCAATGTCGGCCGGGCCCTGGCCAAGGCCGCGGCCCGCCGCACCCTCGCCCGGCACAGCCTCATGGAGCGCAAGGCGTGACCTGAACGGCCGCTGTGGATTAAGTGCAACAGATGACCCAATGGTCATGCGATGCGAAAGCGTAAGGGCTTGAACGGGACTTTGTTCGTCCTATTTCCGTCACGTCGGTAGCGACACGCTCGCGCCGACAGCTTTGCCTTCCTCAACCTTGCCTTGACCGCCTTCCCTCCCGGGGAGGCGGTCTTTTTTTGCCCGGGCGGGCGCGAAGGCGGGGTCCGCGGGGCGGCAGCGCCGGATCGCCCTGTCACCCATGGCGGACGCGCGCGATCCCGTTCCGGCGGCATCACGCGGTCGCGGCGTGGGCCCCGTCAGCCCTCCTCGTCCGGGATCAGGAGGCTGACCGCCGCCTGGCAGGCGATCCCCTCGCCCCGGCCGGGAAAGCCCAGGCGCTCGGTGGTCGTCGCCTTGACGCCCACCCGGCTCGCCGGGACGCCCAGCAGCTCGGCCAGCCGCGCGATCATCGCCGGCGCGTGCGGCCCGATCCTGGGCCGCTCGCAGATCAGGGTGACGTCGGCGTTGATCAGCCGGCCGCCGCGCGCCGCGACGCGCTCCGCCGCGTGGCGCAGGAAGCGCGCGCTGTCGGCGTCCTTCCACTGCGCTTCGGAGGGCGGGAAGTGCCGGCCGATGTCACCCTCGGCCAGGGCGCCGTAGATCGCGTCGCACAGGGCGTGGATGCCGACATCGGCGTCCGAATGGCCGTCGAGGCCGAGGTCGTGCGGCACGGTGACGCCGCAGAGGATCAGGGGGCGCCCGGGGACCAGGCGGTGCACGTCGAAGCCGGTGCCGACCCGCGTGACGAGGGTGGGGGAGGCGGAGAGGTTGCGTTCCACGCGGGCGAGATCCTCGGGAAAGGTGATCTTGATGTTGCTCTCATGGCCCGGGACGAGCGCGACGGCCTGCCCCGCGAATTCGAGCAGCTGGGCGTCGTCCGTGGCCTCGGCGGTCGCGGCGCGATGGGCCGCGAGCAGGGCCGGGAAGCGGAAGGCCTGGGGGGTCTGGGCCCGGAACAGCCCGGCCCGCGGCACCGTCGCCTCGATGAGGCCGCCCGCGCCGCGCTTCAGCGTGTCGGAGACGGGCTGGGCGGGGATGGCGCCCGGGCTGGCTTCAAGGGCGCGGAGGAGGGCGGCGATCGTGCCCGGCGGGACGACGGGGCGGGCCGCGTCGTGCACCAGGACGATGTCGGGCGCCGCGGCCGACAGGGCCTCGAGCCCCCGCCGCACGCTCTCCTGCCGCGTCGCGCCGCCGGTCACGGGTGGGGCCGCGGGCAGGCCGGCCAGCATGGCGGCGACCGTCTCCTCCTCCCCCGCGGCGCAGACGGGCTGGAGCCGCGCGACATGCCCCTCGGCCAGCAAAGCCTCGGCCGCGCGGCGCAGCACGGGCTTCCCGCCGAGATCCAGATATTGCTTCGGCCGGTCGGCTCCGAAGCGCGTGCCCTGGCCGGCCGCCAGGAGAAGTGCCACCAACTGCATGACTTGGCGCTGATAGGCCCAAAATCCGGGCACGGGAACCGTGGACGCCGGGCGGGAAAACCCATATGCCTGCCCAAATGATGAGCAGCGTCCCAAGCCAGGGCGGCGTCTCTGCCGGCCTCACACCCGTGGATCTCGGGGGCGGCGTGACGATCGAGACCCCGGTGATCCTCGCCCCCATGTCCGGCGTGACCGACCTGCCCTTCCGCCGCCTCGCGCGCGACCTCGGGACGGGCCTGGTCGTCAGCGAGATGATCGCCTCCACGGCGATGATCCGGGAGAACCGGCAGAGCCTGAAGATGGCCGAGGTGGACGGCTTCGGCGCGCCCTCCTCAGTCCAGCTCGCCGGCTGCGAGCCCTCGGTCATGGCCGATGCCGCGCGCCTCGTCGTGGATCGCGGCGCCGCGATCGTGGACATCAATTTCGGCTGCCCGGTGAAGAAGGTCGCGGTCGGGCAGAGCGCCGGCAGCGCCCTGATGCGCGACGAGGTGCGGGCCGCCGCCATCCTCGAGGCGACGGTGAAGGCCGTGTCCGTCCCGGTCACGCTCAAGATGCGGATGGGCTGGGACCACAACAGCCTGAACGCCCCGCGCCTCGCCCGCATCGCCCAGGAATGCGGGATCCGCCTGGTGACGATCCATGGCCGGACGCGGCAGCAGCTCTACACCGGCACCGCCGACTGGGACTTCATCCGGTCGGTGAAGGACGCCGTCTCCATCCCCGTGATCGCCAACGGCGACATCCTGACGGTGGAGGACGCGGCCGAGGCGAAGCGCCGCGCCGGCGCCGACGGCGTGATGATCGGCCGCGGCTGCTACGGCCGGCCCTGGTTCCCGGCCCAGGTCGCGGCCTTCCTGCGCGACGGCTCGCGCATCCCCGATCCGACGCTGGAGGAGCAGCTGGCGATCCTGCTCCGGCACCACCGCGCGATCCTGGCCCATCACGGCGAGGGGACGGGGGTGCGCATGGCCCGCAAGCACATCGCCTGGTACTCGAAGGGGCTGCCCGGCAGCGCCGAGTTCCGCGCGACCGTGAACACGGTCGAGACGGCGGCGGAGGCGGAGACGCTGATCCATCGCTTCTACGCCCCGCTGATCGAACGCGGGGTCGAGGCGGTCCGCACCGACTACCGGCTGGCGGCATGAGCGGCGCCGCGACCCTGAGCCGGGACGGCCGGCGCCTGCGCGCCATCCCCGGCCTGCCGGACGCCGTGGGCGTGCTCGCGGCCCTGCCGGTTCCCGTGGTGGTGCTCGACGGCGACGACCTGTTCCGCTTCGCCAACCCCGCCGCCGAGATCTTCTTCCAGCTCTCCCAGGCGAGCCTCGCCGGCATGGCGCTGGCGGAGCTGATCCCCCCCGACAGCCGCCTCTTCGCCCTGCTCCGCCAGGTGCGGATCGAGGACGCGCCCGTCTCCGACCACGAGCTCTCGCTGGAGAGCCCGAGGCTGCGGCGGCACGGCGTCTCCGCCCATGGCGCGCCCTTCGCCGAGCTGCCGGGCGGCGTCGTCCTGACGCTCGAGGACAATTCGCGCGCCGCCATGCTGGACCGCCAGCTCTCCTTCATGGGGGCGGCGCGCGGCGCGACGGCGATGGCCGCGATGCTCGCCCATGAGGTGAAGAACCCGCTCTCCGGCATCCGCGGCGCGGCGCAGCTTCTCGAGCAATCGGCCTCCGAGAGCGATGCGGAGCTGTGCCAGCTCATCCAGGAGGAGGCGGACCGCATCCGCAACCTCGTGGACCGGATGGACATGTTCTCCGACCGGCCGATCGAGCGGCGGGCGGTGAACATCCACCACGTGCTCGACCATGTGCGGCGCGTGGCCCAGACCGGCTTCGCCAGCCATCTGCGCATCCACCAGGACTACGACCCGTCGCTGCCCGCCGTCTGGGGCGACCGCGACCAGCTCGTGCAGATCCTCCTCAACCTCGTGAAGAACGCGGCCGAGGCGGTGGGCGAGGGGGGCCATGGCGGCGGCTTGGGCGAGATCCAGCTCATCACCGCCTATCACCACGGGGTCCGCATCGCCGTCCCCGGCAGCGCCGAGCGCGTGCACCTGCCGCTGCAGGTCATGGTGCGCGACAACGGCCCCGGCATCCCGGAGGAGCTGCGCTCCACCCTGTTCGAGCCCTTCGTCACGACGAAGAAGGGCGGGCAGGGGCTCGGCCTCGCCCTCGTCGCCAAGCTCGTCGCCAATCACGGCGGGCTGATCGAGTGCGACAGCCGCCCCGGCCGCACGACCTTCCGCCTCTCCCTGCCCGGCGCCCCGGCCGGCGAGACGGTGCCCGACCACGAAGCCTGAGTGACAGGACCGCATGACCGACAGCCGCTCCATCCTCGTCGCCGATGACGACCGCGCCATCCGCACGGTGCTGTCCCAGGCGCTGTCCCGCGCCGGCTACGCGGTGCGCGCCACCTCCTCGGCCAGCACGCTGTGGCGCTGGGTCGAGGACGGGGAGGGGGACCTCGTCATCACCGACGTGGTGATGCCGGACGAGAACGGCCTCGACCTGTTGCCGCGCATCAAGCGCGTCCGCCCCGACCTCCGCGTCGTGGTGATGAGCGCGCAGAGCACCTTCACGACGGCGGTGAAGGCGGCCCAGCGCGGCGCCTTCGAATACCTGCCCAAGCCCTTCGACCTGAAGGAGCTGCTCTCCGTCGTCGAGCGCGCCCTCGCCGCCCCCTCGGCCGCCGCCCCGGAGGAGGAGGAGCAGGAGCGCGAGCGCCTGCCGCTGATCGGGCGCTCGCCCGCCATGCAGGAAATCTACCGCACCGTGGCCCGCCTCACGACCGCCGACCTCACGGTGATGGTCACGGGCGAGAGCGGCACGGGCAAGGAACTCATCGCCCGCGCGCTGCACGACTACGGCAAGCGCCGCCAGGGCCCGTTCGTCGCGATCAACATGGCCGCGATCCCGCGCGAGCTGATCGAATCGGAACTCTTCGGCCATGAGCGCGGCGCCTTCACCGGCGCGCTGACCCGCGGCGTCGGGCGCTTCGAACAGGCGGCGGGCGGCACGCTCTTCCTCGACGAGATCGGCGACATGCCGCCCGAGGCGCAGACGCGCCTGCTGCGCGTGCTCCAGGAAGGCGAGTTCACGACCGTCGGCGGGCGCCAGCCGATCAAGGCCAATGTCCGGATCGTGGCGGCCACCCACCGCGACCTGCGCGCCTCCATCCGCGCCGGGCTGTTCCGCGAGGACCTGTTCTACCGCCTCAACGTCGTGCCGATCCGGCTGCCGCCGCTGCGCGAGCGGATCGAGGACATCCCGCTGCTGGCGCGCCACTTCCTCGACCGCGCCAAGGCGTCCGGCCTGCCGCTCAAGAGCCTCTCGGGCGAGGCGATGGAACGGCTGAAGCGCCATTCCTGGCCGGGCAACGCCCGCGAGCTCGAGAACCTGATGCGGCGCCTCGCGGCGCTCTACCCGCAGGAGACCATCGGCGAGGAGCAGGTCGCGAACGAGCTGGCCGAGGCCGAGGTGCCGGCCGAGGGCGCGCCGCGCAGCGCCGAGACGCTGGAGCAGGCGGTCGAGCGGCACCTCAAGATGTTCATGGCCGCCCACAAGGACGGCATCCCCATCCGGGACCTGCACGACCGCGTCATCAGCGAGGTCGAGCGGCCCCTCCTGCGCCTCGCCCTCTCGGCGACGCGCGGCAACCAGATCAAGGCGGCGGCGCTGCTCGGGCTGAACCGGAACACGCTGCGCAAGAAGCTGCGCGAGCTCGAGTTGCCGGTGGTGCGGGGCCTCGCGTGACGGGGGGGCTCGCCTGATGCCGATCGCGCGGTTCCGGCCGCGCGACGGGGCTGCGGCCAAGCCCCGGGTCCCGCTGCTGCGTCGCCTCGCCGACATGCTGCTCGGGCGCGGCGTGACGCTCGGCCTCGCGCTCGGCGCGCTCGCGATGGGCATCGGCACCTTCGTGGTGCTCTCGGACGGCAGCCCCCTCGGCCCGACCCGGCCGGGGCAGGTCGTCGCCCTCTCGCTCGTCAACCTGGCGATCATCCTGCTGCTGATGGCCTCCCTCGCCGGGCGGCTCGTGCGCGTCTGGGTCGAGCGGCGGCGGGGCGCGGCCGGGTCGCGGCTGCACACGCGCCTCGTGCTGCTGTTCAGCGTGGTGGCCGTCGTGCCGGCCATGCTGCTCGCGGGCTTCGCGGCGCTGTTCTTCAACCTCGGCATCCAGGCCTGGTTCTCGGACCGGGTGCGCACCGCGCTCGAGGCCTCGCTCGCGGCGTCGCGCGCCTATCTCGAGGAGCACCAGAACAACATCCGCGCCGATGCGCTGGCCATGGCGAACGACCTCAACCGCGCCATGGTGCTGCTGCCCGAGCAGTCGCTCACCTTCGCCCGCGTGGTCGGCACCCAGGCCGGGGTGCGGGGGCTGACGGAAGCGGTGGTGTTCGAGCCCATCCTCGGCCGCGTCGTCGCCCATGCGGGGCTGGCGGCGGGCTTCATGCTCGACCCGCCGCCGTCCTGGGCGACCGAGATGGCCCGCAACGGCGAGGTGGCGGTGCTGACGGGCGGCGACGAGGGGCGGGTGCGCGCGGTGGTCGCGCTCACGCCCGCGACGGGCCTGCTGCTCATGATCGGCCGGCCGGTGGACGCCTCGGTCGTCGAGCACATGCAGCGGACCGAGGCGGCGGTCGCCGCCTATCAGCAGCTCGACCGCAACCGCGAGGGGTTGCAGATCACCTTCGTGATGATCTTCGCCATCGCCTCGGTCCTCGTGCTGCTGGCGGCGGTGCTCGTGGGGCTCGTGCTCGCCAACCAGTTGGCGGGACCGATCTCGCGCCTCATCGTCGCGGCCGAACGCGTCCGGGGCGGCGACCTGTCCGTACGCGTCGAGGAGGGGGACGCCGATGACGAGGTCGGCAGCCTCAGCCGCGCCTTCAACCGCATGACCAACCAGCTCGCCGCCCAGCGGAGCGAGCTGATGGAGGCCTACCGCCAGATCGAGGAGCGCCAGGCCTTCACCGAGGCGGTGCTCGCCGGCGTCTCGGCCGGCGTCGTGGGCCTCGACGGCGAGATGCGGATCAACCTGCCGAACCGCAGCGCCTCGACGCTTCTCGGCATCGAGCTGGAGGCCGAGATCGGCCGCCCGATGGCGGATGTCGTGCCGGAATTCGCCGGGCTGCTCGCGGCCGCGCGCCAGGGCGGCGGCACGGCGACGGCGCAGCTCCGCATGGGGCCGCCGGCCGGGCGGCGCACCTTGCTCGCGCGCGTCTCGGCCGAGGAGGAGGGGGAGGGCACGGGCGGCTACGTGCTGACCTTCGACGACATCTCGGCGCTGCTGACCGCGCAGCGCCAGGCCGCCTGGGCCGACGTCGCCCGCCGCATCGCGCATGAGATCAAGAACCCGCTGACCCCGATCCAGCTCTCGGCCGAGCGCCTCAAGCGGCGCTACCTCAAGCAGATCACCGAGGATCCCGAGACCTTCACCGCCTGCACCGACACCATCGTGCGGCAGGTCGGCGACATCGGGCGCATGGTGGATGAGTTCTCCGCCTTCGCGCGGATGCCCCAGCCGGTCATCCGTCCCGAGGATCTGGGCCGCCTCGCGCGGGAGGCGCTGGTGCTCCAGCAGCAGGCGCATGCCGATATCCGCTACGAGACGGAGCTGCCGGACTTCCCGGTGCAGGCGGCCTGCGACCGCCGCCTGATCAATCAGGCCCTCACCAACCTGCTGCAGAATGCGGCGGATTCGATCTACATGCGCGCCGCCCGGGACGGCGCGCCCGAGGGCGAGAAGGCGGGCCGCATCCGTGTGGCCGTGCGGCCGGCCGGGGACATGCTCGCCCTCGTCGTGGAGGATGACGGCATCGGCCTGCCCGAAGGCGACGAGCGCGACCGCCTGACCGAACCCTACGTGACGCACAAGGCCAAGGGCACCGGCCTCGGCCTCGCGATCGTCAAGAAGATCATGGAGGACCATGGCGGCCGGGTCGTGCTGACGGACAACCCGGAGGGGCGGGGGGCTCAGGCCCAACTCTTGCTGCCGGCCAAGGGGCGGGATACCCCACCCACCGAGTTGGAGGTTGCGGAGCGCGGCCATGGCGCATGACATTCTCATCGTTGATGATGAGCCCGACATCCGCGCCCTGATCGAGGGCATCCTGTCGGACGAGGGCTACGAGACGCGGCAGGCCCACAACGCCGACACCGCGCTCGCCGCGTTCCGGGCGCGCCGGCCTTCCCTCGTGATCCTCGACATCTGGCTGGCGAATTCGCGGCTCGACGGCCTCGGCATCCTCGACGCCATGCACCGGGAGGAGCCGCAGGTTCCCTGCGTCATGATCTCGGGCCACGGCACGATCGAGACGGCGGTGCAGGCGATCCAGAACGGCGCCTACGACTTCATCGAGAAGCCCTTCAAGTCGGACCGGCTGCTGCTCATCGTCCAGCGCGCCCTGGAGGCGGCGAAGCTCAAGCGCGAGATCAGCGACCTCCGGCTGCGGGGCGGGCCGGAGACGGAGCTGGTCGGCGGCTCCTCCGTGATGTCGCAGCTGCGCTCGGCGATCGAGAAGGTGGCGCCCACCAATTCGCGCGTGCTGATCTCGGGCCCCGCCGGATCGGGCAAGGAGGTCGCGGCGCGGATGCTGCACGCGCGCTCCCGTCGCGCCGACGGCCCCTTCGTCGCGCTGAACTGCGCCACGCTGAACCCGGCCCGCATCGAGGAGGAGCTGTTCGGCGTCGAGCCGACCGGCGATGCGCCGCGCCGCGCCGGCATGCTGGAGCGCGCGCATGGCGGCACGCTCCTGCTCGACGAGGTGGCGGACATGCCGCTCGAGACGCAGGGCAAGATCGTCCGCGCCCTGCAGGAACAGGGCTTCGAGCGCATCGGCGGCACCACGCGCGTGAAGGTGGACGTGCGCGTCATCGCCACCACCAACCGCGACCTCCAGGCCGAGATCCAGGGCGGCCGCTTCCGCGAGGACCTGTTCTACCGCCTCTCCGTCGTGCCGCTGCGCCTGCCCGCCCTGCGCGAGCGGCGGGAGGACGTGCCGGCGCTGGCGCGGCATTTCCTGGCGCGGTCGGTGGACAGCTCCGGCCTGCCGCCGCGCGACCTGTCGGAGGACACGATCGCGGCGCTGCAGACCTATGACTGGCCGGGCAATGTCCGGCAGCTGCGGAACCTGGTGGACTGGCTGCTCATCATGGCGCCGGGCGATGCCGGCACGCCGATCCGCGCCGACGCGCTGCCGCCCGAGATCGTCTCGGCGGCGCCGGCCATGCTCCGGCTCGACCGCTCATCCGAGATCATGACGCTGCCGCTGCGCGAGGCGCGCGAGATGTTCGAGAAGCAGTATCTCGAGGCGCAGCTGCTGCGCTTCGGCGGCAACATCAGCCGCACCGCGAATTTCGTCGGCATGGAGCGCTCGGCGCTCCACCGCAAGCTCAAGTTCCTCGGCGTCCAGGCCGAGGACCGTGCCGCCGGCACCGCCTGAAGGAAGCCAGATGTCCCGCATCGCCTATGTCAACGGCCGCTACCTGCCGCAACCCGACGCGTCGGTGAACATCGAGGACCGCGGCTACCAGTTCGGCGACGGCATCTACGAGGTGGTGCATCTCTACGGCGGCCGCTTCGTGGACGAGGACCGCCACCTCGACCGGCTGGAGCGGTCCCTGCGCGAGATCCGCCTGCCCATGCCGCTGGCGCGCGCCGCGCTGCGCCACGTGCTGGCCGAGGTGGCGCGGCGCAACCGCGTCACCGAGGGGCTGCTCTACATGCAGGTGACCCGCGGCGTGGCGAGGCGCGACCACGCCTTCCCGGCGAAGCCGGTGCCCCCCGCCCTGGTCGTCACGGTCAAGCGCATCCCGCCCTATCCGACCGAGGTGGACCGCTGGGGGGCCAAGGCCATCACCGCGCCCGACCTGCGCTGGGCCCGGCGCGACATCAAGACGACCAACCTGCTGCCCAACTGCCTGGCGCGGCAGGCGGCGCGCGAGCAGGGCGCGATCGAGGCGATCCTCTACGACGAGGCCACCGGCACCGTGACGGAAGGGGCGGCGACCAATTTCTGGATCGTGGACGAGGCGGGGACCCTGCGCACCCACAACCTCGCCCACGCGATCCTGCCCGGCTGCACCCGCGGGGCGCTGATGGCCGAGATGCAGGCGGCCGGCCTCGCCTGGAGCGAGCAGCCCTTCACCCTCGACGAGGTGCGGCGCGCGCGGGAGGCCTTCATCACCTCCGCCACCTCTTTCGTGAAGCCCATCCTCGCCGTGGACGGCGCCCCGGTCGGCGACGGGCAGGTGGGGCCCGTCACGCGGCGCCTGTTCGACATCTTCGCCCGCCACGTGAAGGGCGGCCTGGGCAACATCGCGGCGTGAGCGTCCCGCGGCCGGAGGCCATCCTCTTCGACTGGGACAACACGCTGGTGGATGGCTGGGCCGCCATCGAGCGCGGCCTCAACGACGCCTTCGCCGCCTTCGGCCTGCCGCTCTGGTCGCGGGACGAGGTGCTGGCGAACGTCCGGATGTCGCTGCGCGACAGCTTCCCCCGGATCTTCGGCCCCGATTGGGAGCGCGCGCGGGACATCTTCTACGACGGCGTGCGCGCCTGCCACCTCGAGGTGCTGACGCCGCTGCCCGGCACCGCGGCCATGCTCGACCGGGCGGGCTTCGTTCCGCTCGGCGTGGTCTCGAACAAGCAGGGGCCGCTGTTGCGGCGCGAGGCCGCGCATCTCGGATGGGCGGAGCGTTTCGGCGCCGTCATCGGCGCCGGCGACGCGGAGGCGGACAAGCCCTCGGCCGCGCCGATCCTCATGGCGCTCGCCGCGATGCGGCTTCCGCCGAGTCCAAGCATCTGGTACGTCGGGGACACGGCGGTGGACATGCAGGCGGCGCGCGCCGCGGGATGTTGCGCCGTGCTGCTCGGTGACGCAGAACATGACGGGGGTGTCGCGCGTTGCGCGCCTGATGTTCATCTGCGCGATGCGGAAGCCATGGCGTCGCTTCTGTTGATACTGGACAAGAGCGGGAAGCTGCCTGACAGTCTGGGGTGACAGGCGCTGCCAGTCCGAGGGTTGAGGCGTCCGGCGCAAGCCGGCGCGCGAGGCACGAAAGAAGAGGAAGGGGGCCGCGATGGCCGAGAAGTCCCAGAACGTGCAGGACGTGTTCCTGAATCACGTGCGGAAGAGCAAGACACCGGTGACGGTCTTCCTGGTGAACGGCGTGAAGCTGCAGGGCATCATCACCTGGTTCGACAACTTCTCCGTGCTGCTGCGCCGGGACGGTCACACGCAGCTCGTGTACAAGCACGCGATCAGCACGGTGATGCCGGGCGCGCCGATCCAGCTCTTCGACGGGACCGCGGCCACCGCCGCCCAGGGCACGGCCGCGGCCGCGCCGGCGCGCGAATCGACGCTCACCATGCCGGCGCGGGAGCCCGCCCCTGCCCGCGGGGACTGAACGCGACCCGCCCCGGGGCACGGCCCCGACGCGGGCCGCCGTCATCCTTCCCTACGAGGCGCCGCGGCGCGGCCCGAACGTCGTGGAGTTCGCCCCGGCCGGCGCCGCTCCGCGCGCCGCCGATGCGCGCCTCGCGGAGGCGGTGGGCCTCGCGGCCTCGATCGGCGTCACCATCGTGCACACGGCCGTCCACCCGCTGCGCCAGCGCCGTCCCTCCACCCTGCTCGGCCAGGGGCAGGTGGAGATGGTGGGCGAAGCGGTGGCCGCGCAGCAGGTCGAGGTCGTCGTCGTGGACGCGGCGCTCACCCCCGTGCAGCAGCGCAACCTCGAGCGCGAATGGAAGGCCAAGGTCATCGACCGGACCGGCCTGATCCTGGAAATCTTCGGCGAGCGCGCCCGCACGCGCGAAGGCACGCTGCAGGTCGAGCTCGCGCATCTCGAATACCAGCGCACGCGCCTCGTGCGGTCCTGGACGCACCTCGAGCGGCAGCGCGGCGGCTTCGGCTTCCTGGGCGGCCCCGGCGAATCGCAGATCGAGATCGACCGCCGCCTGATCGGCGAGCGCATCGTCCGCCTCAAGAAGGAGCTGGAGCAGGTCCGCCGCACGCGCAGCCTGCACCGCAAGGCGCGCGAGCGCGTGCCCTATCCCGTCATCGCGCTCGTCGGCTACACCAACGCCGGCAAGTCCACGCTGTTCAACGCGCTGACCGGCGCGGGCATCCTGGCGGCGGACCAGCTCTTCGCGACGCTCGACCCGACGATGCGGCAGATCACGCTGCCATCCGGGCGGCACGCCATCCTCTCCGACACGGTGGGCTTCATCAGCGAGCTGCCGACGCAGCTCGTCGAGGCCTTCCGCGCCACCCTCGAGGAGGTCGCGGCGGCCGACGTCATCCTCCATGTCCGCGATGTGGCGCATCCCGACACGGCGGCGCAGCGCGCCGACGTCACCGCCGTCCTCGACGAGATGGCGGAGGGGACGAACGCGCAGCTCGACGCCGACTGGCGCGACCGCGCGATCGAGGTCCTGAACAAGGCTGACCTGCTGGGCGGACCCGAGGCCGTCGCGGCCCGGTCGGGCGGCGGCATCGCCGTCTCCGCCCTGACGGGGGAGGGGCTCGACCGGCTCCGCGCCATGCTCGACGAAAGGCTGGCCGCCGGGATGGTGACGGAACGCGTCACGGTCGCGGCGGAGGACGGGGCGCGGCTCGCCTGGCTCTACCGCCACGGCGAGGTGCTGGACCGGCAAGAGGAGGAAGGCGGCATCCAGATCACCGTCCGTTTCTCCGCCGCCGACCGCGACCGCTTCCGCCAGCTCCCGCCCGAGGGATGAGCCTGCGCGCCGCCGAGATCGAGGCCGTGGCCGAGCTGCTGCGGGAAGCCGCGCGGCGTGAGATCCTGCCGCGCTTCCGCCGCCTCGCCGCGCATGACGTGCGCGCCAAGTCGAACCCCATGGACCTCGTCACCGAGGCCGACGAGGCCGCCGAGCGCGTGATCACGGCCGGGCTGCGGGGGTTGTTCGGCGGCGCTGGCATCGTGGGCGAGGAGGCGGCGGCGGCCGATCCGGCGATCCTGGGGCGGCTGGCGCAGCCCGGCCTCGCCTTCGTCGTGGACCCGGTGGACGGGACGGCGAACTTCGCGGCCGGGATTCCGCTCTTCGGCGTGATGTGCGCCGCGATCCGCAACGGCGAGACCGTCGCGGCCTGGATCCACGACCCGCTCGGCGACGACACGCTGGTCGCCGTGAAGGGGGAGGGCGCCTGGGTCCTGACGCCGGACCGCGCGCGCCGGCGCTGCGCGGTGGCCGCGCCCGTGCCGGTGGCGCGGATGCAGGGGGCAGTGTCCTGGGGCTACATGGCGCCCGAGCTGAAGGCGAGGGTGCTGCCGCGCCTCGCGGCCTTCGGCGGCCTCGTGAACTATCGCTGCGCCGCGCAGGAATACCGGCTGGTGGCGACCGGCCACGCCCATCTGCTGGTGTACAACCGCCTGCTGCCCTGGGACCACGCGGCGGGGGTGCTGATCCACGCCGAGGCCGGCGGCCACGCGGCCCAGCCCGACGGCCGGCGCTACTCGCCGCTGGTGCATCAGGGCGGGCTGATCTGCGCGCCCGACGAGGCGTCCTGGCAGGCGGTGCGGGAGACCCTGTTCGACGCCTGAGCCGGCTTCAACGCCTGACCCGGGGGCTCAGCACTCGCAGCCGGGCGTCGCGCCGGTGCTGGCGCGGTGGACGTGATGGTCCACCCATTCCGAGACGAGCCGGCGCGCCTCGCTCATCGAGGCTTCCGGGTGATGGATGCGGTAGAGCGCGGTGCAGGCCTGGAACGCGGCCATGTCGGCCTGCCCGGCCTCGCGCAGCTCCCGGTAGGCGGTGACGACGGCGCGCTCGCAGCGGCGGGCGATATGGCTGAAGTCGCGGCCCATGGGTCCCCGGCGGTCCTCTCTCGGCGAGGTTGCGAGGGAAATGAGAACCACTCGCAACAACGCCGGGAAGGTAGCGACTGCTGAACAGTCGTTCAAGTGACGACGGCGTAGGACTTCACGCCGTGGCGACGAGGCGGTGGTCATGCCGCCGGACCACCCCGCCGAGCAGGCGGAGGACGTCCCCCGCCGCCTCGGCGCGGTCGGCCACGAGGCCGGGCAGCGACGCGATGGGCGCCCAGCTGTCCTGGGCGCCGCCGGCATAGGCCATGGACCAGTTCGCGAAGGCCCGTTCCGGGACGCTGCGGACCTCGAGGACGGTCACCTCATCGTGGCGCGGATCGCATTGGATCCGCTCGAAGATGTCCTCCACCGCCGCCGTCGGTCCTTCCAGAACCTGGGCGAAGCAGCCCTCGCTGAAGAGGAGCGCGCCCGTCACGCCCAGGCGCTCGTTGTTGCGGCGGGCCGAGACCAGGATGTCGGCGACCTCGCGGTCCGCCTCGACGGGGTCGGCATGCGTCGTCTTGCGGCTGACATAGAGGATGCGAAGCAGATCGTGGCTCATGCGGCCTTCTCCCTCTCGATCGTGAATGGCAGTTCGGCGGCCGGGACGGGCCGGCCGAGCCGGTATCCCTGCGCCTCGTCGCAGCCGGCGTCCCGCAGGAAGCGGAGCTGCGCCTCGGTCTCGACGCCCTCGGCCACGCAGCGGATGCCGAGACCGTGCGCCATGGCCGCGATGCCGCGGATGATGGCGGCCGAGCGGGGGTCCTCGCAGGCGCTGGCGACGAAGCGGCGGTCCACCTTGATGGTCTCGAAGGCGAAGCGCTGCAGCAGGCCGAGCGAGGAGTGCCCGACGCCGAAATCGTCGAGCGCGATGGCGACGCCCATCGCCTGGATCGCCCGCAGCTGGTCGAGCGCGCCGTGCCCCTTGGGCAGCAGCGCCGTCTCCGTGACCTCGAGGGTGAGGCGCCGCGCGGGCAGCCCGGTGCGGCGCAGCGCCTCGGTGACGAGGCGGGGCAGCATCCCGCCCTCGAATTGCGGACCGGCGACGTTGACCGAGACGCAGCGATCGCCGGTCATGCCGACCGCCTCCTCGCAGGCGGCGAGCAGCACCCACTCGCCGAGCGCCTGGATGAGGCCGGCGCGCTCCGCCAGGGGAATGAAGATATCGGGCCGGACCGGGCCGCGACTCGGGTGGAACCAGCGGGCCAGTGCCTCGGTCCCGCTGACCGACAGGTCGTCCAGGCGATGGATGGTCTGGTGCGCGAGGGCGATCTGCCCGAGCGGCAGGGCGGCCCGCAGGTCCTGCTCCAGCAGGAGGCGGGCCTCGGCGGCGTGGCGGAGTTCGGGGTCGTAGGGCACGACGCGGCCGCGACCGGTGGCCTTCGCCTCGTAGAGGGCGAGGTCGGCGAAGCGCAGCGCGTCCTCCGCCGTCCGGGCCTCGGCCGGGAGGACGACGTAGCCGATGCTGCCGCCCACCGTCGCCACCTGCCCCGAGATCAGAAAGGGCCGGGCGAGGAGGTTCACGATGCGCTGCCCGACGGCCTGGGCGCCGGCAGCATCCACGCTGGTCAGCAGGAAGGCGAACTCGTCGCCGCCGAGCCGGGCCGCGAGATCCGAGGCGCGCAGCGTCTGCGAGATCCGCCGCGCCACGGCCTTGAGGAGCTGGTCCCCCGCCTGGTGGCCGAGCGTGTCGTTGACGGCCTTGAAGCCGTCGAGGTCGAGGAGCAGCAACGCGCCGACGTCACCCGCGGCGCAGTACTCCGAGAGCGCGGCCGTCAGGCGCCGCCGCTCGGCAAGGCCCGTGAGCGGATCGCTGGCGCCGAGGGCCGGGCAGGTCGGGCAGAGCTCCCGTGAAGCCTCCGTCATGACCGGAAGCTCTACGGCGGGGATGTTGCGTCGTCGTTAAGACCGATTCAGGGCCTGGCCGGCCGCGGCCGGATCGGCGCGATCTCCGGCCTCGTCTCGCCGGCCGCGGCGCGCGGCGGCGTGACCCCGTCACACGGGATCACGCGTCCGCGGCTTCCGAGAGGGCGATTCACCGCGCCGGCGAAGCCCCCTGCGCGGATCGCGCTTCAGGCCGTCGCCACGGCCTCGGCGATGGCCTTCCCGACATCCACCGTCCCGGCCTGCCCGCCCATGTCGCGCGTGCGGGGGCCGCCCTCCTGCAGCAGCTTCTCGATGGCGCGCATGATCGCCGCGGCCGCCTCGCCCTCGCCCAGATGGTCGAGCATCAGCGCCCCGGACCAGATCTGCCCGATCGGGTTGCAGATCCACTTGCCCGCGATGTCGGGGGCCGAGCCGTGCACCGGCTCGAACATGGAGGGGAAGCGCTTCTCGGGGTTGATGTTGGCGCTGGCCGCGACGCCGATCGAGCCCGCCACGGCCGGGCCGAGGTCGCTCAGGATGTCGCCGAACAGGTTGGAGCCCACCACCACGTCGAACCAGTCCGGGTGCTGCACGAAATGGGCGCAGAGGATGTCGATGTGGAACTGGTCGGTCGCGATGCCCGGGTAGCCCTTCGCCATCTCGGCGAAGCGCTCGTCCCAGTAGGGCATGGTGAAGGTGATGCCGTTGGACTTGGTCGCGCTCGTCACCTTCTTCCGCGGCCGCTTCGCCGCAAGCTCGAAGGCGTAGCGCAGGATGCGGTCCACGCCGTGGCGGGTGAAGACGGCGTCCTGGGTGACGAATTCGCGCTCGGTCCCGGCGAACATCCGCCCGCCGGAGGAGGAGTACTCGCCCTCCGTGTTCTCGCGCACGACGACGAAGTCGATCTCCTCCGGCGTGCGGTTGGCGAGCGGCGTCTTCACGCCCGGCAGCAGCTTGCAGGGGCGGATGTTGGCGTACTGGTCGAAGCCGCGGCGGATCGGGATCAGCAGCCCCCAGAGGGAGACGTGGTCCGGCACGCCGGGCCAGCCGACGGCGCCGAGGAAGATGCTGTCCTGCTCCTTCAGCCGGTCCAGGCCGTCTTCCGGCATCATCGCGCCCGTCTTGGCGTAGCGCTCGCAGGACCAGTCGTATTCCGTCAGCTTGAGGTCGAAGCCGAAGCGGCGGCCGGCGGCTTCCAGCACGCGGAGGCCCTCGGGCGTGGTTTCCTTGCCGATGCCGTCGCCGGCGATCACGGCGATGCGGTGCGTGCGTTGGGCCATGGCGCTTCCTCTCCCTTTGGGCGGGAAGCGGGTTACGCCGCGCGGCCCCCCGGGGCAAGGCGGCGCAGCGCGACCGCCGCGAGGACGCCCAGCATCACCATTCCCGCGAGGATGGCGGGGCGCGGGGCGAAGAAGTCGGGGTCGAATTGCAGCGCGTCGAAATTCGCGGCCAGCACGCGCTCCGCCGGCAGCTTCGTCGCCAGCGCGTACCAGGCGTATTCGAGCGCGATCGCCGCCGCGACGGACGCGGCCGACAGCGCGGCGAGCGGCACGATCCCCTGCTGCCGCCGCGCGGGCATCAGCCGCCAGCCCAGCAGCCACAGGGCGAGGCCGAGCAGGAACACGGCCGAGGAGGTGTCCGACTTCGCCTGGATGAAGGCGTGCAGCAGCGCCAGCACCGCGATGGGGAAGACGAGGCGGTGCAGCCGCTTCCACCGGCGCCCGAGCCGCTTCATCCACCCGTCCGTGCTGGTCCAGCCCAGCACGGCGAGGCCCGCGAGCGCCGCGAATCCGATCGTCAGGTAGAAGCGCTGCGCGATCTCGGCGACGACGCGCCACAGCACCCAGTTCTGGTCCGCGGCGTAGAGCACGAGGTGCAACGCCACCCAGGCCAGCGCGCCGAGGCCGATCATGCGGCGCAGCTGGAACAGCCGCGGCCAGGCGAGGATCCGCCCGAAGGGCGTGACCGCGAGCGTCAGCAGCAGGAAGCGCAGCGCCCAGCGGCCGGTCGCGTGCATCGCGGCGTTCAGCGGCTCCGGCCCCAGCCCGTCCGACCAGGCCAGCCAGCCGATCCAGAGCGCGGGCGCGACGAGCAGCGCGAGCGCCGCGATCCGCAGCGGGGAGAGGCGGCCGGCGCGGTCGCGCCAGGGGGTCGGCAGGTCCAAGGCGATGGTCACACCCATCCACGGCTCCGGATCTCGGCCGCGACCCGCCCCGTCTCGTCGAGGGGGGTGCGGCGGAAGGTCAGGTCGGCCCGGGCGAGCGGCAGCGCCTGGCCGGCCTCGTACATGCTGCCGAGCAGCTTCGCGTGGCGCCCCGCGGCCTCGCCGGCCACGAAGACCGGCACCGCGGTCGAGAGCGCCTCGCTCAACATGGAGACGCTGTCGGCCGTCACAACCACCGCGTCGGCCCAGGCGAGAAAGCCGAGCAGCGGGTTGGGCCCCCCATCCCCCCAGGCATAGAGCCGGTGCCGCGCGCCCCGCAGCTCCCGCGCCAGCACGGCGGTGGCGGCCGCGCCGGTCCGGCGGCTCGTCGTGCAGAGGATGGCGGCGTCCGGAACGGCGCGGAGGATGGCGGGCACCAGCGCCGCGGCCTCCGCCTCCGGCATGTCCTGGCCCCCGGGCGGGCCGCCCACCAGCAGGGCGACGCGCGGCGCGCGATGGGCGGCGAGGCCCGTCCACTCCGCCCGCGCCTCGGAGAGGCGCGCGGGGGAGAGGCGATGCATGGCGCCCAATATGGGAAGGACGTTCGGGGCGGGGCGGGGCTCGTCATGCCGCCCGAGGACCAGCAGGTCGAAGTCCCGCGCGCCGAAGCCCGGGCGCATGGCGTGCACCGTCCGCACCCCCTTCCGCCGCAGCCAGCGGGAGACGGGGGCCGCGCGCCGCCCGGCCGAGATGGCGAGGCGCGGCCAGGGCGGGCCGAAGCCCCGCGGCGTCGCGAGGCCCGCCAGCGTCGGCCACGGGAAGGGCAGGGCGGCGAGCCGCCCGTAGCGCAGCATGACCCGCCGGAAGGGCAGCCCCAGGCGCTCGGCGATGCCGAGGGCCTGGGCGGCGGTGCCGGCGCGGGGGTCCTCCAGCACCCAGACGGGTTCCGTGCCCGTCATGGACGGCGGCGGCGGGCTTGGTTAGGCATGGCCGAACGACGACCGAGGTTCCGCATGACCGCCCAGCACGCCCCCTTGAGCCACACGACGGTGAGCCACACAACCGACTGGGATCGCGACGCCGCGCTGACCACCGCGCGCATCCTCCTCGAGATCAAGGCCGTGAACTTCCGGCCGGACGAACCCTATACCCTGACCTCGGGCTGGAAGAGTCCCGTCTACATCGACTGCCGCAAGATCATCTCCTACCCGCGGGCCCGGACGCGGATCTGCGACCTCGGCGTCGAGAAGATCAACCGCGCGGTGGGCTTCGAGACGATCGAGAGCATCGCGGGCGGCGAGACCGCCGGCATCCCCTTCGCCGCCTGGATCGCCGACCGGATGAACCTGCCGATGGCCTATGTGCGCAAGAAGCCCAAGGGCTTCGGCCGCAACGCGCTGATCGAGGGCGACGTGCCGCTGGAGCGCGAGACGCTGCTGGTCGAGGACCTGACGACCGACGGCGCCAGCAAGATCCAGTTCGCCCAGGCGCTGCGCGACGCGGGGGCGAAGTGCCGCCACACCTTCGTCGTGTTCTACTACGGCGTCTTCCCCGGCAGCTTCGAGCAGATGAAGGGCATGGACCTCTCCCTCCATCACCTCGCGACCTGGTGGGACGTGCTGGAGGTCTGCCGCGAGCGCCCCTACTTCCCCGAGAGCGCGCTGTCCGGCGTGCGCCGCTTCCTGGAGGACCCGGTGCGCTGGTCGGCCCAGCATGGCGGCGTGGCGAGCCTGGAGGAGGCGAAGGCCAAGAAGGGCATCGCCGTCTAGCTTGCCGATGCGTTAGCCTCGGCGAAGGAGGGTCAACCCATGGCGCTGATCACGCTGGACCTGTCGGATGAGGCGGTGGCGCGGCTGAAGGACGCCGCCGCTCGCTCGGGCCTGTCGGAGGGGGCGGTGGTCGAGCAGGCGCTCGCCCTGGGCGATGCCGAGCGGGAGGCGTGGCGCGCCTTCGTTGCGGAGGGCGTCGCTGCGGCCGAGGCTGGCGCTGTCCGTGACTTCGACGAGGTCATGGACGAGATCGACGCGATCATCACGGAGGCTGAGGCGAAGCACGCCGCGCAGTGAGGCGGTTGCGCTTCACGAGGCCGGCCGAAGACGATCTCCGCGCGGCGGTCGCCTTCATCGCGCGCGACAACCCGGCTGCCGCCCGCCACGTCGAAGCACGTGTCCGGAGTGCGGCCCGGGTCCTGGTCGAGCATCCCGAGATTGGCTGGCTGTCGGACGCCGAGAGCCTTCGGCGCTGGCAAATCCCAGGAACCCCTTATCGGCTGCTCTATTCTGTCTCGGCCGACCGCATCACCATCACCCGCATCTGGCACGGAGCCCGTGGATGGCCGCCCGCTTCCTGATCGCCCTGCTCCTCCTCGCCATGCCCGCCGCGGCCCAGCCGCAGCGGGAGCAGCTCGCCATCGGCATCACGCAGTATCCCTCGACCCTGCACCCCAACATCGAGAGCATGGTGGCGAAGTCCTACGTGCTGGGCTTCGTCCGCCGCCCCGTCACCGCCTACGACGCCGACTGGCGCCTCACCTGCATCCTCTGCGAGGAGCTGCCGACGCTCGAGAACGGGCTGGCGGTGCGGGAGACGGCGCCGGATGGCCGCCCGGGCCTCCGCGTCACCTGGCGCCTGCGCGAGGGGCTGCGCTGGGGAGACGGCACGCCGATCACCACCGAGGACCTTCGCTTCGCCTGGGAAGCCGGGCGCGAGGGCGCGACAGGGTTCGGCCCGGCCGAGTTCTACCGCTCGGCCTACGAGTTCCAGGCGCCGGATGCCCGCACCTTCACGCTGCGCTTCGACCGCGTGACCTTCGAGTTCGCCTCCCTCGGCGACTTCCAGCCGTTGCCCGCCCATATCGAGCGCCCGCGCTGGCAGGCCGATCCGCGCGGCTACCGCAGCCGCACCGCCTACGACACCGAGCCCACCAACCCCGGCCTCTGGAGTGGTCCCTACCGCATCGCCGGCGTCCAGCCCGGCAGCGCCATCACGCTGGAGCGCAACCCCGCCTGGCACGGACCGGCGCCGGCCTTCCGCCGCATCGTCATCCGCACGGTCGAGAGCACGCCCGCGCTCGAGGCGCAGCTGCTGGCCGGACAGGTGGACATGGTGGCGGGCGAACTCGGCCTGCCGGTGGAGCAGGCGGCGGCGCTCCAACGCCGCACGGGCAACCGCTTCCGCGTCCAGTACCGGCCGGGCCTCATCTACGAGCACATGGACCTCAACCTCGACCTGCCGGCGTTCCAGGACCGGCGGGTGCGGCAGGCGCTGCTGATGGCGCTCGACCGCGAGCAGATCGTCAACCGCCTGTTCGAGGGGCGGCAGACCGTCGCGGCGACCAGCGTCAACCCGCTCGACTGGGTCCATGACAACGAGGTCCGGCGCTGGCCCTTCGACGCGGCGCGCGCCCAGGCGCTGCTGACCGAAGCCGGCTGGACGCCGGGCCCCGACGGCATCCGCCGCAACGCGGCCGGGGACCGCCTCTCCTTCGAGCTGATGACGACCGCCGGCAACCGCTCGCGCGAGGCGACGCAGCAGGTCATCCAGGCCATGTGGCGCGCGGTCGGCGTGGACGCCCGCATCCGCAACGAGCCGCCGCGCGTGCTGTTCGGCGAGACGCTCTCCCGCCGCCGCTTCCAGGGGGCCGTCCTCTTCGCCTGGGTTTCGGCGCCCGAGAGCGTGCCGCGCAGCTCCCTCCACAGCGAGGAGGTGCCGCGCGCGGAGCGCAACTGGTCCGGCCAGAACTACACCGCCTTCCGCAGCGCGGAGATGGACGCGCTGCTGGAGCGCATCCCGGAGGAGCTCGACCGCGAGGCGCGGCGCGCGCTCTGGCGGCGGCTCCAGGCGATCTACGCCGAGGAGCTCCCGGCGATCCCGCTCTGGTTCCGGCAGGACGCGCATGTCTGGCCGCAATGGCTCGACAATGTCCGGCCGACCGGGCACCTCAACCCGACCTCGCTCTGGGTCGAGGAATGGCGGGTGCGATGATCGATCACGTCTCCATCACCGTGACGGACCTCGCGGCCGCGTCGCGCTTCTACGACGCGGTGCTGCCGCCGATCGGGCTGCCCTGCGTCTGGCGCGAGGCGGAGGCCATCGGCTACGGCGCGCGGACCGAGCCGGGCTACGTCACCATCCGGCTCGCTCCCGCGGTCGTCGCCGACCGCCGGCACTGGGCCTTCCGGGCGCGCAACCGCGCCGCGGTGCGGGCGGCCCACGCGGCGGCGCTCGCGGCCGGCGGGCGGGATGACGGCGCGCCGGGCCTCCGCCCCGACTACCACCCGGACTACTTCGCCGCCTTCCTGCTCGATCCCGACGGCAACCGCGTCGAGATCGTGTGTCACCGCGCCGAGCGCGCCGGCACGCGGGATCGCGGGTGATCCGCCTCGTCGCCGCGCGCCTCGGCCAGATCGCGGTGACGACGGCGATCCTGTCCGTCTGCGCCTTCCTGCTGATCGGGCTGATGCCGGGCGACCCGATCGAGATGGCGATCGCGGGCGATCCGCGCCTCGGCGCCGAGGACGCGGCGCGGCTCCGCGCCCTGCACGGCCTCGACCAGCCGCTCCACGCCCGCTACCTCGCCTGGGCCGGATCGGTGCTGCGGGGCGAGTTCGGCCATTCGCGGCTCTTCGCGCAGCCCGTGGCGCAGCTTCTCTGGCCCGCGCTGCTCGCCTCGCTCGAATTGCTCGGGCTCGCGCTGATGATCGCCGTGCTGGCGGGGGTGGGGCTCGGCGTGCTGGCGGCGCTCCGGCCGCGCGCCGCACCCGCGGTGCAGGTCCTGGCGCTTCTGGCGCAGGCCGTGCCTTCCTTCTGGCTCGGCATCCTGCTGATCATCCTGTTCGCCGTGCAGCTCGGCTGGCTGCCGGCGGGCGGCCTGCCGGGCGACGGGGAGGGGGGCGGCTGGCGCTTCCTCGTGCTGCCCGTCGCGACGCTCGCCTTCGCGCATCTCGCGGCCTATGCGCGCCACGCCGCGGCGGCGCTGTCCCAGGCGCTGACCGAGCCGCATATCCGCTCCGCCCGCGCCCGCGGCGCCGGGGAGGGGCGGATCGCCCTCCGTCACGCCCTGCCCAACGCCGCCGTGCCGCTGCTGACGATCCTCGCCCTCGATGCCGGGGCGCTGGTTTCCGGCGCGCTCATCACCGAGACGGTCTTCGCCCGGCCCGGCATGGGCAAGCTGATCTACGACGCGGTGATGGGAAGCGATTTCAACCTCGCGCTCCTCGCGCTGCTGCTGGTCGCCGTCGTGACGATGCTCGCGACGCTGGCGGCCGATCTCGGGCAGCGCGCGCTCGATCCGCGGCTGGCATGACGCGGGCGGGGCTGGTCCTGCTCGGGCTGCTGGCCCTGGCGGCGGCGGCCGCGCCGCTCGCCGCGGCCTGGCTCGGCCACGATCCCTTCACCCCGGACCTCTTCAACCGCTTCGCCCCGCCCTCCGCCGCGCAGCCGCTCGGGACGGACGAGCTCGGGCGCGACGTGCTGCTGCGGCTGCTCTACGGAGCGCGCGTGTCGCTCGCGGTCGGCCTCGCGGCGGCGCTGGCGGCGACGCTGATCGGCACCGTCGTCGGCCTCTGGGCCGCCTGGCGCGGGGGCTGGGTGGATGCGGCGCTGATGCGGCTGGCGGACGGGCTGCTGGCGCTGCCGGCGCTGCCGCTCCTCGTCATCCTCGCGGCGCTCGATCCCTCGGCGGTCGGGCTGCCGCGCGGGGAGGCGGCGTCGGACATGCTGCGCATCGCGGCGCTGCTCGCCGCGTTCGGCTGGGTCGGCGTCGCGCGCCTCGTCCGCGCCACGGCGCTGTCGGTCCTGGCGCGGGATTTCGTGCGGGCCGCGCGGGCGCTCGGCGTCTCGGAGGCGCGGCTGCTGTGGCGGCACGTGCTGCCGCAGCTCGGGCCGCCGGTGGCGATCGCGACGGCGCTGGCGGTGGGCGGCGCGGTCCTGGCCGAGAGCGTGCTGAGCTTCCTCGGCCTCGGCATCGCGCCGCCGGCGCCCTCCTGGGGGAACATGCTGGCCAACGCGCAGGAGCTGGTGTTCCAGGCGCCCCTGGCCGCGCTGTGGCCGGGCCTCGCCATCCTGCTCTGCGTCGCCGGCTGCAACCTGGTGGCGGACGGGGTGGCGCGCCGGGGACGCTGAGGCCCGGCGCCGCGCCCTCACGCGAAGATGAAGTCGCCGGCGGCGAGGGTGACGTTGCCGGCGATGAGCACCGACCAGTCGGCCGCGCCATCGCCGTCGAGGTCGCCCAGCACCAGCGTGTGCGCCCCCGACGCCTGCTGCCGCACCTGGCCCGCCACGTTCGAGAAGCCCGCCGTGCCGATGAAGCCCTGCCCGGCGCCGAGCGCCGAGACGTCCAGCCGGTCGCCCTGGGCCGTGCTGAAGTCGGCGTAGGAGTCCCGGCCCGACGCGGCCACCGTGCTGTCCGACGCCGCGAGCAGCCGGAACACGTCGGCGCCGCCGCGGCCATAGATCAGGTCCGCCCCGCCGCCGCCGGCGATGGTGTCGCCCAGCTCGCCGCCCGCCACGCGCTGGCCGAACGCGTTGCCGGTCAGCGTCACGGCGAAGCTGGCGCCGAAGGTCCAGGCCCAGACCGACTCGATCTCGGCGCCCACGGCCAGCGTGAAGCTGCCGGCCTGCATCGCCGCGACCTGGTCGTAGCCCTCGCCGGCGGCTTCCGTCACCGTGTCGGTGGCGAGGCGCAGCTCGTACACGTCGTCGCCCGTGCCGCCCGCCAGGCTGTTGAGGCCGGTGCCGCCGATCAGGCGGTCGTTGCCCCCGCCGCCTTGCAGCACGTCGTCGCCCTCGGCGCCGTTGAGCATGTCGTGGCCGTTGCCGCCCTGGAGCAGGTCGGCGTCGGCCCCTCCGTTGAGGCTGTCGTCGCCCTCGCCGCCGATCAGCGTGTCCAGGCCCGCCCCGCCGGTGAGCGTGTCGTGGCCGCCAGCACCATCCAGCGTGTCGCCGAAGCCCGTCCCCCAGAATTGCTGGCCGAACTCGTTGCCGGTGATGGAGACGGAAGCGGCCGCGCCGGACGCGGCCCGCAGCACCTCGACCGCGGACCCAGCCGCGAGCGTCCAGGCCAGGCCGCCCGTCACCTCCACGATGTCGGTGCCTTCGCCCGTGGCTTCGGTGACGGTGTCGCCCGCGGCGTCGACCTGGAATCGATCATTGCCGAGCCCGCCGGCCATGGCGTCGGCGCCGGTGCCGCCGTCGAGCAGGTCGTTCCCGCTGCCGCCGTCGAGGCTGTCGGCCTCGCTGCCGCCCGAGAGCCAGTCGTCGTCGTCGCCGCCCGAGAGCGTGTCCGCGGCGGCGCCGCCCGAGAGCGTGTCGTTGCCCGCGCCGCCCGCCAGCACGTCGGCCCCCGCCAGGCCGAACAGCGTATCGGCGCCGCCTGCGGCATCCAGCGTGTCCGCGGCCTCGCTGCCGTCCATGCGCTGGACCAGGTCGTTGCCCGTCACCGTGCCCGTGCCCGCGGTGACGACGACGATGCGCTCGATCTCCTGATCGGCGCCGAGCGTCCAGGCAACCGTCGCGGCCACGCGGACGGTGTCGGTGCCGCCGGCGGCGGCCTCGGTCACGGCATCGCCGGCGTCGTCCACCACGTAGGTGTCGTTGCCCGCGCCGCCGGTCATGGCGTCCGCACCCGTGCCACCGTCGAGCCAGTCATGGCCCGCGCCGCCCGTCAGCGTGTCGGCCTCGCTGCCGCCCGAGAGCACGTCGTCGTCGTCGCCGCCTGAGAGCGTGTCTGCGCCTTCGCCGCCGGAGAGCGTGTCGTTGCCGCCGCTTCCGGTCAGCACGTCCGCGCCGCCATGGGCAATGATGTTGTCGTCACCGGCAGCGCCGTCGACCGTGTCGGAACCGTTCGCGCCATCGATCCGGTTGGCCAGTTCGTTGCCGGTTACCGTCGCGCCGCCTGCCGCGGCGATAGTGATGACCTCGACCGCCTGCCCGGCGCCGAGGGTCCAGCTGATGCTGGCGGTGATGACGGCCATGTCCTGGCCTTCGCCCGCGGCCTCGGAGACCGTGTCGCCCGCGGCGTCGATCTGGAAGCGATCATTGCCGAGCCCGCCCGCCATCGCGTCGGCGCCGGCCTCGCCGTCGAGGTAGTCGTTGCCGCCGCCGCCGTTCAGCGTGTCGTTGCCGACGCGGCCGAAGAGCAGGTTGTTGCCCGTATCGCCGGTGAGGGTGTCGGCGAAGGCGGAGCCGCCCAGGCCCTCGATGTTGAGCAGCGCGTCGGTGCCGTGGCCGCTGGCGGTGCCGGTCGCGAGGCTGGCCACCACCGCGCCGGCGGCGCTGTCGAACACGGCGTAGTCGAAGCCGCCGCCACCATCGAGCGCGTCGTCGCCCGCGCCGCCATCGAGGATGTTGAGATTGGCGTTCCCGGTGAGCGTATCGTTGAAGGCCGAGCCGATGACGCCGTTGATGTTAGCCAGCGTGTCGGTGCCGGCGCCGCCGGTGTTCTGCACCGTGGCGAGGGCGAGGGAGACGGTGATGCCCGAAGCGGCATTGGCGTAGCTGACGGTGTTGTAGCCCGTCCCGCCATCCATGACGTCGTCGCCGGCGCCGCCCTCGATGAGGTCGTCGCCGCCGCCGCCGAGCAGCGTGTTGCTGCCCACGTCGCCGGTGAGCGTGTCGGCCTGATCGGTGCCTGTCAGGTTCTCGAAGCCCGCGAGCGTGACGTTCCGCCCCGCGCTCACGGTCTGGGCGGTGGCGACGGCAAGGCTGACCGTAATGCCCACCGAGGAGGCAGCGAAGGTGACGGTGTCGCCGCTGCCCGTGCCGCCGTCGAGCGCGTCGTTGCCGCCGCTGCCGCCATCGATGAGGTCATCGCCGCCCGCGCCGCTGATCACGTTGGCGCTGGCGTCGCCGGTGAGCGTGTCGGCGGAGCCCGAGCCCGTCAGGTTCTCGAAGTTCGAGAGCGTGTCGGTGCCGGCGCCCACCGTGTTCTGTGCCGTGGCGAGGGCGAGGCTCACGGTCACGCCGGCGCCGGCGGTGGCATAGCTCGCCGTGTCGGTGTCGGTTCCGCCGTCGAGCGTGTCGTTGCCGTCGCCGCCGGTCAGCGTGTCGTTGCCTGCACTGCCATTGATGGTGTCGTTGCCTGCGCCGCCGTCGATCGTGTCGTTCCCGCCGAGGCCATCGAGCGTTTCGTTGCCCGCGGTGCCGGTGAAGCTGTCGGCGCCGGCGGTGAAGGTGGGGCCGCTGCTGATGGTGAAGGTCGTGCCCGAGTTGCTGTGCGGGCTGAGGGGGGTGGTGCTCGTCGTCCAGTAGGTATCGGTGTTGATCGAGGCGCGCACCTCCGCGGCGGTGCCGGATTCCAGGCTGCCGGACGCGTCGGGGTTGTACCGGCCGTTATCGGTGGCGGCGATCGACACAGCGTTGACGCCGTCGGTCAGACCGGGCGCCAGCGCCGTCGTGCTGTTCGGCGAAGACCCGTTGGTGGACGCGGCGAAGGTGGTGCCGCCGAACGTGATCGCCGCGATGGCGGTGCCCGTCTGCGCGTCGGTGCCACCGAAGCTCGGATTGACGAAGGCTGTGATGTTGTCGCCGCCGCTGGCCAGTCCGAACTGGACGTTCGTCGCCGTCGCGCCGGTTGTCGGCGTGATGCCCGTCCACTGGGCCGTGTTGGCGATGTTGGTGCCGCCCGGGATGGTCAGCCCGACGACCGTCCCGGCCGCGAGGTCGCCCTGCGCCACCCACCGGACCGTATTCTCGTTCGTGCGGAAGTTGCCGGTGTCGGTGCGGTAGGTGCTGTCGGTGAAGAAGATCGTGGTGCCCGTGGTCACCGCCCTCAACAGCACGAATTCGAAGGCGTCGCCGTTGAAGCCGCCACCGCTGTTGTCGGCCTGGAAGGCGACGAAGGCGATATCACCGGCGGTGAGCGTGGTCCCCATGATGCTCTCTCCCGACAGGCGCCGGTGCGGCCGACGCGGTTGCGCGCTGCCACGTGACGCCTCGGGCTGCGCGCGCGGACGGCGGCAGCGATCGCATCTCGCCATCGCGGTCGGGGCCGCGTTTGGCGCTCGTGCCCAAGCCAGACAAAGGAAGGTTTCCGGTCGTTCACGTGTCGGGCGCGCGGCGGTTCCGTGTCAGCCGCCACCGCCCTTCCAGCCCCGCACTGCCGAGGATGGCTGCGCATGCCGATAAACCGTTCGAGCAGCGTCAGACCCGGCGCCGCACGTTCCCAGGCGCCGCAACCCGGAGTTGCCGTTCCCTTTGCTGAAGGTCCGCCGCGGTTGAGGCCGATCCGGCCCGTGATTTCACACATGCAGCGAGGCGATGGCGCCGCGTCGCCGTCCCTATCATGGCGCCGGGCGGCCCGGCGCCGCGGCGCTCAGCCGCAGGTCACCACAGTGGTTCCCAGCAGCTCCGCCTGCGGGATCGCGTCGCCCCCCGTCTGCACACCCATGGTGAGGCTCGCCGTGCCTCTGACCGGCACCCCGGCCGAGAAGCCTCGCGGGCGATCCGCCGAGCGCGCGTGATTCACCGTGCCGGTGAAGCGCACCGGCTCCTGCGTCAGGTTCCTGAGGAACAGGACATGCCGAGTCCCGGGTTGGCCAGAGCTGTCGGTGCCGGCGCCGAAGGGGCTTGCCCAGCTCCCCAACCGGCCGTTGCAATAGATCGCGGACTGGGCAAAGGCCGGCGCCGCGGCTAGCAGCCCGACCGCCGCGGCGAGGATCAAGCGTCGTATCGCTTCGATCCCTGACATTGTCGGCGGAACCTTGGCCTGCGCCATGGCGCGGCCGCAAGGGCCGCTCGGAGGGCCGCTGATCGGACGTGCCGATCGCGGAGGGCGATCAGCCCGGCGCGCCGATCCTGCGCTCGAAGCTCGCGCGCACCGCACCGGCATGGTCCTCCACCACGCGGGTCAGCGCCGCGAAATCGGGCAGGTCGTGATGCACCAGCATCGCCGCGCTGCGCCGCAGCGCCTCCTCCACGGGCGCCGGCGGCGCGCCGTCGCGCAGCTTGCCGACCGTCAGCCGCAGCAGCGCGAGCAGCGTGCGCCACAGGCGCTCCGCCTGGATCAGCGTCGCCGCCTCCCGCTCCTCGAGGAGCCCGGCGCGGCCGAGCGCGGCGAGAACCTCCCGCGTCGTGCCGCGCAGCAGCCGCGCGTCGGTCGGCGCATGCGCCACGCTGAGCGCCTGCGCGATGAACTCCACCTCGACGAGGCCGCCCGGTCGCGCCTTCAGGTCCCACGGCCCGTCGCCCGGCAGCTCGCGGAGCATGCGGGCGCGCATGGACCGCGCATCCTCCAGCACCTTCGCCACGTCGCGCGGCGTGGTCAGCGCCTCGCGCAGCACCTCGGTCACGCGGCGGCAGAGGGCGGCGGGGCCGGCGACGCTGCGCGCGCGGCTCAGCGCCATGCGCTCCCAGGTCCAGGCCTCTTCCGCGTGGTAGCGCGCGAAGGCCGACAGCCGAACCGCGAGCGGTCCCTTGTTGCCCGAGGGGCGCAGCCGCATGTCCACCTCGTAGGCGCGGCCCTCGGCGCCCGGGGCGGTGAGCGCCGCGACCACCTGCTGCGCGAGCCGGATGAAGTATTCCGACGGCGCGAGCGAGCGCGCGCCGCCCTCGCTGCCGCCGGCATCCTCGGCGTGGTCGTAGACCAGGATCAGGTCGAGGTCGGAGGCCGGCAGCATCTCGCGGCCGCCGAGCTTGCCGAGGGCGATGACGGCGAGGCCGCCATCGGCCACCTTGCCGAAGCGCCGCGCGAAATCGGCCTGCACCGCGGGCAGCAGCGCCGAGATCGCGGCGTCGGCGATGGCCGAGCGCCGCAACCCCGCCGCGTCCGCGTCCATCGCGCCTTCGAGCAGGGCCGCGTCCACCTCGAAGTTGCGCTCGGTGACGAGGCGCCGCGCGGCCTCCAGCGCCTCGTCGAGATCCCGCGCCTCGCGCACCAGGGCGGGGAGGGAGGCGAGGGGCTGCGCCTCGATCGCCGCGCCCGTCAGCAGGCCCTCCAGCGCCACCGGCCGGCGCGCGAGATGGTCCGCGAGTTGCGGCGCGGCCCCGAGCAGGCCGGCCATGCGGTCGAGCAGCTTCGGGTTGCGGTGCAGGGTCGAGAGGAAGTTCACCCCGGCCGAGAGCCGGTTGAGCAGGCTGTCGAAGCGCGCCAGCGCGGCCTCCGGCTCGCGCTGGCGGGCGAAGGCCGCGAGCAGGGCGGGCATCAGCTCGGTCAGCAGCTCCCGCGCGCGGCCGCTCCGCGTCGCGCGCGGCCGGCCCGGGTGGCAGCCCCCCAACAAGGCGCCGACGGGGCCCCGCGCGCCGAAGCCCATGCGGCGCAGCGTCGCGAGCGGTTAGGGGGCGTCCACGA
>JAIEOO010000384.1 GCA_019750475.1 Acetobacteraceae bacterium | reverse complement strand
TACGCTCGGCGCCTTGCCCGCCGCCCGCGCCTTCGCCGCGCGGCGCGCCCGGAGGGAGGACGCCGCCGCGGCCCGCCTGGCCATGGCCGTCCGCCTGCTGCCCGAGGGCTGCGCGCGGCTCGACCTCCCGGCGCTCGGCCGCGACGCCGTGGCCGTGGACGTCATGGGCGCGCTGCTCCGGGTGGTCGGCGCGAGCCGCTATCCGCCCGCGGAGGCGGCGATCCGCGCCCTGCTGGAACGCGGCCATGGCAGCCTGGCCGGGGCCGTGCTGCTGCGTGGCGGGCGCTGGCTGGTGCGCGAGGCGGCGGCGCTGGGTCGGCCCGTTCCGGCGCGGCTGGGCGCCGTGTGGGACGGCCGCTGGCGGCTGCGGGCCGTCCATGGCGAAGAATTCATGCTCGGCGCGCTCGGGCGGGGCCGGCTCCGCGATCTTGCCCCCGGATGGCCGGCCGCCGTCGTCGCCGCCCTTCCGGCGTTGTGGCGCCAGGGGGTGCCGGCGCTCGTCCCGCATCTGTGCTATCCCTCGGCGGAGGCCTGTGCCAAGGTCGCCCTTGACTTCATGCCCGCCTCCGGGCCGGCGGCGCCCCAGGCAATTGGGCCGTCGGCCATTCAAGCGGCGCGCGGGCACCCTATCTGATGGTGGCAGCCGGCCCCATGCCGGCGAGAGGATCGCGCGACGTGAGCAATTTCGGCCGTAACCTCGCTCTCTGGGTGATCGTGGCGCTGCTGCTGGTGGCGCTGTTCAACCTGTTCCAGCCCTCGGGGCCGGGCGGGCGCGCCCAGATGCAGGTCGCCTATTCCGACTTCCTCAACGAGGTGAATGCCGGCCACGTCCGCGACGTGGTGATCCAGGGCCGCACCGTGACCGGGCAACTCGGCGACGGGCGCAGCTTCAGCACCTACACGCCGGAGGACCCGGCCCTCGTCTCCCGCCTGACGGAGAAGGGCGTGCGCGTCGTCGCGCGGCCGGAGGAGAGCGAGGTCAACCCGCTCTTCCAGATCCTCATCTCCTGGTTCCCGATGCTGCTGCTGATCGGCGTCTGGATCTTCTTCATGCGCCAGATGCAGGGCGGCGGCGGCCGGGCCATGGGCTTCGGCAAGTCCCGCGCCAAGCTGCTGACCGAGAAGCACGGCCGGGTCACCTTCGAGGACGTCGCCGGCATCGACGAGGCCAAGGCGGAGCTGGAAGAGATCGTCGACTTCCTCCGCGATCCCCAGAAGTTCCAGCGCCTCGGCGGCAAGATCCCCAAGGGCGTGCTGCTGGTGGGCCCGCCGGGCACCGGCAAGACGCTGCTCGCGCGCTCCATCGCGGGCGAGGCGAACGTGCCCTTCTTCACCATCTCGGGCTCCGACTTCGTCGAGATGTTCGTGGGCGTCGGCGCCAGCCGCGTGCGCGACATGTTCGAGCAGGGCAAGAAGAACGCGCCCTGCCTGATCTTCATCGACGAGATCGACGCGGTGGGCCGCCATCGCGGCGCCGGCCTCGGCGGCGGCAATGACGAGCGCGAGCAGACGCTGAACCAGATGCTCGTCGAGATGGACGGTTTCGAGAGCAACGAGGGCGTCATCATCATCGCGGCGACCAACCGCCCCGACGTGCTCGACCCCGCGCTGCTGCGCCCGGGCCGCTTCGACCGCCAGGTGGTGGTGCCCAACCCCGACGTGCAGGGGCGCGAGAAGATCCTGCGTGTGCATATGCGCAAGGTCCCGCTGGCGTCCGACGTGGACCCCAAGACCATCGCGCGCGGCACGCCGGGCTTCTCGGGCGCCGATCTCGCGAACCTCGTGAACGAGGCGGCGCTGCTCGCGGCGCGGACGGGCCGCCGCACCGTCGGCATGGCCGAGTTCGAGGCCGCCAAGGACAAGGTGCTGATGGGCACCGAGCGCCGCAGCCTCGTGATGAGCGAGGCCGAGAAGCGCATGACCGCCTATCACGAGGCGGGCCACGCCCTCGTCGCCATGCACATGCCGGAATGCGACCCGGTCCATAAGGCGACGATCATCCCGCGCGGCCGCGCGCTCGGCCTCGTGATGTCCCTGCCGGAGGGCGATCGCTACTCCAAGCACAAGTCCAAGCTGCTGTCGGAGCTGGCGATGGCGATGGGCGGCCGCGTGGCGGAGGAGATCGTCTTCGGCGCCGACAAGGTGTCGAACGGCGCCTCGGGCGACATCAAGATGGCCACCAACCAGGCGCGGATGATGGTCACGGAATGGGGCATGTCCGACAAGCTCGGCATGGTCGCCTACGGCGAGAACAGCCAGGAGGTGTTCCTGGGCCACAGCGTCACCCAGTCCAAGAACATCTCCGAGGAGACGGCGCGCCAGATCGACGCCGAGATCCGCGGGATCATCGACGGCGCCTATGCCAAGGCGAAGCAGATCCTGACGGAGAACCGGGACGAGCTGGAGGCGCTGGCCAAGGGGCTGCTCGAATACGAGACGCTGTCGGGCGACGAGATCCGCACGGTCCTGCGCGGCGAGCCGGTGGTGCGCAACCGCCCGGATGAGCCGACGCCGGCGGGCCGCGGCTCCGTTCCCAGCGCCGGCCGCGGCGGCAACCCGCGCCCCGACGCCGGCGGCTACAGCCCGCAGCCGGCGGGCTGACCGGCCCGGTGTTCTGAAGGGCGGCGATCCCAGGATCGCCGCCCTTTTTCGTTGTCAGGGGCCCGGGGGGACCGGGACAGCGCGTCCGGTTGCGAGCATGAACGTCGTTGAGCCGCTGGGCCTGCTGCCCGGCACCGCCGCGATCCGCGACGGCCTGGCCCTGCCGTTGCAGGGCGGACCGTTCGCCTTCTCCCTGTGGCGCGGGGCCGATGGCCGCGTCCGCCCCGTGTCGGAACTGCCGGAGGAGGCGGTCGCGCCCTTGACCACGGCCCCGCCCCCTTTCGCGGGGCTGGAGCCGCACCGGGCGAGGCCGCTCGTCATGGGCATCGTCAACTGCACGCCGGACAGCTTCTCGGGCGACGGGGTGGCCGCGCATCGCGCCGCCATCGCCCAGGGACACGCCATGCTGGAGGCGGGCGCCGACCTCCTCGACATCGGCGGCGAGAGCACGCGCCCCAACGCCGAGCCGGTCCCGCCGGAGGAGGAACAGGCGCGCATCCTGCCCGTCATCCGGGAGCTGGCGAAGGCCGCCACGGTCAGCGTGGACACGCGCAACGCCGCCACCATGCGGTCGGCGCTGGAGGCGGGCGCGGAGGTCGTCAACGACGTCAGCGCCCTCCGCCACGATGCCGAGGCGCTGCGCGTCGTGGCCGAGGCCGGCTGCCCGGTCATCCTCATGCATGCCTACACGGCGGACCCGCGCACCATGCAGCAGGGCATCCACTACGAGGACGCCCCGCGCGAGGTCGCCGCCTTCCTGGAGGCGCGCGTGCGCGCCTGCGAGGCGGCCGGCATCCCGCGTGGCCGCATCGCGGTGGACCCGGGGATCGGCTTCGGCAAGCGCGTCGAGGACAACCTCGCCCTCATCGAGCGCCTGCCGATCCTCGCCGGCCTCGGCTGCGCGATCCTGCTGGGCGCCAGCCGCAAGGGCTTCATCGGCAAGGTGACCGGCGTGGCGGAGGCGGGGGCGCGCGTCCACGGCTCCGTCGCCGTCGCCCTGGCGGGAGCGGCGAGGGGGGCCCACATGGTGCGGGTGCATGACGTCCGCGCGACGGTCGAAGCGTTGCGCGTGGCGGAGGCTCTGGCGGCAGGATTGTCGGAATGAATGAGTGGCTGGCCCTCGGGCTGTTCGTGCTGGCTTGCGTGGCGACCGCCGCCTCGGGGGCCATCTTCACCCCCGGCCCGTGGTACGCGCAGCTCCGCCGCCCCTCCTGGACGCCGCCCGATTGGCTGTTCGGGCCGGCCTGGGGCGTGCTGTTCTGCATGATCGCGGCCGCCGGCTGGCTGGTCTGGCGCCAGGTCGGCTGGGGCTTGGAGCTCTCGGTCTACGCCGTGCAGCTCGTGCTGAATTTCGCCTGGTCGTGGTTGTTCTTCGGCCGCCGCCGGCCGGACCTCGCCTTCTTCGAGCTGTGCCTGCTGTGGCTCTCGATCGCGGCCTGCATCCTGCTCTTCGCGCCGGTCAGTGCCTGGGCGGCGGGGCTGTTCGTGCCTTACCTGCTCTGGGTCACCTTCGCCGGCGCGCTGAACCTGCGGATGTGGCAGCTGAACGGCCCGCGCCCGGCCTGACGCGGCCGGCCGCCGGCCGGTCGAACCAGGGCCGGCAGAGCTCAAGATCGCCGCCGTTCACAGACGGATAACCTAGGCCGGGCATCCTGGCTTCAGCGGACGGGCTGCGGCCCCTTTCGCTGTCTCCCGAAACTGCCGCCCCGGGCCACCTTCCTTCTCTCCCTTTCCCCCCCACGGCCCGGGGCGGGCCTTTTCCCATCCGCCGAGTATGAAAAAAGGCCGCCCGGTCGCCCGGACGGCCTCGTTGCGTCGTGACCCTGGAGGGGATCAGACGGAGTAGTACATCTCGAACTCGACCGGGTGCGGCGTGTGCTCGAAGCGGTACACCTCGCTCCACTTCAGCTCGATGTAGGACTCGATCTGGTCCTTCGAGAACACGTCGCCGGCGAGCAGGAACTCGTGGTCGGCGGCCAGGCTCTCGAGCGCCTCGCGCAGCGAGCCGCACACCGTCGGGATGCCCTTCAGCTCCTCCGGCGGCAGGTCGTACAGGTCCTTGTCCATGGCGTCGCCCGGATGGATCTTGTTCTTGATGCCATCGAGGCCGGCCATGAGCATGGCGGCGAAGGCCAGGTAGGGGTTCGCGCCCGGATCCGGGAAGCGCACCTCGACGCGCTTCGCCTTCGGGCTCGTCGCGTAGGGGATGCGGCAGGAGGCGGAGCGGTTGCGGGCCGAATAGGCCAGCAGCACGGGGGCCTCGAAGCCCGGGATCAGCCGCTTGTAGGAGTTGGTCAGCGGGTTGGTGAAGGCGTTCAGCGCCTTGGCGTGCTTGATGATCCCGCCGATGTAGTAGAGCGCCATCTCGCTGAGGTCGGCGTAGCCGTTGCCCGCGAACATCGGCTTGCCGTCCTTCCAGATGGACTGGTGGACGTGCATGCCCGAGCCGTTGTCGCCGTAGATCGGCTTCGGCATGAACGTCGCCGTCTTGCCGTAGCTGTGGGCGACGTTGTGGATGCAGTACTTGTAGATCTGCAGCATGTCGGCCTGCTTCACCAGCGTGCCGAACTTGGTGCCGAGCTCGTGCTGAGACTGCGCCACCTCGTGGTGGTGCTTCTCGATGACGACGCCCATCTCACCCATGGTGGAGAGCATCTCGGCGCGCAGGTCCTGCTCCGAGTCCACGGGCGGGACGGGGAAGTAGCCGCCCTTCACGCCCGGGCGGTGGCCCATGTTGCCCTCGGGGAAGTCCTTCAGCGACGCCTGCGGCCCCTCGATGCTGTCGAGCTGGTAGATGCCGTAGTTGCCGCCCGTGCCGAACTTCACGTTGTCGAAGATGAAGAACTCGGCTTCCGGGCCGAAGAAGGCGGTGTCACCGAGGCCGGTGGCCTTCAGGTACTCCTCGGCCTTCTTCGCGGTCGAGCGCGGGTCGCGGTTGTAGCGCTGGCCGGTCGAGGGCTCGTAGATGTCGCAGAACAGGATGAGCTGCGGCTTCGCCGAGAACGGGTCCATGCAGGCGCTCTCGGCGTCCGGCATCAGGATCATGTCGGACTCGTTGATTGCCTTCCAGCCGGCGATCGAGGAGCCGTCGAACATGATGCCCTCCTCGAACGTCTCCTCCTCGACGGTGGAGACGTGCTGGGCCGTGTGCTGCCACTTGCCGCGCGGGTCGGTGAAGCGGAAGTCCACATACTCAACGCTGTTCTCCTTGATCATTTCCATGACCTTGGAGACGGCTTCCTTGCTGTTCGCCATGTCGTCGTCCTGTTGTCTGCGTCCCGGTTGATTGTCGTTCCGCGACGGACCTCGGCGGGCCCGCATCGCCGCCGCCACGGCACCGGCCCGGGACGCCCCCAAGCCCGCGCCGCGGCGGAAATCCTCAGACCGCGTCCTCGCCCCGTTCGCCGGTGCGGATGCGGATCACCTCGCTGATGTCGGAGACGAAGATCTTCCCGTCGCCGATGCGGCCGGTGCGCGCCGCGCCCTGGATCGCCTCCACGGCGCGGTCGAGCATGTCGTCGCCGCAGATCACCTCGATCTTCACCTTCGGCAGGAAGTCCACGACGTACTCGGCGCCGCGGTACAGCTCGGTATGGCCCTTCTGCCGGCCGAATCCCTTGGCCTCCACGACGGTCAGGCCCTGCAGCCCGATCTCGTGCAGCGCGTCCTTCACCTCGTCGAGCTTGAAGGGCTTGATGATGGCCTCGATCTTCTTCATCGCTTCCGTCGGTCGGTTCGTGGTTGGGGCAGGATCGCCCGTGCGTTTCCTCCGCCGTCCGGCCGTAGCCGAGGCGCCGGTGTTTTGCACGCGGCTCCGCCCGCGCGCAATCGGGAGGCGCGGCCGGAACCTGCGCTGCGGATGCGGGTTCCGCCTTCGCCACGGGCAGTTTGCCCGCCATCGCGGCACCCGGCGCGAGCAGATCGGAGCGCCGGGGCCGCTTGTGCCGTCCCGGTTCGTGCCCAATAACCCGGAAACGACCTTGTTCCGGGGTTTTCCGCCGATGACCACCGCACCCGCCCGTCCGCAGAACCACCTGCTCTCCGCCACGGGCACCACGATCTTCACGGTGATGAGCGCCCTCGCCGTCGAGCACGGGGCGATCAATCTCGGCCAGGGCTTCCCGGATTACGACGGGCCCGAGGACGTCATCCGCGCCGCCGCCGACGCGCTGTTCGACGGCCGCAACCAGTATCCGCCGCTGACCGGCGTGCCCGCGCTGCGCAACGCCGTCGCCGCCCACAACAAGCGCTTCTACGGCATCGAGGTGGACCCCAACCGGGAGGTCGTCGTCACCTCCGGCGCGACGGAAGCGATCACCGCCTGCCTCATGGCCGTGCTCAACCCCGGCGACGAATGCGTGCTGATCGAGCCGCTCTACGACACCTACCTGCCCGTGGTGAAGCTGCTCGGCGCCGTCCCCAAGCTGGTCCGCCTCACGCCGCCCAGGTGGGAGCTGCCGCGCGCGGAGCTCGCCGCCGCCTTCGGCCCCAAGACCAAGGCGATCCTCTTCAACACGCCGATGAACCCGACCGGCAAGGTCTTCACCGCGGCGGAGCTCGCCTTCCTCGCCGAGCTGATCCAGCGCCACGACTGCTACGCCGTCTGCGACGAGGTCTATGAGCACCTGACCTTCGACGGGTGGAAGCACATCCCCCTGATGTCGCTGCCCGGCATGCGGGCCCGCTGCATGCGCATCGGCAGCGCCGGCAAGACCTTCAGCCTGACGGGCTGGAAGGTCGGCTACATCACCTGCGACGCCTCGCTACAGCCCAACGTGGCGAAGGCCCACCAGAACCTGACCTTCACCACCCCGCCCAACCTGCAGCGCGGCGTGGCCGTGGGCTTGGCGAAGGACGATGCCTGGTTCGCCTCCGTCGGCACCGAGCTTCAGGCGAAGCGGGACCTGCTGGCCGAGGGCCTGGCGCGCCTCGGCTTCGGCGTGCTGCCGACCATGGGGAGCTACTTCATCACCGCCGATTTCCGCCCGCTTGCCGCTGCCTTGGGCTTCACCGGCGACGACGTGGCGTTCTGCCGCGCGCTGACCGCCGAGGCCAAGGTGACGGCCATCCCGGTCACGGCCTTCTACGCCGGCGCCGACGCGCCCAACCACTATGCCCGCTTCGCCTTCTGCAAGGGCGAGGCCGTGCTGCGGGAGGCGCTCGCGCGGCTCGAAGCCTGGGTGACGGCCCGCAAGGCGCAGGGGCGCCAGGCCGTCGGCTGAGTTGACGGGCTGTGGGGGGCGGATTATCTCCCGCCTCCACTGCGGCGGCCATAGCTCAGTTGGTAGAGCGCCAGGTTGTGGTCTTGGATGTCACGGGTTCGAGTCCCGTTGGTCGCCCCAGTCACGCCCGCCCTCGGGCGCCTCGCGCCGTCTCCGGCGGCTCGGCTTCCACGCTTCAGACAAATGGACCGGGTGCAGCGGCTGTTCGGAACGGCCGAACTGGCCACGACGCTCGACGCGCCGTGTCCGCCGCGGCTCTCGACGACGGCGCTCATGGGCCTCCGCGCGGCGACCGAGGCAGACGAGGCCCCGCTGAGAGCGGATTCGCCCCGGCCGTCGTCGGGCCGGAGCCGCTGTAGCCAGCGTTGAGCGGAGAGTTCACGCCCTGGGTCCGGGGGCGTTCCGGCGCGACAGCGTGATCCCGTCACACGGGATCACGCCTCCGCCGCTTCCGAGACGACGCTTCACCGTTCCGGCGACTCCGCCCTCGCGAATCGTGCTTTACCCCTGGCGGCGGCGCTCCCAGCGCTTGATGTCGGCGTCCACCATCTCGGCGACCATCTGCTCGAGCGAGGTCGCCGGGACCCAGCCCAGCGCGTTCTTGGCCTTCGTCGCGTCGCCCAGCAGCACGTCCACCTCGGCCGGGCGGAGGAAGCGCGGATCCACCGTCACGTGCTTCTCGTAGTCGAGGCCGACATGCGAGAAGGCCAGACGGCAGAAGTCGCGCACGCTGGTCGTGCGGCCCGTGGCGATGACGTAGTCGTCCGGCTTCTCCTGCTGGAGCATCAGCCACATCGCCTGCACGTAGTCGCGCGCGTGGCCCCAGTCCCGCGTCGCGTCGAGATTGCCGAGGGGCAGCGTCTCCGCGAGGCCGAGCTTGATGCGCGCCGCGCCGTCCGTGATCTTGCGCGTCACGAACTCGATGCCGCGCAGCGGGCTCTCATGGTTGAAGAGGATGCCCGAGCTCGCGTGCAGGCCGAAGCTCTCGCGGTAGTTCACCGTCATCCAGTGCCCGTAGAGCTTGGCCACCGCGTAGGGGCTGCGCGGGTAGAAGGGCGTCCGCTCGCTCTGCATCGGCTCCTGGATGAGGCCGTACATCTCGCTGGAGGAGGCCTGGTAGAACCGGGCCTGCGGCGCGACGAGGCGGACGGCCTCGAGCATGTTGTTGGCGCCGAGCGCGGTGACGGCGCCGGTCAGCAAGGGCTGCGACCAGGAGGTCTTCACGAAGCTCTGCGCCGCGAGGTTGTAGACCTCGTCCGGCCGGACCTCCTGCATGATGCGCAGCAGCGAGGAGAGGTCCGTGAGGTTGCCGTCATGGCTCTGCACCTTGTCCTCGACGCCGAGCCAGCGAAGCCGCTCCCCCACGGCCTCTGCCGATGCGGAGCGGCGCAGCAGGCCGTGCACCTCATAGCCTTTGCCGAGCAGGAACTGGGCGAGATAGGCTCCGTCCTGGCCGGTGATGCCGGTGATCAGCGCGCGCTTCATGTGTCACTCCTGAACGTGGCGGCGCTCATGCCAGATCGGCTGGCCTTGTCCAGCGCCGTGCCCGCCGTTCGAGCGCGAGCGAAACGCCGGGCGCGGCGCTCCATGGGCGCGATGCGGGCACGGTGCCGCCGGAGGCGGCCTCCGACGCTCGGAGGGCACGCGACAGCCCGAAATCGGCGTCGCCGGACGAGGATGCGGCCGCGCGGCGGTCCGAGCGACCGCGCCAGGCGCGCGGCCGGCGATCGAGGGTGGGCAAAAAGAAAGGGCGCCGCGAGGGCGCCCTTCCAGTTTGAACCGTGAAGTGACCGGCTGCTTAGCGCAGCACGATCTCGACGCGGCGGTTCTGCGGCTCGCGCACGCCCATCGCCGTCGGGACGAGCGGGCGGTCGAAGCCGAAGCCCTGGATCCCGATCTGGTTCCGGGGGATGCCACGGCGAACCAGCTCGGCGGCCACCGCTTCGGCGCGGCGGACGGACAGGCGCTGGTTGTAGGCCGCGGTGCCGGTGCGGTCGGCGTGGCCGGAAACCTCGATGCGGGTGCTGTTCACGCGCTGGGCGTTCTGAGCAGCCTCGGCGATCACTTGGCGGGCGCGGTCGGTCAGGTCCGCGCGATCCCAGTCGAAGAAGACCAGGTAGGTGCGGGCCGGAGCCGGGGCGGCGGCCGGCGCGGGGGCCGGGGCGACGACCGGCGCCGGGCGCGGCGCGTTGAACGCGTAGCGCAGGCCGACCAGGAAGCTGTGGTTGTAGTTCGAGGGCTCGAAGTTACCAACAGACCCAACAGCACCGCCGGGACCGGTAACCGTGGCTTGCGTGTTCAGCCGTGGCGCAAGCGTTCCCATGAAGCGATATTCACCGGTGAGGGCAAGACCAGGGACAAAGTCGCCAAGGCCGATGGCACCACCGACGATCGCCTGGTAAGCAAAGCGCCCTTCGCTATCGTTCACGCGAAGGTTAGAGCCGGCCGGGAGGCCCGGAACGAACCCGCGCACATTGTTCCAGTCGTTCCAGACGTAGCCCGCACCGACGCCGACATACGGCATCCAAACCCGCGGGCTAATGCCCATGCTCTGCAGGTTGATGTCGTACAGCGCGTTGGCCATGACGCCATACTGGTGCACACGACCGCCCGCACCAGCGAGGTTCACACCGAGCACGTTGAGTCGGCTGACCTCGTTGTAGCGATAGTTGCCCTCGATTTCAGCCCGGATGCCGTTGCCGAAACCCCAGCCGATGCTGCCAACGGCAGCATAGCCGACGCGGAACGTAGCCCGCGCATCGGTGCCCAGACCGAACGAACGAAGAAACGCGCGATCACCGGCGCTGAGACCGAGATCGTCGGTCGCGTTCTGACGAAGGTTCACACCCGCGCCGGCGCCAAGATACAGCCCCGAGATGGGCTGGGCCTGCGCGGCCACCGGCAGCGACAGAACCGTCGCGGCCAGAAGGGCCTTCTTGAGGCTCATCTTCTCTCTCCTCACATCCATTGTTCCGTCGCTGCGCGGGTCCTGCCGGCCACCCGTCATGGATGACCTGCATGCCCCTGTCTCGCGGCGTGGGGGCACCCTAACACCGCGCTTGGCCGCTTGCACCACCATGTGGACCATTTCCGAGCCCATGTGGCGCAATCGCCACAGTGCCCTTCGGCATTTCCGCAACACGCCTCAGGCGGCGGCCGGGGTCCAGCCTGGGGGAGTCGCGCTCAAGCTGTTCAAAGGCAACAGGAAATTGACATGACCGAGCTTGCGGCCCGGCCGCGCCTCCGCCTTGCCGTACCAATGTGCCACGGCACTCTCATGCCTGAGAAGGCGCGGCCAGGCTTCCGCTCCCTCGGGCCCGATGAGGTTGCGCATCACCGCGTCGGCGTGCCGCTCCACCGGCCCGAGGGGGAGTCCCGCCACCGCGCGCACATGCTGCTCGAACTGGCCGCACCGGCATGCGTCCATGGTCCAGTGCCCGGAATTGTGCGGTCTCGGCGCGATCTCGTTGCCGAGCAGCGAACCGTCCGAGAGCAGGAACATCTCGAGTGCGACGATGCCCACCAGGCCGAGGGCCTCCGCGACCCGCGCCACGTGGCCGCGCGCCGCCTGCGCGACGGCCGGGGCGATCCGCGCCGGGGCGAAGGACAGGTCGAGGATGTGATGGCGGTGCTCGTTCTCGACCGCGTCGAACACGGCGACGGTGCCGTCCGAGCCGCGCGCCGCGATGGCCGAGACCTCGAGCGCGAAGGGCACGAAGGCTTCCAGGATCAGCGGCTTCGGCGCCAGCCGCTCGAAGGCCGGGGCCAGATCTTCCGGCCGGCGCAGCACGGCCTGGCCCCGGCCGTCATAGCCGAGGCGGGTCGTCTTCAGGACGGCGGGCAGCCCGAGCGCGGCCACGGCGTCGCGCAGGTCCGATTCGGTGCGGACCTCGCGCCAGGGACCCACGGGCACCCCGGCCTCGGCCAGGAAGCGCTTCTCCGCGACGCGGTCCTGGCCGATGGCCAGCGCCCGCAGGCCCGGCCGGCACTCCACGCGCCCGGCCAGCGCGTCGAGGGTCGCGGCCGGGACGTTCTCGAACTCGAAGGTGACGACGTCCACGGCGGCCGCGAAGGCCGCGAGGGCCGCCGCGTCGTCATAGGCGGCGACGGTGTGGGCCGTGGCCACCTGCGTGCCCGGCGAGTCGGCCTCGGTCGAGAAGACATGGGTGCGGTACCCGAGGCGCGCCGCCGCCAGGGCCGACATCCGCCCCAGCTGCCCGCCGCCCAGGATGCCGATGGTCGCCCCGAAGGGCAGCGGATCAGACCGGGTCATGCGGCACGCCGTCGGTCTGCGCCGCCCGCCACGCGTCCAGCCGCGCCGCGAGCGCCGGATCCGACAGGGCCAGGATCGAAGCGGCCAGGAGCCCGGCATTGATCGCCCCGGCCTTGCCGATGGCGAGCGTCCCCACGGGCACGCCCCCCGGCATCTGCACGATCGACAGGAGCGAATCCATGCCCTTGAGCGCGTGGCTCTCCACCGGCACGCCGAGCACGGGCAGGGGTGTCATGCTGGCGGCCATGCCGGGCAGGTGGGCGGCGCCGCCGGCCCCGGCGACGATGACCTTCAGGCCGCGGCTCCGCGCCGCGCGGGCGTAGTCGAACAGGCGCTCCGGCGTGCGGTGCGCGGAGACGACCCGCGCCTCGTGCGGCACGCCGAGCGCGGTCAGCGTCTCGCAGGCATGGCGCATCGTCTCCCAGTCGGAGCGGCTGCCCATGATGACGCCGACGAGGGGGGACGTTCCCTCAGGCGATGATGTCGGGAACAAGCTTGCCCTCCAGCCAGGCGATTTCGTCCTTCAGTTTCAGCTTGCGCTTCTTCAGACGCTGCATCTGCAACTGATCGGCGGGCGTGCCCTCGAGGCGCGCGATCACCGTGTCGAGGTCGCGGTGCTCGCTGCGGAGTTCATGGAGGCGGCGCAGCAGCGCCTCGCGGTCTTCCAGCATCACGCCCCGGCGGTCTCGTCGTCGGCCTCGCGGCCGGCCGGGCCCCCTGGGCCGGCGCGGACTTGCTTACCGCCGGAACCCCCCGCTGGGGAAGCCGTGACACCGCCGGCACGGCGCGGCGCCCGACTCGAACGGGGCCGCAGGTTTAACTTCCGTGACAGACTTCGCGCGGCCTAATGTCCGCGGGTCGCCCATGCCGGGCAGTTCAGCCCGCGTGGCGGCGATCCAACCTGGAGGATTGCAACGCATGCTGCATATGCCCCGCATCAGGTCATTGGAGACACGCCACGCCCATCTGGAGGAGCGGATCGCCCAGGAAGGCGCCCGTCCCCGCCCGGATGACGGGATTCTGACGCGGCTGAAGCGCGAGAAGCTGCAACTCAAGGAGGAGATGGAGCGGCTGAAGCGGCCGAATTAGAGCACGATCCGCGACGGCGGCATCGCCGGAGCGGTGAATCGTCCTCTCATGACGGGCTGAGGCGTGAGCCCGGGGACGGGGTCACGCCGCAGCGCACGATCCGCGACGGCGGCATCGCCGGAGCGGTGAAGCGTCCTCTCATGACGGGCTGCGGCGTGAGCCCGGAGGCGGGGTCACGCCGCAGCGCATGATCCGCGGCGGCGGCATCGCCGGAACGGTCAATCGTTCTCTCACGAGCCGCGGGAGCGCGATCCCGTCTCGCGGATCAGGCCGTGGCCGCTGACCGTGCCGGCCGTCCCGCGGCGGCCGAGCGCCGGCGCCGCGGGTTCAGTCCTCGGCGCCGGCCGAGGGTTCGGGCGCCGGGGCCACGGGCGGCGCGATCCCGGCGGCCGCGAGGCGCTGCTGGGCGGCGGACACGGCGCTGTTCAGGTCGCCCTGGCTGCACAGGCCGAGAATGACCGGATCGCGCGGCTTGATGTTGGGGCTGTTCCAGTGCGTCCGGTCCCGCACCTTCTCGATCGTGTCCTTGGTGGTGCCGAGCAGCTTGCCGATCTGCGCCACCGTCAGTTCCGGATGATGGCGCAGCAGCCAGGCGATGCCGTCCGGCCGGTCGTTGCGCTTGGCCACGGGGGTGTAGCGGCCGCCCTTGCCACGATGCTTCGATTGCGGGACCGCGCCCACCGCCAGCTGCAGCCGCGCCGAGGTGTCGCGCTCGCAGCGGGCGATCTCCTCCCGCGTCAGCTGGCCGTTCTGCACCGGATCGTAGCCGATGATGCCCTGGGCCACCTCGCCATCGGCGATCGCCTGCACCTCGAGCGGGTGCATCGCCACGAATTCCGCGATCTGGTCGAAGGAGAGCGAAGTCTTCTCGATGAGCCAGACGGCCGTGGCCTTCGGCATCAGGGGGGTGGTCATGCGTGGCGATTCCTGAACGCAAGGCAGATGCGGGCGCGGCCGCGGCCGCTCCCTGCCCGGGTGGCTTTGCCCTATAGTGGCAGGCAGGGGTCCGGCCAAGACCCGTTGATTCAACGCCCATTCGTCCGGGGAGGAGGCGCCATGTTCGAGGAGGAGGCGAGACCACGCCCCAGCGACGGCTTCGAGCCGCGCAAGCTCGACAATCTGGGGGTCGAGGAGCTGCGCGCCTACATCGCCGCCCTCCAGGCGGAGATCGCCCGCGCGGAGCAGGCGATCGCCGCGCGCGACGCGCAGAAGAAGGCGGCCGACCTGTTCTTCCGCAAGCCTGAATAGAAAGGGGCCGGCGGATCGCTCCGCCGGCCCCGGTTCCGTCCGTCGCTGGTCGGGTCAGGCCGCCTGGGCGACGTCGCCTTGGGTCGCGTTGCCCTGGATCACGGGGCGCGGCGCGGTGCCGGCCTGGATCTCGATCCGGCGGGGCTTCAGCGCCTCGGGCACCTCGCGCTTCAGCGACACGTGCAGCAGGCCATTCTCCATCCGCGCGCCCTCGACCACGAGGTGATCGGCGAGCACGAAGCGGCGCTCGAAGGCGCGGCCGGCGATGCCGCGATGCACGAAGCGGCGCTGCTCGCCCTCGGCCTGCGGGGCCTTGCCCGAGATCAGCAGGGTGTCGTCGCGCACGACGAGCTCGACATCCTCCGGGCGGAAGCCGGCGACGGCCATGGTCAGGACGTAGCGGTCCTCACCGGTGACCTCGATGTTGTAGGGGGGGTAGGCCTGGGCTTCGGTCTGCGTGCGCGCCGTGTCGAGCAGGCGGGCGAAGCGGTCGAAGCCGATGGCGGTGCGGAAAAGCGGCGAGAAATCCATCGCGTTCATGACGCGGAACCTCCTGAAAGCAAGGTCCAGCGGCAGGCCGCCCGGTGATGCCACCCCGTTCGGGCATGGCGGGTCGGCGACCCATCCGCGCCAGGGCCCGCAAGGGCGCCCTGACGCCGACGGAGATGGAAAAGGCCGCGCGTCCCTTCAAGGGGAAGGCGGCCTCCTGTCATGCGTCTCGCGCATGGGGCCCCGCGCATGGCGCCGTCCGGCGCCGCGCGGGGTCAGGACATCACTTCTTGACGCCGATTCCGGCGAACTTCTTGTTGAACTTCGCGATCTGGCCGCCCGTGTCGATCACGCGCTGCACGCCGGTCCAGGCCGGGTGGCTCTTCGGATCGATGTCGAGGCGCAGCGTGTCGCCCGGCTTGCCCGCGGTGGTGCGGGTCTTGAAGGTGGTGCCGTCTGTCATGATCACGTTCAGCTCGTGATAGGCGGGATGGGTGTCGGGCTTCATGGCGTCGGGCTTTCGTGCGCGGCAGGCCGCGCTGGCGACCCGGGCCGTTGGTGCAGGGTGTCGGATGGTGGGCGCGGTAGGGATTGAACCTACGACCCCCGCCGTGTGAAGGCGATGCTCTCCCGCTGAGCTACGCGCCCATCCGAGGGGCAGGCGTTTCGCGGAAAGCGTCCGGCAAGTCAAGCGGCCCCTGAGGCGGAGATTGCAGCCGCGGCGCTGCCCGGCACATTGTCACGGGCATGCCGCGTGTCCTCGCCCTGCTGTTCCTGACGATCCCCGGCCTCGCCTCGGCGGAAGCCTGGCGCGCCACCTACACCGTGACCGCGGCCGGTGTGCCGGTGCTCGACAGCATCGTGACGCTCCAGTTCGAGGGGGACGCGTACCGGGTCGAGAGCCTCAACCGCAGCCGCGGCCTCGCGTCCTGGATCGTCTCGCTGCGCAACACCACCCGGTCGGACGGCGTCTTCGACGGGGACCGCCCGCGCCCGCGGCAGTTCAGCCTGGACGGCGTGGTCCGCGGCCGCCCGCGCCACGTGCTGGTCGAGTACGGGCGCGACGGGAATCCCGTCGTCCGCCGCGCCGAACCGCCGAGCCGCGAGGAGCGCCACCCGGTGTCCGAAGCCGAGACGCGCGGCACGGTCGACCAGCTCTCCGCGATCGCCATGCTGGTGCGGGTGACCGCACGCACGGGCCGCTGCGACGGGCAGGTCCGGGTCTTCGATGCCCGGCAGGTGACCGACTTCCGATCCAGCTCCGCCGGCATCGAGCGCTTCCAGGACGGCCAGGCGCTGCGCTGCCAGGTCGAGACCCGGATCCTGGCCGGCGCCCGCCTCGACCGCGACCCGGTGGAGGCGGCGCGGCCCCAGCCGGTCACGGCGTGGATCGCCTCGCCCGGCCCGGGGCTGCCGCCCCTGCCGCTCCGGATCGAGCTGACCAGCCGCTGGTGGGGCGGCGTGACCGCGACCCTCTCCGGCGTCGAGCGGATGCCCTGAGGCCTTCTCATGCGTGCGGCGGCATCCGCGACGGGCAACCCTCCCTGCCGGAGCGGGAGGACAGGAATGCGGCGAATTCTCGTGCTGGCGGCTGCCCTCGCCCTGACCGCGTGCGAGGCCGCCGCACCCGAGGAGTCCCAGCCCTCGCCCGGGAGATGACGGAGCGCTTCAAGACGCTCTGCCTCGATCGCGACGCCTCGGCCGCCCGGATCGCGGCCGAGAATCTCGATCTGCGTCGCACGGACGGCCTCGCAACCGGCGGCCGCGGCCGCACGGCGCCGAGCCGGGAGGTCTTCGTCCCGCGCCAGGGCGCGGGCTACATGCTGACGCTCGAGGCCGGGCCGCCGCCGCGCTGCTTCCTCGGGGTCTATCGCCTCTCCACCGGCGCGGCCGAGGCCGCGCTCGACGCCCTGGCGCTCCGGCTGCGCGAGCAGGGGCTGCGCACCCTGCCCGGTGAGAGGCGGGTGCAGCCCGACGGCCAGCTCCTCGACGGCATCGGCGTCGAAGGGCCCGGTCCGCGGCGGCGCGTGATGGCCGTGGGTCCTCAGTCCAACCCCGGCTCGGCCCTCACCGTCGTCTTCCAGACGGTGGAGCTGACCGATCCGCGGCCGCCGCGGGTCGAACCGATCCGCTGACGTCGGCCGCGATCAGCCGTCGGCTCAGCCAGGCCGGCACGTCCCTTCGGACGTGAAGCGCCCGCACGAGCTCCACCTCCCGCGGGCCGTCGAAGTGGAACACGAGGTGGGGAAGGCGCCTCAGCGGCCAGGCCCGCCGCATTCTGGCGAGAAGTCCCGAGCGCTCAGGCCGCGCCGAGCATCCCCGCCAGCAGGTCCGGCAAATCCGCCGGCGTCGCGCAACGCGCCGTCGCGCCCACACCCTGGCCGTAGCCCCACTCGCAGAAGACGCTCGCGACGCCCGCGCCCTGCGCGGCCAGGACGTCGTTGCGGTGGTCACCGATCATCACGGCCTCTCCCGGCGTCGCCCCGCAGGCGGCCAGCACGCCGCGGACGTGCCCTGGATCGGGCTTGCGGACGGGCAGGGCGTCGCCCCCGACGACCACGGGGAAGCGGCCCGCGAGCCCCAGCGCCTCCAGCATCCGCGCCGTCGCGAGGCCCGGTTTGTTCGTGCAGACCGCCAGCCGCCAACCCTGGGTCGCCAGGCGGTCCAGCGCCGCTTCGATGCCGGGAAAGGGCGCGGAATGATCCGTGGTGTGCGCCTCGTAATCGTGCAGGAAGGCGTCGAGCGCCGCCTCGTCGAAGTCCCGGCCGCGCGCCGCCAGCGCCTTCGTCACCAGCGCCCGCGCCCCGTCGCCGATCATCGCCGTCACCTCCGGGCGGGCGAAGCCGGGCAGGCCGCGGGCGTTCATCAGCCGGTCCAGGGCGGCATGGAGGTCCGGCGCGCTGTCCACCAGCGTGCCGTCGAGGTCGAAGATCGCGAGGCGCATGGTCTGCGCGCATAGGCCGCCCGCGCCATCCGCGCCAGCCAAGCCTGGGTCTCGTGCGTTGTGGCATCGGGACTGCCAGGGCCAGGGTGACATGTCGTGCAATGATCCGTCAGGATGCCCCCGGTTGCGGCGCCGCAGCAGCGGCGGCTACGCCTAGGGCATGCGCGCCGCCATCATCCTCGCCGCCGGTCTCGGCACCCGCATGAAGTCGGAGCTGCCAAAGGTGATGCATCGCATCGCCGGCCGGCCCATGCTGAACCACCTTCTCGCCGCGGCGGAAGGCGTGTTCAACCGCATCGTGGTGGTCGCGGGGCCCGACATGCCCGCGCTCGCGAAGGCGGCCGCGCCGCACCCCGTCGTGGTCCAGCGGGACCGGCTCGGCACGGCCCATGCCGCGCGCATGGCGGCCCCCGTGCTGGAGGGCTTCGGCGGGGACGCCGCGGTCCTCTACGGCGACAATCCGCTCGTCACGGCCGAGACCATGCGCCGCCTCGTCGCCGCGCGGGCGGCGGCCGACCTCGTGCTGCTGGCCATGCGCCCGGCCGATCCCGGCCGGTATGGCCGCGTCGTTCAGGGAGCGGACGGCCAGGTGGAGCGCATCGTCGAATGGGCCGACGCCAGCGAGGCCGAGCGCGCCATCACGCTGTGCAACGCCGGCGTCATCTGCGCCGCCGCGCCGCGCCTGCTCGCCTGGCTCGAAGCCGTCAGGGCCGACAACGCCAAGGGCGAGTACTACCTGACCGACGTGGTGGCGCTCGCCCGCGCGGAAGGCGCGCGCTGCGTCGCGATCGAGGCGCCCGCCGCCGAGCTCCGCGGCATCAACAGCCGCGTCGAGCTCGCGGAGGCGGAGGCCGAGATGCAGGCGCGCCTCCGCCGCGCGGCGATGGAGGGTGGCGCCACGCTGGTCCAGCCGGAGAGCGTGGTCCTCGCCTGGGACACGCGCCTCGGCCGCGACGTGGTGGTGGACCCGCATGTCGTCTTCGGCCCCGGCGTGACGGTCGAGGACGGCGTGACGATCCGCGCCTTCTCCCACCTGGAGCAATGCGTGGTGCGGCGGGGCGCGGTCATCGGCCCCTATGCGCGGCTCCGCCCCGGCGCCGATGTCGGCGAGGACGCGCATGTCGGCAATTTCGTGGAGCTGAAGGCCGCGACGCTCGGGCGCGGGGCCAAGGCCAACCACCTGTCCTATATCGGCGACGCGACGGTGGGGGAGGGGGCCAACATCGGCGCCGGCACCATCACCTGCAACTATGACGGCGTGCACAAGCACCGCACCGAGATCGGCGCCGGCGCCTTCATCGGCAGCGACACGGCGCTGGTGGCGCCGGTGAAGGTGGGCGCGCGGGCGCTGGTCGCCGCCGGCTCCGTCCTCACCGAGGACGTTCCGGACGACGCGCTCGCCATCGCCCGCGGGCGCCAGGTCACGAAGCCGGGGCGCGGCTTCAAGGGGAAGGGGTAGCACCATGTGTGGCATCGTCGGCGTCGTCGGGCGCGAACCCGCCGCCCCCCGCCTGCTCGACGCGCTGAAGCGCCTCGAATACCGGGGCTATGACAGCGCCGGCATCGCGACCCTGGTGGAGGGCCATGTCGAGCGCCGCCGGGCCGAGGGCAAGCTCGGCAACCTCGCGGCGGTGCTGGACCGCGCGCCGCTGCCCGGCACCACGGGCCTCGGCCACACGCGCTGGGCGACGCATGGCGCCCCCGTCGAGCGCAACGCCCACCCGCACGCGACGAGCCGCGTCGCCGTCGTCCACAACGGCATCTTCGAGAACTACGCCGAGCTCCGCGCCGAGCTGGAGGGGCGCGGCTACGAGTTCGAGACCGAAACCGACACCGAGACCTTCTGCAAGCTCGTGGACTGGAACCTCTCCCAGGGGATGCCGCCGCGGGAGGCCGCCCATGCGGCGCTCGCGCGGGTGCATGGCGCCTTCGCCGTCGGCATCATGTTCGCGGGCCATCCCAAGATGCTCGTCGCCGCGCGCCACGGCGCGCCGCTGGCGGTGGGCTTCGGCGAGGGCGAGATGTTCCTGGGCTCGGACGCGCTGGCGCTCGCCCCGCTCACGCGCCGCATCGCCTATCTCGACGAGGGCGACCACGCGGTCCTGACCGAGGACAGCGTCCGCTTCTGGAACGCCAAGGGCGAGGAGGTGGCGCGCGAGGTGCGCGTCACTAGCGTCTCGGGCGCCGCGACCGGCAAGGGCAACTACCGCCACTACATGGAGAAGGAGCTGCACGAGCACCCGGCGGTGCTGGGCGACACGCTGCGGCAGTATCTCGACCCCGGGACGCGTGCGGTCCGCCTGCCCACACTCCCCTTCGATCCGGCGCGCGTGCCGCGCATCACCATCACCGCCTGCGGCTCCGCCTTCCTCGCGGCCGCGGTCGGCCGCTACTGGATCGAGCACTACGCCCGCATCCCGGTGGACGCCGACGTCGCGAGCGAGCTGCGCTACCGCGATCCGCCGCTGCCGGAAGGCGGCGCCGCCATCCTCGTCTCCCAGTCGGGCGAGACGGCGGACACCATGGCGGCGCTGAAGCTGCTGCGCGCCAAGGGCCAGGCGGTGCTGTCGGTGGTGAACGTCCCCGAGAGCTCCATGGCGCGGGAGAGCGACGCGACGGTGCTGACCGTGGCCGGACCCGAGATCGGCGTCGCCTCGACCAAGGCCTTCACCGCGCAGCTCGCCGTGCTGGCCTGCCTCGCCCTCGGCATCGCCCGCGCGCGGGGGACGATCAGCGCCGCGCAGGAGGCGGCAGCCACCGAGGCGCTGCTCGCCGTGCCCGAGGACGCGGCGCGCGTGCTGGAGCGCGACGGGGAGATCCGCGCGCTCGCGCAGGAGGTCGCGAAGGCGCGGGACGTGCTGTTCCTGGGCCGCGGTCCGCTCTTCCCCATCGCGATGGAGGGCGCGCTGAAGCTGAAGGAGATCAGCTACATTCACGCCGAAGGCTACGCGGCGGGCGAGATGAAGCACGGGCCCATCGCGCTCATCGACGACGCGGTGCCGGTGATCTCCCTCTGTCCCTCGGGCCCGCTCTACGAGAAGACGCTGTCCAACCTGCAGGAGGCGTCGGCGCGCGGTGGGCAGGTGATGGCCTTCACCGACCGCAAGGGCGCCGGGGCGCTGCGGAAATTCGCCCGCCACGTGATCGAGCTGCCCGACGCGCCGGATTTCGCCCAACCCATCCTGCACGCCATCCCCGTGCAGCTGCTGGCCTATCACGTGGCGGTGCTGAAGGGCACCGATGTGGACCAGCCGCGCAACCTGGCGAAATCCGTCACGGTGGAGTGACGGCGGCAGGTGCTTCGGCGCGCGGCGGCCCCGCGCGCCGCGCCTGGCCGGTCGGGCACAGGTCGAGCAGCACGCAGCGCCCGCAGGCCGGGTTGTGGAAGTGGCACGTCTTCTGCCCGTGCAGCATCAGCACCTCGTGGTGGTCGTAGACCGTCTGGGCGTCCCACTCGGCGGGCAGCATCGCCTCCAGCACGCGATGCGCGGGCCCGACCGCGAGCTTCGCCGGGATGACGTGCAGCCGCTGCGCGACGCGGTGGTGGTGGCTGTCCACCGGCAGCGCCCGTCGCCGCAGCGTCGAGAAGGAGAGAACGGCCGCGCTGGTCTTCGGGCCGACGCCCGGCAGCGCCTCCAGCCAGGCCCGCGCCTCCTCCGGCGGCATGTCGGCGAGGTGCGAGAGGTCGAGCGCCCCGCGCCGCTCGGTGATGGCGCGCAGCGTCCGTTGCAGCGCCGGGGCCTTGGCCTCGGGCCAGGTGCAGGAGGCGATGGCGGCCTCGACCTCCGCCACCGGCGCGTCCCGCACCGCCTCCCAGCCCGCGAAGCGGGCGCGCAGCCCGCGGAAGGCGCGGCCGCTGTCGGCGTTGCGCGTGCGGTGCGACAGCAGCGAGGAGACGAGTTCGTCGAGTGGCGGCATGTCGTGGAAATAGGCGATCGGGCAGCCGAACTCGCGGCACAGGCGCCGATGGGCTTCGAGCAGGGTGTGGCGCGCGTCGGGCATGGCGCCTGAACGCCACGCCCATCCCGCCCGTCTCAGCCGGGGCCGTGCCCCCCGCCGCCAGGGGTGCAGAGCGTCACCGTCTCGCCCTGGCGAAGCACGTATTGCCGCTTGGGGTCCACCTTGGCGCCGTTGACCCGCAGCTCCCCGCAGGCGCCGGGCTGCCCGCCCTCGATGCCGAAGGCCGGGATGATGGTGCGCTCCGCCAGGAAGGAGACGGCGATGGGCGTCTCGCTCAGCACCTCGATGTGGATCTCCTGGCCGAGGCCGCCGCGATGGCGCCCGGTTCCGCCGCTCCCGTCGCGCAGCTTCTTGTGGCGGAAGCGCAGCGGCGCGATGTGCTCGGAAATCTCGACGCTGGTGGACGACACGTTGGACGGCCACGAGAGGCACGACAAACCTTCGGCGTGGCTGTTCCCGCCCATGCCGCCATTGTAGAAAAACATGTTGGCGTAGGGCTTGAGCGAGCCGTCCGGCATCGTCCGCACGCCCGACTGGTTCATCCCCCACATGGGCGAGCCGCAGGCGGCCATGACGCGCTCCGGCACCACCTGGCCGAGGCAGCCGAAGACCAGCATCGGCAGGTAATGCCCGATCAGCATGCGCGAGCCGCCGGGGGCGGGAAAGACCGGGTTCACGATGGTGCCCGCGGGCGCCGTGAGGTGGATGGGGCGGAAGGCGCCCTCGTTGTTGGGCAGGTTCGGCTCGGTGCAGACCTTCACGCCGTACATGCACATCGCGTAGGTGTAGCACATGGCGCAGTTGATCGCGCGGTCCACCTGCGGGTCGCTGCCCGAGAGGTCCATGCGGATCTCGTCGCCCGCGACGGTCAGCGCCATGCGCAGCGTGATCGGCGTCTCGAGCAGCCCGTCGGTCTGCAATTCGCTGCGATAGGTGCCATCGGGCAGCGCCCGGATGGCGGCGCGCATCGCCTGCTCGCACCGCCCCTGGATCTCGGCGGCGAGGTCGGTCAGGTCAGGCAGGCCGTGGCCGCGCATCAGCGCGACGAGGCGTTCCTCCATCACGTCCAGGGCGACGACCTGCGCCCAGAGGTCGCCCAGCGTCTGGTCCGGCGTGCGGACGTTCTGGCGCAGGATGGCGACCAGCGTCTCGTCCATCGCGCCGCGCCGCATCAGCTTGAGCGGCGGGATCTGCAAGCCTTCCTCGAACACCTCGCGCGGTTCGGGGCTGCGGATCTTGCCGCCGATGTCCGGCGCGTGCGCCGTGGACGCGCTGAAGGCGACGAGCCTTCCGTCCAGGAAGATGGGCTTGGCCACCGTGATGTCCGGCAGGTGGCCCGTGCCCATCCAGAGGTCGTTGGTGATGAGCACGTCGCCCGGTTCCAGGCTTTCCGCCGGGAAGAAGCGAAGGAAGTGCTTCACGGTGGCGGGCAGCGTGCCGATGAAGGAGGGGATACTCTCGGTCGCCTGCACCAGCGACTGCCCGCGCTCGTCGGTCACGATGCAGGAGAAGTCGTAGCTCTCCCGCACGAGGGTCGAGAAGCTCGTCCGCACCAGCGCCGCCGCCGCCTCGTCCACGAGCGAGATCAGGCGGCGCCAGAGCAGCTCCAGCTCGATGGGGTCGAAGGTGCGAACCATCATGCCTTCTCCGCCAGGATCGTGCCGTCGGGGAGGACCGTGGCGACGCTGCCCGGCCCGATGACGAAGGTGCTCTCGTTCTCCTCGAAGACGGCGGGGCCTTCGATGCGATCGCCGGGTGCGAGGGCGTAGCGGTCATAGACCGCCGTCTCCACCCAATCGGCGGCGTCGGCGTGGAAGACCGGGCGGCTGCCCTTGCGTTTCTCCCCGCCCGCATGGCGCAGCAGGTCGAGCGCGCCTCCCGAGCCCGGCATCGGCGCCGAGAGCGAGAGACGCAGCGCCACGAACTCGATCGCGGCCCCGGGCGGCGTGCGGGAGAAGAGGCGGCGATAGGCTTCCTCGAACCCCGCCCGCACCGCCTCGGGCGAGAGCCCGTCGGGGAGTGCCACCGTGATCTCGCTGCCCTGGCCGATATAGCGCATGTCGGCGAGGCGCCGGACGCTGGTGGCCGCGAGGTCCGCGCCCGTGCCGCGCAGCACCGCCCGCGCCTCGGACTCCAGCGCGTCGAGGATGGCGCGCATCGCCGCGGGCTCGGCGCGGGCGAGCGGGACAGCGTAGGTGCCGACGCGGTCGGCGCGGGCCGGCGCCATCAGCATGCCGATGGTGCTGCCCGCCCCGGCGCCCGGTGGGCAGGCGACGCGCGAGATGCCGAGGCGCCGGGCAACGGCCCAGGCATGGACGGGCCCCGCCCCGCCGGTCGCGAGCAGGGCGTAGTCCTGCGGGGCGCGGCCGCGCTCCGCCACGGCGACGCGCGCGGCACCGGCCATGTTCTCGTTCACCACGTCGTGCACGCCGAGCGCCGCGCGTGCTTCGGCCACGCCGAGCTCGCCGGCGAGCCTCGCGAAGGCCGCCTGGGCCAGGCCGCGCTCGATCCGCATCTCGCCGCCCAGGAAGAAGCCGGCGTCGAGATGGCCCAGCATCAGGTCGGCATCCGTCACGGTGGGCTCCGTCCCGCCGCGGCCGTAGCAGGCCGGGCCGGGCTGGGCGCCGGCGCTGTCCGGCCCGACCGCGAGGGTGCCGAGGCCGGAGCGCCGCGCGATGGAGCCGCCGCCGGCGCCGATCTCGATCAGTTCGACCGTCGTGATCTGGATGGGCAGGCCGGAGCCGCGGAGGAAGCGCTTCTCCCGCGCCGCCTCGAAGCCCCAGGCGACGAGGGGCTCGCCATCATCCACCAGCGCCAGCTTCGCGGTGGTGCCGCCCATGTCGAAGGCCAGCACGTTGCCGAGCCCGGCCTTGCGCCCGAACCAGGCACCGGCGAGCGCGCCGGCCGCCGGCCCCGATTCCAGCAGCTGCACCGGCGCGCGCCGCGCCTCGGCCGCGTGGGTCAGGCCGCCATTGGACAGCATGAGGAACAGCCCGCCCGGGATGCCGGCCGCGCGCAGCTGCGCCTCCAGCCGCGCGAGATACTTTTCCGCCAGCGGCCGCACATAGGCGTTGGCGCAGGTCGTGCTGGCGCGCGGATACTCCCGGATCTCGGGCGCGATGTCGGAGGAGAGCGAGAGCGACAGGGACGGGAAGCGCCGCGCCACCGCCTCGCCCAGCGCCCGCTCATGCGCCGGGTTGGCATGGGCGTGCAGGAAGACGATGGCGAGGCTCTCGGCGCCTTCCGCCACCAGTGCCTCGACCTCCCGCACAGCGGCGTCGAGGTCGAGCGGCGTTTCCACGCTGCCGTCGGGCGCCAGCCGCTCCGTCGCCTCGCGCCGCCATTCGCGCGGCACCAGCGGCTTCGGCATGGTCAGGAAGATGTCGTAGAGCTCGTATTTCCGCTCCCGCCCGATCTCCAGCGTGTCGCGGAAGCCGGCGGTGGTGACGAGGGCGGTCCTCGCGCCCTTCCGCTCGATCAGCGCGTTGGTGAAGAGCGTCGTCGCGTGGACGACGCGCGCCACCTCCTCCGGCCGGCGTCCGGCGCGGCGCAGCACCTCGAGCGCGCCGGCCATGGCGCCGCGCGAGGGGTCGTCCGGCGTGGTGCTCTCCTTCCAGATGGTGGCCCGCCCCGAGGCGGGGTCGTGCAGCACGAGGTCGGTGAAGGTGCCGCCGATATCGATGCCGAGCGACAGCGAGGGTGACAGGGACATTCGGTTCCTTGGATCAGTCGGCGCGGATGTTGCCGGCGGCCGCGACGCGGGCCCAGCGATCGCGGTCGCGGCGGATGCGCGCGGCGAAGTCGGGCCCCACCTCCGGCAGGGCGACGAGGCCGCGCGCGTCGAGCACGGGCTGCGTCGCCGGGTCGGTCATGGCGTCGGCGAACATCCGGCCGATCTGCTGCACCAGGTCGGGCGGCAGCCCGGCCGGCCCGACGAGGCCGAACCAGTTGTTCATGTCGAGCGCCGGGTAGTCCCGCGTCAGCAGCGGCAGCTCGGGCGCGAGGGCCACGGGCCGCGCGGCGGCGAGCGCCAGGCCGCGCACCTGGCCACCCCGCATCAGCTCCACCACCTCGGCGATGTTGGCGAACATCAGGTCGATGCGGCCCGCGGCGACATCCGCCACGGCAGGCGCCCCGCCGCGATAGGCCACGTGAATGAGCCTGAGGCCGCCGGCCTGTTCGGAAAAGTGCTCGGCGGCGAGCTGGTTGGTCGAGCCGTTGCCGGTGCTGGCGTAGGAGAGCGCGCCGGGATGGGCCCGCGCCCGCGCGACGAGGTCGGCCACGCTCCGGTCCGGTCCGGCGCCCGGCACGATCAGCGCCATGGGCGTGCCGGCGAGGTTGCAGACCGGAACCAGCTCCCGGTCGAGGTCGAGCGGCACCTGCGAGCCCGGGACGGCCGGGGCCACGCTCATGTTGCCCATGATCGCGGTGGCGAGCGTCAGACCGTCGGGCGCGGCGCGGGCCGCGCCCTGCATCGCCAGGAAGCCGAGCGCGCCGCTGCGCGTCTCCGCGACGATGGCGGGCCCGCCGCGCCGTGCGACGGCGTCGGCCGCGATGCGCACGGACTGGTCGGCGGCGCCGCCCGGCGCGAAGCCGACCAGCACGCGGATGGGCGCCCGAGTCTGGGCGAGGGCAGGGGCCGCGAGCATCGGGAAGGCGAGGAGGCAACGGCGCAGCATCGCGTCATTCTCCCCGGAACACGGGCGGCCGCTTCTCGGCCCGGGCGCGGCGCCCCTCCGCGTAGTCGGCGCTTTCGTAGCAGGCATCGGCGAGGCGCTGCGCGCGATCGAGGTCGGGCGGCGCGTCGCGGCGCGTGATCTCGAAGAAGGCGGCCTTGGCCGCCTTCAGCGACAGCGGCGCGGCGGCGGCGATCTCGGCCGCCGCCTCGGCCACGGCCGCTTCCATCGCCGCACGGTCCGGCAGCAGCCGGGTGACGAGGCCGAGTTCCGCCAGCTCGGGGCCGGCGAAGATCCGCCCGGTCAGCACCATCAGCCGCGTCCGCGCGAGGCCGATGACGTCCACGAGCTTGACGATGTCCTCCAGCCGGTAGGGCAGGCCGAGCTTCACCGCCGGCACGCCCATCCGCGCATCGGCCGAGGCGAAGCGCAGGTCGCATTGCAGCGCGAGCTCGAGCCCGGCACCGAGGCAATGCCCGTGGATGGCGGCGATCGCCGGCTTGGAGAGCCGCGCCATGCGTTCGGCCACGGCGCGTTGCAGCGCGTTGTAGGCGGCCGACTGCGCGGCATCGGCGCGGATCGTCTCGAACTCGGAGGTGTCGTTGCCGGTGCAGAAGGCCCGGTCGCCGGCGCCCTGCAGCACCAGGACGCGGATCGCCCGCTCCTCCTCCACCCGTTCGAGCAACGCGGGCAGCTCGCGCCACATCGCCGCGCTGATCGCGTTGAGACGGCGCGGATGATCGAAGGTCAGTCGGGCGACGCCGGCGCGATCCACGTCGAGCCGAACCTGGTCGGCACGGGGCGCGGCGCCGCTCATGGCAGCGGAGTCTGGCATGGGGTGCGGCAAGTCTCGGCTTGGGCCAACATGTCTGGACATATTGCGGCACGGACGCCCGGCCAAGGCAAGGTGGCCTTAGCTTGCGAATGTGTTCACCGTTCCGGCAGGATGCGCGGGCTGGGCCGTTCCGGCCCCAGGGTGCCGCGGCCTTGCCACTCGCGCTTCGAGCCTTCCTCCTCGTGCTGCTGGCGCTCCTGCCGGCGGTCGTGGTGCAGCTTCATCTGGAGGCCCAGATCCGCACCGACCGCGGCGAAGCGGCTCGCGCCGCGGCGACGCGCCTCGCCCTGCTGGTGAATGCGGAGCAAGGCCGCATCCTGGAGAGCGCGGCGCAGACGCTGGTGGCCTTGAGCGCGGATCCGATCGTGGCTGCCGCCCGGCCGAGCCGCGCCTGCGACGCCACGCTCGCCGGCGTCCTGACGCGGGAGCTGCGCTACGTCTTCGTGCAGCTCCTCTCGGCTGCGGGCGAGCTCGTCTGCGGCGCGCCAGGGCCCCTGACCCGGACGTTGGGCTCGGCCAGCCTGACCGTCGCCCCGGACGCGGTGGCGACGCTCGGGCGCTACACGCCGCTCCCGGATGGCGCCGGGGCCGCGCTTCCCGTGTCGCTCCGCTTGCCCGACGGGTCGGCGCTGGTGCTCGGCTTCGATCTCGCCTGGCTCAACCGCGAGGTCGAGGCGCTGCCGATCCCGCCCGGCGGCGCGGTGCTGCTCGCCGACGCCGAAGGCGTCGTCCTGGCGCGTGCCCCGGACCCCGGGCGTTTCGTCGGCCGGCCGCTCCCGCCGGCATTCAGGCGGCTCCTGACGGCGGAGGAGCCCGGCCTGATCGAGGCCGAGGGCGTGGACGGCGTGCGGCGCACCATCGCCTACGTGCCCCCCACCGTCGAGCCTCTCGGCCTCTACGCAGGCGTCGGCATCGAGACCGAGGAGGCGCTGCGCGCCGCGATGATCGCCGAACGACGGAACACGGCGCTGGTGCTGGGGTCGCTGATCGTCGGCGTGCTTCTCCTGTTCGCGAGCTTCCACCGCTCCGTGATCCATCCGCTCGACCGGCTGATCGCGACCGTCGGTCACTGGACGCGGGGGGAGTGGTTCGTGCGCAGCCGGATCCGCGGCGCGGGACGCGAGTTCCGCCGCCTGTCGGAGAGCTTCGACGCGATGGCGAAGGCCATCGAGCGGCGCGAGGCCGATCGCCGCGACAACGACGAGCGGTTGCGGGCGCTGCTCGAGGTCAGCCCTCAGCTGGCCTTCATCAGCGACGATGCCGGCATGCCCGTCTGGTGCAACCAGGCCTGGGGCGTGGCGGGCGGCGAGTGGTGGCGCGTGGCCGTCGCGGAGGACCAGGCGGCCTTGTCCGAGGCCTGGCCGCGGGCCCGCGCCGACGGGACGACGCTCGAGGCGCAGGCGCGGATCGCGCTGCCCGACGGTTCCCGGCGCTGGTTCCTGTTCCGCGTGGCGCGCGTCATGCGCAGCGGGGCGCAGCCGCTCTGGGCCGGGGTCGCGCTCGACGTGCACGGCCTGAGATTGGCCGAGGAGACGGCCGCGGCGGCGGCGGCACGGCTCAGCGCCACCTATGAGGCGGCGCCGGTGGGCCTCGCGCTCATCGCGTCGGATGGGACCTGCCTCGCGGCCAACAGCACGCTCGTCGGCGAGGCCGCGGGGGGCGCGGCGGGCCGCCCGCTGGCCGAGGTCGAGCCGCGCTTCGCCCGCGTCGCCGGACCCCTCCTGGCGGAGGTCTCGGCCTCCGGCCATCCCGCCGTGGACATCGAGCTGCGGGACGCCCCGATCGGCGAGGAGGAGCGCGTGCTGCTGTGCAATCTCCGCGCGGTCGCCGGGCCGGGCTCGGCGGTCAGCGCCGCCGTGCTCGACGTGACGGCGCGCCGCCGCGCCGAGGATCGGGAACGGCGCCTGGCGCGCGAGGTGGACCACCGGGCGCGCAACCTGCTCGCCATCGTGTCCGGCCTGCTGCGCGTCTCGGCCGCGGCGGGCCAGCCGATGGCCGCCTTCGTCGAGACGCTGGAAGGCCGCATCGGCGCGTTGACGCGCGCCCATGCGGAGCTGTCGCAAGCCGGCTGGGACGGGATCGAGCTGCAGGACCTGGTGGTGGCGGAACTCGGCGCGACGATCGGCTTCGGGCGCTGCGATGCGGCGGGTCCGCCCTTGCGGCTGCCGGCGGAAACGGCCCTGCCGCTCGGGCTGATCCTGCACGAGCTCGCCGTGAACGCCCGGGAGCACGGGGCCCTCGCGACGAGCGAGGGCCGCGTCGTCCTGCGCTGGACGGCCGCCCCGGGGGGGACGCTGGTGACGTGGGAGGAACGCGGTGGCCCGGCGCCGGCGGCCCCGACCCTCGGAGGCGGCTTTCGCCTGATGCGGATGGCGGCCGCGCAGTTGGGCGGCGCGCTGCGGCCCGTCTGGGATGCCGCGGGGCTGCGCTGCGAGATCCACCTCCCGGACCGCAGGGCCGAAGCGACGAGCGCGCCCGCCTGAAACCCGCTTCGCGCCCTGGCCCACGCCGTCACGCCGTCACGCCGGCCGCCGCGCGGGGCTGAATGGGGGCGGCGCGCGACCGGCTCCGCCGCGTGATCGCGCGGGGCGGGATCACGCTTGGGGAGCGGTGACCGGCCTCCGGCGTGTCCGCCCCGGCGGGCCCTGCGTCAGGCGACGGCGCCGGCCGCGTTCGGCGGCGCGTCCAACCTGTCCCCGGGCGTCGCGCGCGGTGGCGCGGGGGCGAAGCTCG
>JAIEOO010000069.1 GCA_019750475.1 Acetobacteraceae bacterium | reverse complement strand
AACCCTGCCACGAACCACCGCGGTGACCGCCTCAAGTCCGGCGGTCAGGTCCTACACCACGGTCTGGGACACGACCTGGTGCGGCCCTGGGGCGGGCGACGCACCTGCACCGCGCCGCTGCCCACGCGCTCCGCGGTGCCGCAGGACGCGATGCGTGCCTCGAGGAAGATGGACGCCGGGGCGCCGCAAGCGCCGAAGGTCGCGACTCGCGCGCCCCGCCGCATCAGGTCGTCATGCAGCGTGGTGATGAGGAAGTTCTGCGAGGCGAAGTGACTGTCGCCGAGGATGAGGAAGACGAGGCCTGCGAGCGTGTTCTGCATGGGCAAGTCCTTCCCCTTGTTGCGCGCCCCGAAAGCATCCCATACTGAGAGTGGGCAACGCGGCAGCTATTTTCTGAGAATTTTCTAGCTTGAGTGGCCGACCCTGCCAAGGCTCCGTTGTGTGCCCTTCCCTGCCGGCCCGATCCCCGCGAGAACACGTCATGCTCGACTTCTCCGGCAGCAGCGTTCTCGTCCTCGGCGACGTCATGCTCGACCGATATCTCTACGGCAGCGCCCAGCGGCTTTCGCCGGAAGCCCCGGTGCCCGTGGTGCGGCTCGCGCGCACCACGTCGATGGCCGGCGGGGCCGGCAACGTCGCGCGCAACATCGTGGCGCTGGGTGGCGGTGCGCGCCTCATCGGCCTGATCGGCGAGGACCCCGAGGGCCTCGAGCTCGTGGGGCTGCTGCGCGCCGAGGCGGGCCTCGCGCCCGATCTCGTCGCCAGCCCGCGCCGCGCCACCACGGCGAAGCTGCGCGTCATCGCCGGCAACCAGCAGGTGGCGCGGGTGGATGCCGAGCGCGCGGAGCCGGCCGACGCCCAGGAGCAGTCCGCGCTGATCGCCCGGATGGGCGCGGCCATGGGCGGAATAGGCGCCGTGGTGCTGTCGGACTACGGCAAGGGCGTGCTGGCCCCTGGCGTGATCGCCGCGGCGCTGGCCGCCGCCCAGAAGGCGGACGTTCCCTGCCTCGTGGACCCGAAGGGGCGCGACTTCGCCCGCTACGCGGGTGCCACGATCCTCACGCCGAACACCGCCGAACTCTCGGACGCCACGGGTCTGCCGGCGCGGGAGGACCGGGATTGCGAGGAAGCCTGCCGCGCCGTCCTGGCGCGAGTGGATGTCGGCGCCGTCCTCGCCACCCGCAGCGAGCGCGGCATGATGCTCGTCCGGCGCGACCTGCCGGCATTCGCCGTGCCCGCCATGGCGCGGGAGGTGTTCGACGTCTCGGGCGCCGGGGACACGGTGATCGCCGCCCTCGCCCTCGCCCTCGCCTCTGGCCTCGGGGTGGAGGAGGCCGTGCGGGCCGCCAATGCGGCGGCGGGCGTCGTGGTCGGGAAGCTCGGCACCGCGACCTGCTCGGCGGCGGAGCTGGACCATGCACTGCGCGACGCCGAGGGCGCGACCGGCGAGGTGCTGCCATGGCCGGCGGCGGCGCGCCTCGTGCGCCAGTGGCAGGCGGAAGGGCTTCGTGTCGGCTTCGCCAATGGCTGCTTCGACATCCTGCATGCCGGCCACGTCCGGATGCTGCGCGAAGCGCGCCGCCACTGCGACCGGTTGGTGGTCGCGCTGAACGACGACGCCTCCGTCACGCGCCTCAAGGGGCCGTCGCGACCGATCAACACGCTCGCCGACCGCGCGGCGGTCATCGCGGCGCTGGCCGCCGTGGACGGCGTGGTGAGCTTCGCGGAGGACACGCCGCTGTCCTGCATCCTCGCCCTCCGCCCCGACCGGCTGTTCAAGGGGGAGGACTATACCCTCGACCGCGTGGTGGGTGCCGCGGAGGTCGCCGGCTGGGGCGGGCAGACCGTGCTGCTGCCGCTGCTCGAAGGCCGCTCCACCACCGCCATCGCGGCGCGGGCCGGGGGACAGGCGTGATCCGCGCCGTCCTGCTTGCCTTGTTGCTCGCGACGCCTGCCGCCGCGCAACCCGCGTCGCGCTGGGCGGCGGCCGACGGGCCGGCGCCGGGACCGGCGCGCAGCATCGGCGGCGCCGCGCTCGGCTGTCTGCAAGGCGCCGCGCAGTTGCCGTCCGAAGGGCCCGGCTGGCAGGCCGTGCGCCTCTCGCGCAACCGCCATTGGGGCCATCCGGAGACCATCCGCTGGGTGCAGGGCTTCGCCGGGCGCGCTCGGGCCGCCGGCTTCCCGGAGCTGTGGATCGGCGACATCGCCCAGTCCCGCGGCGGCCCGATGCCCTGGGGCCACGCCAGCCACCAGACCGGCCTCGATGTGGATATCTGGCTCGACCTGCGGGCGAAGGCCGCCTTCGCGCCGCGCCATTCGCGCGAGGAGCTGGAGATCCCGTCCCTCGTGCTGCCTGATCAGACCGAGGTGGATCCGTCGCGCTTCACGGCGCGCCACGCGGCGCTGATCCGCCTCGCGGCCGAGAGTCCGGGTGTGGACCGTGTGATCGTCAACCACGGCATCAAGCGCAGCCTGTGCCGGATTCATGGCGGCGAGGCCTGGCTCCGCCGCGTGCGCCCCTGGCGCGGCCATGACAGCCACATGCATGTCCGCCTTCGCTGCCCGGCGGGCAGCCCCGACTGTGTCGAGGCCCCACCCATCCCGCCCGGCGACGGGTGCGATGCGGCGCTCGACTGGTGGCTGACCGAGGAGGCCCGTCGCCCGCCGCCGCGGCCGGCGCAGCCCGCGCCACCGCCGAGGCTGCCGGCGGCCTGCGCGCCCCTGCTGGCGGGGCGCTGACGGGCGCGCTACCGGACGCAGATGGACTTCCCTCAGATCGATCCCGTCGCCCTCCAGCTCGGGCCGCTCGCCATCCGGTGGTACGCGCTCGCCTACATCGCCGGGATCGTGCTCGGCTGGCAGCTGGCGCGACGGTTGGTGGAGGCACCGCCGCCCGCCGGCACGAAGGCGCAGGTGGACGACTACGTCACCTGGGCGACGCTCGGGATCATCCTGGGTGGGCGCCTCGGCTACGTGCTGTTCTACCGCCCGGGGCACTACGTCACCGCGCCGTGGGAAGCGCTGATGGTCTGGCAGGGCGGCATGGCGTTCCACGGTGGCGCGCTCGGCGTCATCGTGGCGACGCTGTGGTTCTGCCACCGCCAGAAGCTGAACCCCCTGGCCTTCGGGGACCGCGTGGCCGTCGTCGTGCCGATCGGCCTCTTCTTCGGGCGCGTGGCCAATTTCATCAACGGTGAGCTGTGGGGCCGCCCGGCCGAGGTCCCCTGGGCGATGGTCTTCCCCGCCGATCCCGAGCAGCTTCCGCGCCACCCGAGCCAGCTCTACCAGGCCGCGCTGGAGGGCGTGGCGCTGTTCGCGCTGATGCTGGTGCTGTGGCGCTGCACGCGCCTGCGGGAGAGGCCAGGGGCCCTGACCGGCGCGCTGATCGCCGGCTACGGGACGGCGCGCATCATCGGCGAGTTCTTCCGCCAGCCCGACGCACACCTCGGCTTCCTCTGGGCCGGGGCGACGATGGGGCAGGTCCTCTCGGTGCCGATGGTGGCCGTCGGCACCTGGCTGCTGCTGCGCGGACGCCGCGCCTGAACCGATGGAACGCCTCGACGCCTTCATGGCGCGTGCCGCCGCTGCCTATTACGCGCGGGGCGACGTGTTCGGCCGCGGCGGGGACTTCATCACCGCGCCGGAGATCTCCCAGGCTTTCGGCGAATGCCTCGGGCTCTGGGCGGCGGTCAGCTGGCAGGCGATGGGGGCGCCGGCGCGAGTGATCCTCGCCGAGCTGGGGCCCGGCCGCGGGACGCTGATGGCCGATGCCCTGCGCGCCGTGCGGGAGGCCATGCCCGCCTTCGCGGCGGCGGCCGAGGTCCACCTGATCGAGGCTTCGCCGGCGTTGCGGGCGGTGCAGGCTAGGCGCGTGCCCGACGCGACGTGGCATGGGGGCATCGACACGCTGCCGCCCGGTCCCGCCGTGATCCTCGCCAACGAGTTCTTCGACGCGCTGCCGATCCGGCAATTCGTCCGCCGCGGCGCCGGCTGGACGGAGCGCTTCGTCGCGGGCGGCACCTTCGCGGAGCAGGCCGCTCCGGACCAGGGCGAAGCACCCGAAGGCACCGTGCGGGAGGTGTCCGAGGCATCGCTGGCCCTGGCCGCGTCGCTCGCCCGCCGCCTGGCAGCGCGAGGGGGTGCCGCGCTCATCCTGGACTATGGCCCGGCCGGGAGCGGCTTCGGCGACACGCTGCAGGCCCTGCGTGGCCACGAGCGCGCCGATCCGCTCGCCGCGCCCGGCACGGTCGATCTGACGGCCCATGTGGATTTCGCCGCGTTGGCCGCCGCGGCGCGTCACGCGGGCGCGGCGACCCACGGCCCGCTGCCGATGGGCGTCTTCCTGCAGCGCCTCGGGCTGATGGCGCGCTCCGCCATCCTGGCGCGCATGGCGCCCGCGCAGGCCGGCCTGATTCTCTCAGGTGCGCAGCGGCTCGTCGCGCCGGAGGGAATGGGGCGGCTGTTCAAGGCGCTCTGCATCGCCCACCCTGCCCTTCCCTCTCCTGCCGGTTTCGAACCCTGATGGCCGAGCATCTGACCCATGACGCGCTGCGCGGCCTACCGCATGGCTTCTTCACGCGGCGCGGCGGCGTCTCCACGGGCGCCTATGCGAGCCTCAACTGCTCGCTCCGCAGCGCCGACGATCCCGAGGCCGTGGCCAGCAACCGCGGTCGCGCAGCCGGGGAGCTCGGCTTCGCGCGGCCGCTCGCGCTCAGGCAGGTGCACGGGGCGGCCGTCGCCGTGGCGCGCGACGCCTGGGAGACGGCCCCCGAGGCGGACGCGGCCGTCACCGACCGGCCGGGCGTGCTGCTCTCGGTCGTCACGGCCGATTGCGCACCGGTGCTCTTCGCCGATCCCGAGGCGGGCGTGGTGGGCGCGGCCCATGCCGGCTGGCGCGGCGCGGCCGCCGGCGTGCTGGAAGCGACGGTCGCGGCGATGGCCGGCCTGGGTGCCGCCCCCGGCCGGATCGTGGCCGTGATCGGCCCCTGCATCGCGCAGGCGAGCTACGAGGTGGCGGAGGACATGGTCGCCGCGCTCGGACCGTCCGGCAACGACTTCCTGGCACCCGGCCCACGCCCAAGGCGCTGGCAGTTCGACCTGCCCGGTTACTGCGCGGCGCGCCTCGCGCGCTGCGGCGTCGTCGCGGCGCTCGGCATCGACACCTTGGCCGACGAAGAGCGCTTCTTCAGCCACCGCCGCCGCACCCTGGCGGGGGGAGGCCCGATCGGCCACCAACTCTCGGCAATCGGCCTTGCGGCATGAGCGTCCCGCGCCGCGACCGTTCCGCCTCCCCTTCTGCGCAGACCGGATGTCCCGTGCCATCGCCTGATATCGCCCCTGGGCGCCGCGCGCTCCTCGCCGTGCTTCTCCTGGGAGGCTGCACGGACATCCCGCGCCCGACGCGCGGGATGCCGGGGCGGCAGGGGGCGATCCTGCGGGTTCCCCTGGCCATCCGCATCGCCGTGCCGCCGCCAGAGGAAGCCTTGCTGCCCGATTCGCAGGCGCGGGCTCTGGCCTCCGCCATGGCCGACGCGCTCCAGGCGCAGGAGGTACCGGCACTGGCGACGGACGCACCGCTGCCGCTCGACTGGCGCCTGGCGATCGTGGCCGAGGCGTCCGGCGCCCTCGTCCAGCCGCGCTTCGCCTTGTTCGACGCCGACGGCCGGCCACAGGGCGCGGTCCAGGCGCCGCCGGTCCCGGCCCGCGCCTGGGCGGAAGCCGCGCCGCAAACGCTCGCGGCGGTCGCCAATCAGGGGGCGAACCGCGTCGCGCAGATGCTGCTGACGATTCAGGCCGCCCGCGCGGCGGCGACGCCGCAGGCACTCGCCTCGGGACCGCCGCGAATCCGTTTCATCCCGGTCCGGCGGGCGCCCGGCGACGGGAACACGGCGCTCACCAACCGCATGCGCGAGTTCCTCGGCAACCGCGGCTATGTGGCGCAGGACACGGCGGACGGCGCCGCCTTCGCGGTGACGGCGGATGTGGCCGTCGTGCCGGGCACCCCCGGCAATGACCGGGTCGAGATCCAGTGGATCGTCTCGCGGCGGGACGGGTACGAGCTGGGCCGAGTCGTGCAGCTCAACGAGGTCCCGCGCGGGCGCCTCAACGGGCTCTGGGGCGACGTCGCCTATGTCGCGGCCGAGCAGGCAGCGGGCGGCGTCGAGACGATCATCCGCAACGCCTCCGAAGGGCAGCAGGGCGGCGGGGCCGCGCCGTCTCGCTGACGGGCCGCCCGCGTCCCGGCAAGTTTACACATCTGCGACCGACCGCTATCCGTCCCGCGCCCGCACCGAAAGGGACGCGCCCGCCCCCATGAAGATCGTCGCCTGCAACAGCAACCTGCCGCTCGCCCGGGCGGTGGCCGATACGCTCGGCATGCCGCTGACCGATGCCTCGGTCCGCCGCTTCGCCGACATGGAGGTGTTCGTCGAGATCCACGAGAACATCCGCGGCGAGGATGTCTTCGTCATCCAGTCCACCAGCTTCCCAGCCAACGACCATCTGATGGAGCTGCTGATCTCCCTCGATGCCCTGCGCCGCTCCTCGGCGCGGCGGGTGACGGCGGTGGTGCCCTATTTCGGCTATGCGCGGCAGGACCGGAAATCCTCCCCGCGGTCGCCGATCTCGGCGAAGCTCGTCGCCAACCTCATCACGCAGGCGGGTGCGGACCGCGTGCTGACGATGGACCTCCACGCGGGCCAGATCCAGGGCTTCTTCGACATTCCGGTGGACAACCTCTATGCCGCGCCGCTCTTCGCGCGCGACATCCAGGAGCGCTACGCCGGACGCGATCTGATGATCGTGAGCCCCGACGTCGGGGGCGTGGTGCGCGCGCGCGCCATCGCGCAGCGGCTGCACGCGGAACTCGCGATCATCGACAAGCGGCGCCCCCGGGCCGGCGTCTCCGAGGTCATGAACGTGATCGGCGAGGTCGAGGGTCGGGACTGCCTCCTCGTGGACGATATCGTCGACTCGGGCGGAACCCTCTGCAACGCGGCCGAGGCACTGATGAAGAACGGCGCCAAGTCGGTGGGCGCTTACATCACCCACGGCGTCTTCTCCGGCAACGCCGTCGCGCGGATCGGCGCATCGCCCATCGAAATGATGACGGTCACCGACAGCATCGCCGCGACCGAGGCGGTGCAGGCGGCGCGCAACATCCGACAGCTCCCCATCGCCCCGCTGCTCGCCGAGGCGATGCGCCGTATCAGCGAGGAAGCCTCCGTTTCCTCGCTGTTCGACTGATCGGAGGCGCGCGGCCCGAGCGGGCGGCGCTCAGGCGAGCCTGGCGAAGACCGCGGCCAGGAGGCGATCCTGCTGCGCCGGGTCGAGCCAGCGAGCCACGACGACCAGCGCCTCCGCAGGCTCGACGAAGGTGAGGTTGCCGCCGGCGCCCACGAATCCGAACGCGCGCTCCGAGGCGCTGGGCCACTTGGCCCGGTTGGTGTTCAGCCAGAACAGGAAGCCGTATTGCGGGTTCAGGTCGCAGGGCGTGGTGCATTGCGCGATCCACCCCTCCGGCAGGAGGCGCTTGCCCTCCCAGACGCCATCCTGCGCGGCCAACCGGCCCACCAGCGCCTGGTCCTCGGCGTGGATGAACACGCCGCCGCCCCAGTGCCCGCCGCCGGGGACGGAGCGCAGCGCCTTGCCGTTCACGGCGACCGTCGCGTTCCCGTAGGCCTCCCACCGCCAATCCTGGGTGGCGCCGATCGGTGCCATGATCCGCTCGGCGAAGACCTCGGGCAGTTCGCGCCCGAACAGGTGCAGGAGCGAGAGGGACAGGCGATTCACGCGAACGTCGTTGTATTCCCAGTAGGAGCCGGGCGGCTGCAGCTGCCGCGCGCTGCGCTTGGCGCCCTGGCCCTCGACGCCGAGGTTCCGGCCGCGGTCGATCAGATCGCTCTTGCCGAAGAGCGTGCCTTCCCATTCGGAGGTGTTGGTCAGCAAGTGGCGCCAGGTGATGCCGCCATTGTGCGGCCCGTCGAAGCCGCCATCCTTCACGCGGGCGGCCACGGGCTCGTCGAGATCGGTCAGCAGGCCGTCGGCGACGGCGATCCCGGCCAGGAGCGCGAGGTAGGATTTCGCGACCGAGAAGGTCATGTCCACCTGGCGCGTATCGCCCCAGGCGGCGACGCGGCGGCCGCGATGGAGAACGAGGCCGTTGGGCCCGCCACGGGCCGCGACGGGGCCGATCAGTTCGTTATCGGGCGGCGGCTCGAAATGCCCGGCTTCGAGATGCGCGCGCAGGTCGCGCGGCCAGGGCGTTTCATGGGCGAGAGCGACGTCGGCAACGGCTTGCATGGCCGGGAACCTGCCATGGCGCGGCCGAAACAAGAAGGGCCGGGCGGTCGCCCGCCCGACCCCTCGTGCATGTTCCGCGCTGGCTCAGGCCCAGGCGAGGATGTCGTCGCGCGTGAGCGGGGTGGTCACCCCCGCCAGGTTGACCAGCGTGTCGCCGTACTGGAGCCACGTGCTGCCGCCGCCGGTCCACGCGGTGGCCAGGACGGCATCCTTCTCGGCGTCCGTGTCCACGCCCTGGAAGGCGAGCCTGTCGGACACAATGGCATCGAACACCAGGTCGTCGATGCCGAAGCTCGTGATGGCGCCGTATAGCGGATCGGCCGACGTGCCGGCGCCGAGGACGGCGATCGTCACGCTGTCCACCCGGTTGAACTGACTGTTCAGCCCCGTCGCGACGCCGACGCCCCTGTTGCCCAGGACCACGTCCTGCGACGCGACCGCGGCCCCGTCCAGCGACCCCGTCACGCGCAGCGTGATCCCGTCCTGCCAGGCACCGGACGCGCTGAAGGACTGGAAGTCGAAGTCGAGGCCGCCGGTGCTCGAGAAGGTGACAGCGTCATGCACCCAGCCATTGTTGCCGCTGCCCGCGCCGCCATAGCCCGAACCGGCCAGATCGAGCGACGAAGCCGCGTAGGTGGCGTTGTCGATGACGCCGCCCGCGCTGCCTGCCCCGCCGAAGGTCGCGTTCAGGAAGCCGTTGATGGTCCCCATGCCGATCGAGTAGCCCTGACCGTTCAGGGCAACGCCGCCACCCTGCCCGGCGGCGTCGAAGGTCACGGTGACGCTCGACGCGATGGACGGCACGTATTGCTGGTAGCCCGAGATGAAGTCGATGCCCGACCTGTCGGTGAAGCGGAACTGATCGGAACCGGCGCCGCCCACGAACATGTCGGTGTTGGCGCTGGAGAAGAAGGTGTTCCCGCCATTGCCACCGACCGCATACACGCCCTTGTTGGCCATGCCGCGGGCGTCGAGCGTCAAGGATCCGCTGCCCGTCATGCGGACATCGCCGATCCAGTCGAACATGTTGGCGGCGTTGTTGCCGAGGGTGACGGTGTAGTTCCCGGCGCCCGCCAGTTCGAGGGTCTCGACGTTGAAGCTGTTGGCGAAGCCCTGGTCGGTGATCGTGCCGCCGGCGAGGATCACCGCGTAGTCCGCCCCGGCGCCGCCATTCAGGCTGTTCTTGGCGGCGAAGCCGGCCGCAGTGGTGTAGGAGAAGAAGTCGTTGCCGGCACCGCCGCTCGCGGCATCGCCCGCGCCGAGGCCCGTGAACACGTCGTTGCCCGCACCACCGCTGAACTGGTCAACGCCTGCCGTGCCCGCGACGGTGACCCGGTTCGTACCGGTGAGACCGGAGGCGTCGAAGTTGAAGCCGGTCGCGCTCGGGGCGGTGGCGACGATGTGTCCGCCGAAGCTCGCGGCCACGGCATCGTTGACCTGGACCGAAACAGCGCCGGTCCCCGTCAGTTGCAACGCTTCGACGTTGGCGAGGCCGGCCGGGAAAGCCCCGAGCCAGATGCCCTGGCCGCCGACCGCCACGGTGTCGTAACCACCCGCGCCGTCCACCACCGCGGCCTGCGAGAGTTGCTGCGCATTGGCGAAGTTGAAGGTGTCGGCGGCGGCGCCGCCGGTGAGGATATCCGCCCCGCCATTGCCGACGAAGTTGATGCCGGCGAGTGAGTTGTTCGTCAGCGTGTCCGCGCCGGCGGTGCCGGTCAGAACCACGCTCGAATTCCCGACGCCGGTCAGCGTGTAGTTCACGCTGCTGGCATTGGGCGCGAGGATGCTGTTCAGGTTGTTGAGGGCCCCGAGGGCGTTGTTGCCGAAGGTGGCCGTGATCGTCCCGGTCGCCGTGAACACCAGCGACTCGAAGTTGCTGATGATGCCAGGCGCCCCGAAGGCCGCATCGGTCACGCTCGCGATCGCGTCGCCGAGGATGATGGTGTCGAACCCGCTGCCACCGCCGGCCGCCGTCGCCGCGAGACCGGCGAGGGTGGTGAAGGTGATGGTGTCGTTGCCCGAGCCGAAGGACAGGTCGTGGGCCCCATCGCCGAGGGTGAAGGCGGCGCGGCCGTTGTTGCCCATGCCGACATAGGTCAGCGTCGTGCTGGTCGACGAGAAGGTGATCAGGCTGTCGGCACCGAGCGCCGCGTTCGCCGTGAGCGACATCGTGCCGCCGGCCGCCGACTTCGCGATGTCGATCTGGCGCACGCCGTTCGCCAGCGTGAAGGCCTGGGCGTCCTGGGCGATCAGCGTCGCCGATGCCGCCGCGCCACCCAGCAGGAGACGCTCCAGCCCGCCATCCGGCGGGTTGGACAGGGTCGCGGCGTTGTACACGCCGTCGGCGATCTCGACCGTGTCGTAGCCGGCGCCACCGATCACCGTCGCGCCCGCCAGAGCTGCGCTCGACGCGAAGACGAAGCGGTCATCGCCCGCGCCGCCGTTGTAGGTGTCGCCGGCGCCGCCGTTGAAGACGTCGTTGCCCGCGCCGCCGGTCACGATGTCAATTGAGGCCGCGCTGTTGAAGATCAGCTGCTGCCACGCCCCCAGGCCTGAGGCATTGATCGTGTTCGTCGCCCCAGCCAGGGCCGAGCCGTTCGACAGCGTCACCCAGACATACTGGCCGAAGGCGTTGCCGGCGTTCTGGCCGAGGTTGAGCGTGGTGTTCACGGCTGCCGCGAGGTTGTTCCACGCGAAGCCGGCGAGGTTCAACGCCTCAAGGTTGAACTTGTTGGAGAAGGCGCTGTCATTGATCGTTTGCGACGCGGCGCCCGAGAAGATGACGAGGTTGTCCACGCCGGCGCCGCCATCCACCGTGGCGTTGGACAGCGCCGTGCCGTTGTAGAAAACGACGTTGTCGGCGCCGCCACCGGCCTGGATGTTGTCGAAGCCGCCGCCGCCGACGATGTAGTCGGCACCGCCCCCCGTCTTGATCGTGTCGTTCGACGAGCCGGTGTAGACGGCGACCGCCTTGGCGGAGACCGCGGTGGCATCGAGGCTCACACCCGCATTGGTCGTGCCACGGACGATGATGTCGCCGCTGAAGGCCGCCGCCGCCACGTCGCCGAGGAACAGCGACGGGTAGCCGCTCTGTCCGAGGATCAGCTCCTCGATGTTCGTTACGCCGGTCCAGCTGGCGTCCGACACGTTGACCGCCTGGAAGGCCCAGTTGACCCAGTCGTACCCGCCGGCCCCGTCGATGGCGCGGCCGGGCGAGGTCCAGAGAACCTGGGTCTGGACGGTGATCCACTCGCCGGCAGCGGTGCCGGCGAAGCTCGGGTTGGCGAACGACATGAGGCATGCCTCCGGGACGGTCTGGGTTGTCCGGATTTATGCCCACGCTTTAGAAACCATCAAGACGAAAACAGCCAAGCCTCAAAGAAATCGCAGTAACACATCAAGTATTCGCTACCGCAAGTTGCCAGCCCCGTTCACGTTTAAGGTCAAAGTCTCATTTTATACACAAAAACCGGAAATGCCTCAAACCGCGACACTGCGCCCAGCCGGCGCGACGCTCTCTCGCGCCCCAGGCAGCTCGATCTCGATCGCCAAGGTCGAGAGGTCGCCGCCCCGCTCCAGGTTCACCTGCACCTTCTGCGGATCGATCGCGACATAGCGCGCCACGACCTCCACGAGTTCGCGCTGCAGCTTCGGCAGGAAGTCCTCGCGCGTCCTGGAAATCCGCTCGTGGCTGATCACCACTTGCAGCCGCTCCTTCGCGGTCGCCGCCGAATTGGCCTCCGCGGCGCGCTTGCCGCGGAAAATGTCGAGCCAGCCCATCACGCAGCCCTCCCACCGAAGAGGCGTCCGAACAGCCCCTTCTTCTTCTCGACCTCAAGGAACCTGTGCGGCCGGTCCTCGCCCAGAAAGCGCGCCACGGCGTCCGTGTAGGCCTGACCGGCGCTCGACTCGGCGTCCATGATGACGGGATTCCCGGCATTGGACGCCTTCAGCACGCTCTCGCTCTCCGGAATGACGCCGAGCAGGGGGATCGCCAGGATCTCCAGCACGTCGTCGAGCTTGAGCATCTCGCCCCTCTCCACCCGCGCCGGATCGTAGCGGGTAAGTAAAAGGTGCTGCTTGACTGGGTCCTTCTTGTCCTCGGCGCGCTTCGACTTGCTCTGCAGCACACCCAGGATACGGTCGCTGTCGCGGACCGAGCTGACCTCGGGGTTGGTGACCACAATGGCCTGGTCGGCGAAGTAGAGCGCGAGCAGCGCGCCCTTCTCGATCCCGGCCGGGCTGTCGCACAGGATGTAGTCGAATTCCTTCGACAGCTCCTCGATGATGGTCGCGACACCGTCCTTCGTCAGCGCGTCCTTGTCCCGCGTCTGCGAGGCGGGGAGGATCGAGAGCCCTTCCACGCGTTTATCCTTGATCAGCGCCTGCTGGAGCTTCGCCTCCCCCTGGATGACGTTGACGATGTCGAACACCACCCGGCGCTCGACCCCCATGATGAGGTCGAGGTTGCGCAGGCCGACGTCGAAGTCGATCACCACGGTCTTCTTGCCCCGCTGCGCGAGGCCGGTGGCGAACGCGGCCGAGCTCGTCGTCTTGCCGACGCCCCCCTTGCCGGATGTGACGACGATCACCTGCGCCATGGGCAGTCTGCTCCCCGGTTCAATGCACGACGCGCTTCAACCCCCGCGACGTCAGCCGAGGGGGTCGAAGCGCAGATTTTCCCCTTCGAGCCTCACCTGCACGGCGCGACCGATGGGCGTCCCCGCTAGGCCGTCGCGCACGGCGTAGAAGCCGGCGATGGCGACCAGTTCGGGGTCGAAATTCTGGACGAAGATACGGGCCTCGGAATCCTCGGTGGCGCCCGCCACCGCCCGGCCCCGCAGCGCGCCGTAGATGTGGACGTTGCCATCCGCGATGACTTCGGCGCCCGCGTTCACGGTCGCCGTCACGATCAGGTCGCAGCCCTGGGCGTAGATCCGCTGGCCCGCCCGCACGGGCTGCGTCACCAGCATCGCGGACCGCGCCGGGCCGGCAACGACCTGGGGCGCGGGCGGCGCCGCAACGGCGGGCGCCGCGACGGGCGCCGGCGCCTCGACCTCGGTGTCCTTCTGGCCCGTCGGGCGCAGGGTGGGCAGGCCGGCACCTGCGGCGGCGGCCCGCTGCATCTGCGTCCCGCCGACGACGCCGATGGGCAGGATCTCGAGTTGCCGCAGCCCCTGCACGAGCGCGGCAAAATCCACCGTCTCGCCCTGGCCGAGGTCGTCGAGGCCGATGGCGATGGGGGCGAAGCGAAGGAAGCCCGGGGCGCGGCGGAACTGGTCGCCGAGCGCGGGCAGCACCTCCTCGAAGCGGGGGCTGAGGAGGCGCAGCGTCAGCAGGCTGTAGTTCTGCGCGCGCAGCCGGAAGGCCTCGGAGGCGGGAGCGTCTGGCCGGGCGGCAGCGGACATGGGGTGGGGGATCGCTTCGCGTGACAAGGGGGTTGCACCTCCCATAGCCGCCCCGACCCGCGAGGCGAAGCCCCAAAAACGCTTGCCCACAGGGACTTCCCGGGTTTCCCACAACGGCAGCGGAGTTGCCCACAGGGGTTTGCGGTCGGACGCCGCCCCGCCATCATCGGTCTGAGCCTTCGGGACGGGACATGAACGAGCACATTCGCCTGGCGGAGCCTTTCCGCGCCCTCTTCTACGCCCCCTTCTACCTCGCGGAGCTGCAGGGCCGGTTCGCGGCTGAGGGGCTCGACGTCGTCATGGAAACCGCGGGCACGCCGACCCTGGCCGCCGAGGCCATCCTCTCCGGCCGAGCCGATGTCGCCTGGTCCGGCCCGATGCGGGTGATGCAGCATCGGGCCGCCGACCCGGCCTCGCCGCTCACCGCCTTCTGCGCCGCGGTGATGCGCGACCCCTTCCTCGTGGTCGGGCGGGCGCCCCGTCCGAACTTCACCCTGCGGGACCTCACCGGGCTCCGCCTCGGTCTCGTCTCCGAGGTGCCGACACCCGTCTGGTGCCTGGAGGCCGAGCTTGCCGCCGCCGGGGCCGAGCCGCTGCGCGAGCGCGGTCCGACGATGGCCGAGAACCTCGCGGCCTTGCGCCGCGGGGACCTCGATGCCGCGCAGCTCTTCGAGCCCTTCGCCGCCCTCGCCGAGGCGGAGGGGGGCGCCGTGTGGCATGCTCAGGCGACGGCCGGCCCCATGGCCTATTCCGCGCTCTACGCGTCCTCGACGACGCTGCGGGAGCGACGGCCGGCCATGCGCGCCATGGTTCGCGCCGTCGCCGCTGCGCTCCGCTGGCTGAACGCGGCCGATCCGGCCGAGGCCGCGGCCGCGCTCGATCCGCGCTTCCCCGACCTGCCGCGGGACATCCGGGCGCGCGCCATCGCCCGGTATCAGGGGCTGGGGCTTTGGGCGGATGGCCCGTTGCTGCCCGAAGCCGCGTTCCGGGCTCTCGGGCAAGCCATGCTGGCGCAGGGCGCCCTGCCCCATATCCCAGATTTCGCGCTCTGCGTGGATCAGGCGGTGGTGACCGAGGCGCTGGCCACGTGAACGCGGGCGCCGTCGTCGCGGCCCCCCTCGCGGGTCTGTCGGGCGGCCTCATCCTGTGGCTGGCCGGAGCCGCGCCGAGCCCCGCCTTCTGGGCGGGCACCCTGCCCGTCCTCGCGCTGCTCCTGCTTGACACGGCGCGGAGCCTGCGGCGCGGCGAGTTCGGCCTCGACCTGATCGCCGCGCTCGCCATGGGCTTCGGCCTCGCGCTCGGAGAGGCGCTGGCCGCGAACGTCGTCGCGCTGATGTTCGCCGGCGGGCGCTTCCTCGAGGACTACGCGTCGCGCCGGGCGCGGGCGGAGATGACGGCCCTTCTGGCGCGGCAGCCGCGCACCGCCCTCCGCCACGGTCCGCACGGGATCGAGGAAGTCGCGCTCTCCGCCCTTCGCGCCGGCGACCTGCTCGCCATTCCGCGCGGCGCCGTACTGCCGGTGGACGGCGTCGTGGAGGCGGGCACCGCCATCCTCGACACGGCACCCTTGACCGGCGAGCCGATGCCGGTGCGCCGCGACGCGGGCGAGGAGGCGCTGTCCGGCTGCACCAATGCCGGGGATGCCTTCGCGCTGCGCGCCACCTCCGACGCGGCGGCGTCCACCTTCGCGGCCATCCTCCGCCTCGTTCAGGCGGCGCAGGACAGCCGGGCGCCGATGGCGCGCCTCGCGGATCGCTGGGCACTCGGCTTCCTGGCCCTGACGCTGCTGCTGGCCGGTGGCGCCTGGACCCTGACCGGCGAGGCGCAGCGGGGGCTCGCCGTTCTTGTCGTCGCCACCCCCTGCCCGCTCATCCTCGCGGTTCCCGTCGCGCTCGTGGCCGGCCTGTCCCGCACGGCGCGGATGGGCGTGCTGGTGAAGTCCGGCGCGGCCCTGGAAGCGCTGGCCCGCATCCGCGCCGTTCTGCTCGACAAGACGGGAACGCTGACGGAGGGCTCACCCCGGGTCACGACCATCGCCACCGCGCCCGGCGTGACCGAGGCGGAGGCGCTGCGGCTCGCGGCCTCGCTCGACCAGCTCTCCCATCATCCCGTGGCCCAGGCGATCGTGGCGGAGACGAGGCGGCGCGGCCTGTCGCTGGAGACACCCTCCGCCGCGCGCGAGGAACCCGGCGAGGGCATGGCCGGGCAGGTCGGGGGGCGCTCGGTGCAGGTCGGCGGGCTGGCCTGGCTCGGCCGCGACGGCATGCCCGACCCGCCCCGCGCGCCCGGCGCGATGCGCTGCGGGTTGCGGGTGGATGGCGCACCCGCCGCCACCTTCCTGCTAGAGGATCCGCCCCGCCCCGAGGCCGCATCCGCCGTCGCCGCGCTGCGCGGCCTCGGCGTCGCGCGCATCGTCCTTGTCTCCGGTGACGCGGACGGTCCGGTGCGAGCCGTCGCCGCGCAGGTCGGCGCCGATGCGGCCCTCGCCCGGCAATCGCCGGCCGACAAGGTCGCCGCGATCGCCGCCGAGCGCGCGCACGGACCGGTGCTGATGCTGGGGGATGGCATCAATGACGCGCCGGCGCTTGCCGCGGCCGATCTCGGCGTCGCGATGGGCGCGCGCGGCGCCGCGGCGGCCGCCGAAGCGGCCGAGGCGGTGCTGCTCTCGGGCGGGCTGGAACGACTGGGCGAGGCAATGGCGGCCGCCCAGCGCGCGCGCCGGATCGCCCTGCAATCGGTTGCGGCGGGGCTCGGCCTTTCCGTCATCGGCATGGTGGCGGCGGCCCTCGGCCACCTCACGCCGGTCGAGGGCGCGCTGCTGCAGGAGGGGATTGACGTCGCCGTGATTCTCAACGCCCTGAGGGCGCTGCGATGAACGCTGGGCGGCCCCGCTCAGCTGCGCGACGATGAGAACGAGGACACCGTGCCGAAGGTCAGCAAGCTCGCGATCCTGGACGACTACCAGGGCCTCACCCTCTCCATGGGGCCGTGGGACCGCCTGCCCCATGTCGAGGCCGCCGTGTTCCGCGACACGCTGCCCATGGGCGATGCGCTCGTCGAGCGCCTGGCGCCGTTCGACGCCATCCTCGCGATGCGGGAGCGCACGCCCTTCCCCCGCGCCCTGATCGAGCGCCTGCCCAACCTCCGCCTGCTGATCACGACGGGCGAGCGCAACCGCGGGATTGACGCCGCCGCCTGCGCCGAGCGTGGTGTGACCTTCTGCGGCACGGAGAGCTTCGGCGCGCCGACGGTGGACCTGACCTGGGCGCTCATCCTCGGCCTCGCGCGGCAGGTGCCGTGGCAGCAGGCCTCGCTGCGCGCCGGCACCTGGCAGACCCTGCCGCCCAACGGGATCGGGATGGGGCTGGAGGGGCGTACCCTCGGCCTGCTGGGCGCGGGCAAGCTCGGCGCGCGGGTGGCGCGCGTCGGCCAGGCGCTCGGCATGAAGGTCATCGCCTGGAGCCAGAACCTGACGGCCGATCGCGCCGCCGAGATCGGCGCCGAACTCGTCACGAAGGAAGAGCTGTTCCGGCGCGCCGATGTCGTGACGATCCACCTCATCCTGTCGGAGCGCTCGCGCGGCCTCGTCGGAGCGGCCGAACTGGCGCTGATGCAGCCGCATGCACTGCTGGTGAACACCAGCCGCGGGCCGATCGTGGATCAGGATGCGCTGGTCGCCGCGCTCCAGGCGGGGCGGATCGGCGGCGCCGGGATCGACGTCTATGACATCGAGCCGGTGCCGGCGGGCCATCCGCTGCTGTCGGCGCCGCGCACGCTGCTGACGCCGCATCTCGGCTACGTCACCGAGGAGAACTTCCGCAGCTACTTCAAGGGCGCGGTCGAGGCGATCGAGGCCTTCGAGGCGGGGGCGCCGATCCGGGTCATTCGGTAGGCCGCGGCGGACAATCCAGCGACGAGAAGCGGCTGCCCATCCGGTCGCCGCACTCGCCCGCCAGGAAGCGCGCGAGCGGGGTCTGCCGGAGGTCTGCCCGACCGAACCACAGCGCCGCCGCAAGCAGCAGGCTGACCACGATCCAGTCGCGCGGGCGCAGCTCGGCCTCCCCTGTCCGCGGCGAAGCTAGCATCCGCCCGATGGACAGCACCAGCGCAACGGTGTTCCTAGCGGCGACACAGCCGAGGCCCCCGCCATGCTGACCGACCCCATCCATTGCTGGTCCACCCTCTCCCAGGTCGAGCGCGACGCCGCGTACAACAACCGCGACGCCGTGCCGGACGCGGTGGACCTCATCACGGAGCGGAACGCGGCCTCCGCCGCCTTCCGGGCAGCCCATCCCGGCCATCTCGACCTGCTCTATGGCGAGACCGAGCGCGAGGGCTGGGACCTCTTCCCGGGCCGCGATCCCAAGGCCCCCTGCATGGTGTTCATCCATGGCGGATACTGGCAGATGAACCGCCGCCAGGACTTCGCGGCCATGGCGGAAGGCGCGCTCGCCATGGGGTGGTCGGCGGCGCTCTGCGGCTACACCCTCGCGCCCGAAGCCTCGATGACGCGCATCGCCTGGCAGATCCAGGCTTCGCTCGACTGGCTGTCGCAGCATGGCGCGGAGCATGGCGTCGGCGGCCCTATCGTGCTGACGGGCTGGTCCGCCGGCGGGCATCTCGCCGCCCTCGGCGCCGAGCATCCGGCCGTGACGGCGGCCATCGCCATCTCCGGCATCTACGAGCTCGGCCCGATCCGGGACACCTATCTCGATGCCAATCTGAAGCTGACCGACACCGAGATCGCGGAGCTTTCGCCGATCCGTCGCCCGGTCGTGCAGAAGCCCGTCGCCGTCGCCTATGGTGCCCTCGAGCTGCCCGAGCTCTGCCGCCAGTCCCGCGATTTCCACACCTATCGCGCCGTCCATCAGGCGCCGGGGCCGCTCTGGCCCGTCCCGGGAGCCGACCACTTCCGCGTGCTCGACGCGCTGCGGCAGCCCGATGGCGCGCTGCTGCGGCTGGCCGCGGAGCTTCTGCGCTGATGGACTTCACCGTCTCCGGCATCCGCGCCCACCTGGCCGCCGGCGGCGGCGCTGTCGCCATCGCGGAAGAGGCGCTCGAACGCATCGCCCGCTTCGGCGATCCGGCGCTTTTCCTGCATGCCGTTCCACGGGACGCCTTGCTGCGCGATGCTGCGAGCCTGCCGCCGGGGCCGCTGCATGGCGTTCCCTTCGTCGTGAAGGACAACATCGCCGTCGCCGGCATGCCGACGACGGCCGCCTGCCGCGCCTTCAGCCACGTGCCGGCCGAGGATGCGCCCGCCGTCGCGCGCCTGAAGGCCGCGGGGGCCCTGCTGCTGGGAAAGGTGAATCTCGACCAGTTCGCGACGGGGCTGAACGGCACGCGCTCGCCCTATGGTACGCCGCGCAACGCGCGGGATGCGCGCCTCGTTCCCGGCGGCTCGTCCTCGGGGTCGGCGACGGCCGTCGCCGCCGGGATCGCGGCGTTTTCACTCGGCACCGACACCGCGGGTTCCGGCCGCGTGCCGGCCATGGCGCAGGGCATCGTCGGGCTGAAGCCCACGGTGGGGCTGGTGCCCTCCCGCGGCGTGGTGCCGGCCTGCCGCAGCATCGATTGCGTCTCGGTCTTCGCGCAGAGCGTCGCGGATGCGGCGACGGTCCTCGGTGTGATCGCCGGGGCGGACGCGCAGGATCCCTATTCGCGCCCCTCGCCGCCCTTCTTCCGCGCGATAGACGCGGCGCCCCCGAGGCCCCGGCTTCTGGCCCCCTTGCCGGACGAGCTGGTCTTCGACGGGCCGGTCGAAGCCGCGCTCTACGACGCGGCGCTCGCGCGTCTCACCGCGGCGGGCGCGAGCCTCACGCGCGTGTCCATCGCGCCTTTCCTGGCGTTGGCGCGGCGCCTCTATGACGGCGCGTGGGTGGCCGAGCGGACTTCGGCCCTCAGGGACTGGGTCGAGAACCGCCCCGACGCGTTGCATCCCGTCACGCGCGCCATCCTGGAAGGCGGGCTGAACCGCCGCACCGTGGACGCCTTCGACGATTTCCACGCCCAGGCCGAGGCGCGGCTTCTCGCGCGCGCCATGTTCGCCGCGGCCGACGCGCTCGTCCTGCCCACGGCGCCGGGCATCCCGACGCTGGAGGTGATGGCCGCCGACCCCATCGGCGCGAACAGCCGCCTCGGCACCTACACGAACTTCGTCAATCTCTGCGACCTCGCGGCGCTGGCCGTCCCGGTGCCGGGCGATGTGCCCTTCGGGCTGACCTTCGTGGCCCCCGCCTTCCGCGACGGCGCGCTGGCCGGCATCGGGGCCGCCTTCGTCGGCGAACCGCTCGAAGCGCCCACCGTCGCCGCCGACGAGGTGGAGCTGTTCTGCATCGGCGCGCACATGTCCGGGTTGCCGCTGAACCCGCAGGTCCTCCGCCATGGCGGACGCTTCCTGCGAGAGGCGACGAGCGCGCCGCTCTACCGGCTCAAATCGCTCGGCAACCGCCCAGGCATGTTCCGCGGCGCGCCGGGCGTCTCCGTCGCGGGTGAGGTCTGGGCTCTGCCGCTCGCCGGGATCGGGCCGTTCCTGGTCGAGATTCCGCCGCCGCTGGGGTTCGGCCGCGTCGAGCTGGCGGATGGCACGAAGCCGCTCGGCTTCATTGCCGAGGAGGGCGCGGTGCGGGACGCGCCCGACATCAGCCACCACGGCGGCTGGAGGGCGTTTCTCGCGAGTCAGGCGAGGTAAGTGTTCGGTCCTGGGTCTGGTGGTGCGCTCCCCCGGACGCTGGGGGACCCCCGATGGCCGTCACGGCGCAGCCCGAACGACGTGGCGCGTTCGAGCCGACTTCCGGGCCGCGAAAATCGCCCCCCTCGCCGCCCTGAACCCGCGGAGGGTTGCCAGACGGCACACACGAGCCTTCACCGCCGGCGCCCCGATGGGCTCCCCAGCAAGCGCATGAACCGCACGGTCAAGGACGCCATCATCAGGGCCTTCCATGATCCGGCACCGAGGTGCCGAAGGCTCACGTCGGGGCCTGCGTGACGGCCTACAACCTCGCCAGGCAGCTCAGGACGCTGCGATGGCGCACGCCCGGTCAGGCCGCCTGCCGGCTTCGGCCGCAGCCAAAAAAATGGCGGCCACGAGGGCCGCCAAGTTTAGGGAGGAAACGTCCAAGAAAGGCAACCAGCGGCAAGCCGCCGTTGCTGAACCCTATTTAGACGGCAGATCATTCGCATGCAAGCGATTTTTCGCAATGCAGCATTGCCGCGCATGAGGCCTTGCCGGCGCTCGTTGAGCACAGGCCGGCGCCATACCCCTGGCACAGCGGTTGCGCCGCCGCCCCCATGCGCCGCCTGCTCCTCCTCCTGCTGCTTCTGCCGTTCAGCGAGGCCACCGCCCTCTCCTGCCGGGCGGCCATCGCTCGGGCGGAGCGGGAGGCCGGCATTCCCGCAGCGCTGCTGCAGGCCATCGGTCGGGTCGAATCGGGCCGCCGCGACCCCGCCACCGGCGAGGTCGAGCCCTGGCCCTGGGCAATCCATGCCGAGGGGCGTGGCCTCTTCCCGCCGAACCGGGAGGCAGCGATTGCCGCCGTGCGCGAGATGCAGGGACGGGGAGTTCGGCTGATCGATGTCGGTTGCATGCAGATCAACCTGCACCACCACCCTCGCGCCTTCGCCAGCCTGGAAGAGGCCTTCGACCCGGAGGCCAATGCCCGCTACGCCGCCCGGTTCCTGACTGAACTCCGCGCCGGCGGGCGGGACTGGCTGACCGCGGCCGCGCATTACCACAGTCAGACCCCGCACCTCGCCGAGGCCTATCGCGCCCGGGTGGCGGCCGCCTGGCCGTTCGAGCAGGGGCGGCCGGCGCCAGTGACGCCTCCCCCAGCGGCGCCGCGCCTCGCTGCCGGCCCGGGGCCGAGTCTCGGCAACGGGGCGGATCGCGCCCGCGTCATCGCGGCGCCGCAGGGGGCCGGGCGCGGCCTCGATGCGTATCGCGCGCTGCCGGTCCCCCTGGCCGGGGGCCTCCTGTCCGGTCTGGCAGCGGTTTCGGCGCCACGCTGACGCCCAATGTGGCAGGTTCAAGCGGCGAGATATGCATTAACCACAAGTCACCCCCTTGAAACCTCCGCGGCTTGGCGGCAACTCCGCCGCCAGCCGGGTTTCAGCTGTGACCCGCGGGAGACAGGAGAGGACCAAGAGAATGAAGTGGACCGCGATCGCCGCCGCTGCGGCGGCGTTCTTCGCCATGGGGCCGGTCGAGGCCCTGGCGGGCCGTGACCTCGACCAGATCCGCCAGCGCGGCACCCTCCGCTGCGGCGTGCAGGGCCCCTCGAACCCCGGCTTCGGCTTCCCGGACGCCCAGGGCCGCTGGCAAGGCTTCAACGTGGAGATCTGCCGCGCCGTCGCCATCACCATCCTGGGCGACCCCAACCGCGTCGAGTTCGTCCCCGTCACGACGCAGAGCCGCTTCCCCGCGCTCGCGGCTGGCGAAGTGGACATCCTCTCCAACAACTCGACCTGGACGCTGACGCGCGATTCCAACGTCAACCGCTTCAACTTCCCCGCCATCGTCTTCTACGACGGGCAGTCGGTGATGGTCCCGCGGCGCCTCAACGTCACCTCGGCGCGGCAGCTGAACGGAGCGACGGTCTGCGTCCAGCCCGGCACGACGACCGAGCTGAACCTCGCGGACTACTTCCGCCAGCACAACATGCGCTTCACGCCCGTCGTCGTCGCCGACCTGGACGAGCTGCGCCGTGCCTATGACAGCGGCCGCTGCGACGTCTTCACGAACGACTTCGCGGCGCTGGCCGCCCAGCGCACCCTGCTGACGCGCCCGGCCGACCACGTGATCCTGCCCGAGCGCATCTCGAAGGAGCCCCTCTCCCCCGTCATCCGCCAGGGCGACGAGGAGCTGACGAACATCGTCGCCTGGACCGTCTTCGCGCTGATCGACGCCGAGGAAATGGGCGTCACCCAGGCCAATGTCGAGCAGATCGCCGGCAGCTCCACCAACCCGATCGTGCGCCGCCTGCTCGGCGTCGAGGGCAACATGGGTGAGAGCCTGTCGGCCGCGCGCCCCGACTTCGCGCGCCAGATCATCCGCACCTTCGGCAACTACGGCGAGATCTACGAGCGCCACCTCGGCACCAGCACGCCGCTGGGCCTGGAGCGCGGCATGAACCGCACCTGGAACAACGGTGGGTTGCTTTACGCGCCGCCGGCGCGCTGAAGGGCGCCTGAAGCGGGTCCTTGTCGTGCCCTCAAACGCCGGGCCGCGTCGGGCTTCCATCGGGGCTGAGCCCCGATGGAAGCCCGGCTTCGCCGCCTCGGCGTCCGCGCCTCAGACATGATTCTCGGGCGGCGAGGTTGGTCGCCACGCGGCGACCAACCTCGCGGCCGCTCTGCAATCGGCGCGGCACCTTTCTTGGTGATCCGTTGCCAGTGATTCGTTTCCAGGTCGCCGGGCTCCCGCCCCAACACGCCGAGGTGAGCCGATGAGCAGCACCACCGTCTCCATGCCGGCCGCCAAGCCGCTGATCCCGCTGCCCGCCGGCACCACCATGCGAGGCCTGCTGTGGCAGGCGGCGCTGGCCATCGCGGTCGTCGTCGTCGGCTGGTCGCTCTACAACAACATGATCGCCAACATGACGGCGCGGGGCCTCCAATTCGGCTTCGGCTTCCTCGACCGTTCCGCCGGCATCCCCATCGGCGAGGCGATGATCCCTTACACCCCGGCGGACACCTACCAGCGGGCGCTCACCGTGGGCCTGCTCAACACGCTGCGCGTAGCCTTCTCGGGCATCGTCCTCTGCACCATCCTCGGCATCCTGCTCGGCCTCGCGCGGCTGTCCTCCAACCCGCTGCTGCGCTCGCTGACCGGCGGCTATATCGAGGTGATCCGCAACACGCCGCTCGTGCTGCAGCTCGTGTTCTGGCACGCCATCATCCTCCAGCTGCCAAGCGTGCGGCAGGCGCTCAGCCCCCTGCCGGGCGTGTTCCTCTCCCAGCGCGGCCTGAAGATCCCGGTCTTCGTGGCTGAGCCGGCGCTCTGGGCAGCGCTCGCCGCCCTCGCCGCCGGCATTGTCCTCTGGGTGGTGCTGGTGCGGCGCGAGCGTGCCCGCCAGGCGGCAACGGGCGAGCGTCGCTCGACCCTGGCGCAGGGCCTGGCCCTCGTCCTCGGCCTGCCCGCCCTCGCCATGCTGCTCTACGGCGTGCCGCAGGTGGACTGGCCGGAGCTCGCGGGCTTCAACTTCGAGGGCGGGCTGACCCTGTCGCCGGAGTTCTTCGCCCTCCTCGTCGGCCTCGTCGTCTACACCTCGGCCTTCATCGCCGAGATCGTCCGCGCCGGCATCCAGTCCGTCCACAAGGGGCAGTGGGAAGCGGCGCGGGCCCTCGGCCTGCCGGGCGGGCGCATCATGCGCCTCGTCATCCTGCCCCAGGCGCTGCGCGTCATCATCCCGCCGCTCACCTCGCAGTACCTGAACCTGACGAAGAACAGCTCGCTCGCGGTCGTCATCGGCTACCCGGACCTCGTCTCCGTTTCCAACACCTCGATCAACCAGACCGGCCAGGCGGTCGAGGTCATCTCCATCTTCATGGCGGTCTACCTGATCATCTCCCTCGTCACCTCGGGGCTGATGAACGCCTACAACCGCGCCGTCGCCCTGAAGGAGCGCTGAGACCATGAGCGCCACCACCGCCGCCGCGCTCCCCGCCGCGACCGCGCCCCGCCCACCCTCCTTCGCCGAACGCTCGGTTGCCTTCGCCAAGGCCTGCGTGAACGGGCCGCTCAACATCACCATCACGCTGGTCTGCGTCGCGCTGCTGCTCTGGCTCGCGCCGCCGCTGCTCGACTGGGCGATCCTCTCCGCCACCTGGTCGGGCACGGCCGCCACCTGCCGCGAGGGCACCGGCGCCTGCTGGGCCTTCATCCGCGAGAAGTTCTGGTTCTCGATCTTCGGCCTCTACCCGTTCGAGGAGCGCTGGCGCCCGGCGACCATGCTCACGATCCTCGTGGTGATGGTCGTCGCCTCCTGCTTCCGGCGCTGCTGGAACCGCAACCTGCTGATCGCCTGGGCGGTCGCGGCACCGGTCATGTGGATCCTGATGCAGGGCGGCATCCTCGGCCTGCCTTACGTGCAGACGCGCCAATGGGGCGGCCTGACGATCACCGGCGTCATCGCCGTCTACGGCGTGACGCTCGGCTACCCGCTCGCCATCCTGCTGGCGCTCGGTCGGCGCTCCAAGCTGCCGCTCGTTCGCTGGTTCTGCACGGCCGTCATCGAATGCGTCCGCGGCGTGCCGCTGATCAGCCTCCTCTTCATGGCGGCGATCATGCTGCCGCTCTTCATGCCGGAAGGCGTGACGGTGGACCGGCTGATCCGCGTCCTCTTCGCCTACACCCTCTTCACCGCGGCCTACATGGCGGAGGTCGTTCGCGGCGGCCTGCAGGCCATGCCGCGCGGCCAGTACGAGGCGGCGGACGCGCTCGGCCTCTCCTACTGGAAGAAGATGCGCTTCATCATCCTGCCCCAGGCGCTCACCATCACCATCCCGGCGCAGGTGAACACCTTCATCGGCCTGTTCAAGGACACGACCCTCGTCGTCGTGATCGGCGTGTTCGACTTCTTCACGACGCTGCGCGCCTCGCTCGGCGACCCGAACTGGCTGGGCTTCCCGACCGAGGCCTATGTCTACGCGGCGACCGTGTACTTCGTGCTGTGCTTCGCCATGTCGAAGTACAGCCAGCGGCTGGAGCGCGACTTCAAGCCGGGCGGCCGTTGAGCCGATTCGGCGCCGCGAAGGCCGGCGCCGCCCGCACACCCGCCGCGCCACCCGGGCGGAGCTTCGGAAAAGCTTCGTCCGTCCTTGGGGACACCGACCCGCCACATCCGGCAACTTCCGGTTGCACGCCGCGACATCCCGCGCGGGTGCCGACGAAGGAGACAGGCGATGTCGCTGACCCTTACCCGCCGCCGGTTCGAGGATCTGGCCGGCACCATCCCCACCATCCGCTGGCGCGGCTGGCTGGCCGGGCCGATCCACGCCCGCCACGCGGCGCTGGGCGGGGATGCGGGCGTGCTCGGCGCCGCCGCCGGGCCGGTGCAGTTTCTCCCCGACGGCGGGCAGTTCCGCGACTACGCGCGGGGCTCGATCTACTGGTCCGCCGCGACCGGAGCCCACGGCGTCTGGGGCCAGATCCGCGACAAGTGGCGCGCGATGGGGGCCGAGCGGTCCTTCCTCGGCTACCCGACCACGGACGAGACCGCGACGACCGATCCCCACGGCGCGTTCAACCACTTCCAGAGCGGGTCGATCTACTGGAGCCCCGCGACCGGCCCGTGGTCCATCAAGGGCGCCATCCGCGAGCGCTGGCTGGCCCTCGGCGCCGAGCGATCGCTGCTCGGCTTCCCGACATCGGACGAGACCGACGCCGCCGATGGCCGCGTGCGCTTCAGCAACTTCGAACGCGGGCAGATCGCCTGGTCGCCGGAAGCGGGTGCAGCCGTCGCGGGCCTGACCGGCCTGAACGACGCGCAGCGGAACCAGGGCGGGCTGCGGCCGCAGCACCATGGCGGCAGCCACGGCCCCTGGACCACGGTCCGCCGTCGGCTTCAGGTCAATGCCAACATGTTCATCCAGGACCATGAGAATTTCGGCTCGAACGAGCACGCGCGGCGGAACGCGCAGAACATGGCCTACCTGACCTCCGACGTGCCGGGCGACGTGCTGACCATGGTCGCGCGCATGGGCGGGGAGATCCGCGTCGAGCTCTCGGTGGAGGGCCAGGCGCTGCTGTCGGGCGATGTCCGCGTCATCGTCCGCGCCCAGCTCTTCGAGGGCACGAGCGAGGACACGACCGACCTCGACGGCACGCAGGAGCACACCATGCTCGTCCCGCGCGACGGCGTCCTGAACCGCAACTTCCGCGTGACCAACACCGACGAGGGCGACGACGACTTCGCGGAGATCAGCCTCGCCTTCTGGAACGTCGCGGCCTGACGGCCAGGCCACGCGCCGGGGAGGGTCCGCCTCCCCGGCATCCCCGGGCTTCGTCGCGGCGTTGATCCGCCTGGGCCGCCCGCCCTGGCGCCCCGGTGGAGAACAGCTGATGGATCACGCGAACGAGATCCTGCCCGGCATGACCGTGGTGGGAATGAACGGCAACCGAATCGGCACCGTGGACGGGCAGGAGCGGGGCGCGATCAAGCTGACGCGCCGCGACGGCGCGACCGGCTTTCACAGCTTCGTGCCGCTCGGCGAGGTGGCGACGGTGCGCGGCGGACGCGTCTGGATCGGCCGGCGGCACCTGCCGAACGAAGCACTTCGCCAGCTCGGCATCGCCGGCCAGCCGATCCCGGGCGACGGCTTCGGCGGCGGAGCCGCCGGCGGCTCGGGCTGACCCGAGGAACGGCCCGAACCGCCGGCGGCTCAGGCCTGCTTCTGCTCGGGACGCCCGCCGCGGCCGCGGCCGGCCGGGTCGGTCGGATCGCTGTCGCTCGGGCCGGCCGGCTGACGGTTGGGCCCCTGCCCGCCGCGGCCCCGGCCGGGCAGGTCGGTCGGGTCGGCATCGCTCGGGCCTCCCGGTCGAGGGGCACCGCCGCCCCGCCCCTGGCCCGGCGGGTCCGTCGGATCGGCGTCGGAGAGACCCTGGCCCTGTGGCGCCCGGCCCGCACCGCCCCGTCCCTGGCCCGGCGGATCGCCGGGATCCGCGTCGCTGACGCCGGACGGGCGCTGCTGCGGCGCCCCTTCGCGTCCAGCGGGACCGCGGCCCTGGCCGGGCGGGTCCTGCGGATCGCTGTCCGTCGCACCGGCGGAGGGCGGACGGAAGCCCGATTTCGGCCCCTGTGCCGCCGCGGCCAGGGGCAGCGTGGCCGCGCCCGCGACATGCAGCACCAGCAGGCGCCGCCGGAGCCGGTTCGTCTCGTTGCTGTCGGCCATCAGGCCCCCCTCTGCACCCGTTCGATCATGTGGGGCCCGCGGCGGGCTCGTCCAGCTTGGACAGGACGGCCTCGAGCAGGCCGAAGGCCCCGTCGTCCCCGAGCCCGGCCCCCAGGATGAGGCCACGCCCCACCCAGCGCTCCGCCAGGGCCGGAGCATCGCCCGCATCCGCCAGGGACCGCGCCGCGAGAGCGGCCGCGACGGCCCGTCCGGCCAGCACGAGCGCCGGCCCGCAGCGAGCCACGCCACCCACGCCGTCCGCACCCTCGATACACAGCAACGCTCCGCCCAGGGCGAGGCGCAGCCGTGCCTCACGCGCCAGGCGCAGCGCGAACGCATCCTCGTGCTCGACCCAGGCGACCGGCACCTCCGGCAGGGCGGCGAGCAGCGCCTCGGCGAGCGCCGCCCCGGTCGCGGAGCCGTCATCGGTGCCGAAGGCCCGGGCCAAGGCGGGCGGGACGGGAACCGGCTGCAGCGCCGGGAAGACGGCGCGGGCGGCATCGCGCGCCGCGAGCACGCGCGGCCGAGGCCCTTCGAGACCCAGGACCAGCCGGCATCCCGGACCCTCGAGCAGGAGGCGGCCGTCCGGGAAGGAGGTGACGAGCGGCTGGCGGTCCGGCGCATCCATGGCCGTCGCAGGGAAGCACGGCCCGCCCACCGCGCAAATCGGTCGGCGACGGGTGAAGCGCCTGTCATCTTCGCCTATGTTGACGGCATGACCGAAACCGCCCTGCGGCTGACGCTGAACGGCGTGCCGCGCATGCCCGATGCCGACCCCACCACGACCGTGCTCGACTGGCTGCGGCAGGAGGGGCTGACAGGCACCAAGGAAGGCTGCGCCGAGGGCGATTGCGGCGCCTGCACCGTGGTTCTGGAAGGCGCGGACGGGTCGCGCACGCCCGTCAACGCCTGCCTCTGCGCGATCGGGCAGCTGCATGGCCGCGCGATCCGCACGGTGGAGGGGCTGCGCGGCCCCGACGGCGCACCGCACCCTGTCAGCCGCGCCATGGCCGAGGCGGACGCGACGCAATGCGGCTTCTGCACGCCCGGCATCGTCATGGCCGCCTGGGCCTGGACCCGCGAGGGCGGCGATCCGCACGAGGCGCTGGCCGGCAATCTCTGCCGCTGCACCGGCTATCGCCCGATCATGGATGCGATGGCGCGCATGACCGACGACGGCGCGCCGGCACCGGTCCTGGACGCCCCAGCCAGCGCGCGGTTCGGGGGCTTCCACCTGCCTGCGACGCTCGACGAGGCGCTGGCCCTGCGCCGCGCGCACCCTGGCGCTTGGCTGCTGATGGGCGGCACCGATCTTGGCCTGCGCCTCTCCGAACATCGGGAGCGCCCGGCCGAGGTGATCTGCCTGCTCAACGTCGCCGAGATGCATGGCATCCAGATGGACGCGGCCGGGATGCGGGTCGGCGCCGCCGCGAGCTACGCCGAATGGCTCGCCGCTTGCCGGCGCGACGCCGATTTCGCATCGCTCGCGCCCTATCTCGCGCGGCTCGGCTCGCGGCAGATCCGGGGGCTCGGCACGATCGCGGGCAATCTCGGCACGGCCTCGCCGATCGGCGACGCGCTGCCGGTGCTGATCGCGCTCGGCGCCGTGGTGGAGACCTCGGCGCGCGACCTCCCGGTCGAGGACTTCTTGACCGGCTACCGGCGCAACGCCCTGGCTCCGGACGAACTGATCGTCGCGGTGCGGCTGCCGCGGCCGCCCGCCGGCGCGTTGCTGGTCGCGGAGAAGCTGTCGCGCCGCCATGACCAGGACATCTCCGCCGTGTCGCTCGCCGCGCTGGTGGCGTTCGAGAGCGGCGTCGTGGCGCGGGCGCGCCTCGCCTTCGGCGGCATGGCCGACCGCGCGCGCCGCGCCCCCGCCGCCGAGGCCGCGCTG